>CAYVJP010000218.1:0-4478 GCA_964451745.1 uncultured Anaerolineaceae bacterium | reverse complement strand
ACTCCTCGAGGCCATCCTGCTCTCGGACGGCGGACCTCGCCACCAGGAGATCGTGGCGCTGCTCATCGAGCACGGGGCGGACGTGGACCTTGCCGACGGTGATGGAGTTCGACCGCTCGCGCACGCCCGGGCGCGCGGGCACACCGCGACCGCGGCGCTGCTGGAGGCCGCCGGCGCGACGGCCTGACCGCCCCTCGGTCGACCCCTAGCCGATGATCTCGAGGTTCGCGAGGCTGGCCAGCATCGTCTTGCGACCGACGACCGGGTCCTTGAAGGCGACCGTGATCTCCTCGTCGGAGCGGGTGAGCTTGGACGTGACGACGATGCCGTCGCCCCAGCGGCCGTGCCGGACGCGATCGCCGTCACGGAACTGGCGTTCGCCGGGGATGACGGGGCGCGGCGGACGCGCGGGCGCTGGGCTCGCGGCGGACGGTCCCACCGTCCCCGACGGCGCGCCCGCCTCGAACGCCTCGCGCTTCGCCGCGAGATCGCGCGAGGGCCGGAACGACTCGCCGGCCGCCGGCGCACCGGGCCGGCCGCTCCCCTGGCGGTACGCCGGGCCGCCGTTGCCGCGAACCGGCGTCCCGAATCGGCTGGTCCGTCGCGCCCCGAAGACGAGATCGAGGTCCAATTCGCGCTCCGGCTCGTCCAGGCCACCCAGGCGCGGTCCGACCATGAGCTCGGGCGGGATCTCGAGCAGGAACCGCGACGGGACGGCGGCCTGCCCCATCCCCCACGTCGCCCGACGCCAGGCATGCGAGAGGAACAGTCGTCGCTTGGCGCGGGTGATCCCGACGTACGCGAGCCGCCGCTCCTCCTCGAGCTGGCGTTCGTCGTCGAGGGCGCGGCTGTGCGGGAACAGTCCCTCTTCGAGACCCGCGATGAACACGACCGGGAACTCGAGCCCCTTGGCGGCGTGGAGGGTGATCAGCGTGACGGCGTCGGCGTCGCCCTCGTACGAATCCTGGTCGGCGACGAGCGCGGTCTCCTCGAGCAGGCGGTCCAACGCGTCCTCGGGCTCGAGGTCGTCGTAGCGCGTCGTGACCGAACGCAGCTCCAGGAGGTTGGCCCAGCGCTCCTCGCCGTCCTCCGACCCATCGGCGAGCATCGCCCGATATCCCGAGGCCTCCAGGACCTCGTCGAGCAGTTCGGGGAGCGGCAGGATCGCCACGCGCGCCCGGAGCCGTCGCACCAGGTTCGCGAACTCGGCGAGGGCGTTGCGCGTTCGGGCGGCGATGGTCGGCAGGTCGCCGCGGGCGGCGCGTTCGATCGCGCTCCACGTCGTGGCTGGCTCGCCGGTCTCGGGATCCGTCGCCGCGGCGGCCGCGCGGAGTACTTCGACGGTCTTGTCGCCGATGGCCCGCGCCGGGACGTTGATGATGCGCTCGAAGCTGACACTGTCGGTGTCGCTGCGCAGGATCCGGAGATACGCGAGCGCGTCCTTGACCTCGCGCCGGCTGTAGAACCGGGTCCCGCCCACGAGCTGGTAGCGGATGCCGTAGCGCAGGAACGATTCCTCGATGGCGCGGGATTGCGCGTTCATCCGGTACATCACCGCGATGTCGCGAGCGCGGAACGTCGTCTCGGACCCGTCGTCGTCGGCGCGACGGGTGAGCGCCGTGGACCGGCCGCCGACCAGGGTCTCCACCTGGCGGGCGATCCACTCGGCCTCCTCTTCCTCGTTGTAGGCCTCGAAGCGCTGGATCTTCATCCCACCCGGGATCTCGGTCCAGAGCTTCTTCTCCTTGCGCGCCGTGTTCCGCGACACGACCGCGTGGGCGGCATCGAGGATCAGCTGGGTCGAGCGGTAGTTGCGTTCGAGCTTGACGACGGCGGTCTTGGGCCAGTCGCGCTCGAAATCGAGGATGTTGCGCAGGTCCGCGCCGCGCCACGAGTAGATCGACTGGTCGTCATCGCCCACGACGCACAGGTTGTGGTGCTGCTCGGCGAGCGCGCGGACCCACAGGTACTGGGCGCGGTTCGTGTCCTGGTACTCGTCGACATGCAGGTAGCGCCAGCGATCCTGGTACTTGGCGAGCACCTGCGGCGCTTCCT
This sequence comes from uncultured Anaerolineaceae bacterium, assembly GCA_964451745.1. Lineage (GTDB taxonomy): Bacteria > Chloroflexota > Limnocylindria > Limnocylindrales > CSP1-4 > SPCO01. Next base: position 2,423 of record CAYVJP010000218.1, on the reverse strand, counting down.
GGAAGAGGCGGACGGCCTCGAGGAGGAGGTCGTCGAAATCGAGGGCGTTGGCGCGCTGGAGCCGCTCCTGGTAGCGCGTGGCCAGGCGGGCGATCGTGCGCTCGCGGTGGTTCGCAGCGTTCTCGGACAGGAACGCCGGATCCAGCATCTCGTTCTTGGCGCGGGAGATGGCCCCCAGGACCGCGCTGGGGCGGAACTCCCCGGTGAGCGGCAGGTCCTGCTCGCGCAGGATCTGCTTCATGAGCGACTGCTGGTCGTCGGTGTCGTAGATCACGAACCGGCGGCTGATCCCGATGGCCTCGCCGTCCTGGCGCAGGACGCGGGCGCACAGGGCATGGAAGGTGCCCGCTTGGACGTCGCGGCCCGCTTCCCCGACCAGGCTGATGATCCGCTCGCGCAGTTCGCTCGCCGCCTTGTTCGTGAAGGTCACCGCGAGGATGCGCCACGGGGCGACGCCCTTGACCCCGACGAGATAGGCGATCCGATGCGCGAGGACCCGGGTCTTGCCCGACCCGGCACCGGCCAGGATGAGGAGCGGGCCCTCGGTCGTCGTGACCGCGCGGGCCTGCTCGGGGTTCAGGGCGCGGACGATCTCGGCTTCGCGCGCGGCACGGCGCGCAGCGATGACGGCGGGGTCAGGTGGCGGTGCGGGGGGCGCGGTTGGATCCGTGTCGGCGGTCGCTCCGGCGACGGCCTCGCGCAGCCACTCGGGCTCGTCCGGGACGCTATCGGTGGCCTCGCTGACGGTCGTCCCCACGGTGACGGCGGCGTCGTCGAGGATCGGTTCGCCGCGCCGGCGACGGGAGGTGGGACTCACCTCCCCATTCTAGGTCCGCGGGCGTTCCCGGACCTTCACGGAACCAGGCCGCTGCTGTCGATCTGGTCCGCGGGCGGCGGTGTGATCGACACGGCCTCGTTCCACTTCGAGAACGTGAGCTCGGCCGTCAGGTCGCCGGTCTCCGCGGCCGTCGCGACGGCCGTGATGCCCGCGAGGCGGGTGGTGGCCTTCTCGACCCGGACCGTGAGGTCGATCCCGAACTCGCCGATGTCGGGCATCGGGATCGGCAGCCCACTGGGGATCGGCAGCTCCCCGCCCTCGCCGCCGAGGTTGGCAAGCTCCTCGGGCGTGAGCTCGATCCGGACGGTGTAGCACGTCGTCGACCCGCATTCGACGTCTTCGCCCTTGACCGGGTCCATGCCCGGCTGTTCCAGGAAGTCCGTCAAGGCCTGGAGCATGGACGCCGTGTCGGGACTCGCGCCGGGATCGGTCGGCACGGCGCCACCGAGGGGGACCTCGCGGTACAGCGGTCCGGTCATCGTGGTCTTGACCCAGGCGGTGCCGTCGACGGCGATGAGCTCGCCGCGCAACCCGAGGATGCCCGGCAGGGCGAACGTCGCACGGACGTCGCCGCCGGCGAGGTCGAAGTCCGCACTCGCGGTCGTGTCGGCCAGCGAGAGTGGGGCGCCGGTGCCCGTCCCCGTGAGATCGACCTCGAGCTCGCCATCCGCGGCGAGGTCGAGGTGGACGGCGGTCGCGCCCGCGGTCTGCGTCGCCGCGGCCTGGAGGATGGCCGTGGGGTCGGTCAGCGGGGACGCGGCAGGTTCGCTGTTGCACGCCGCGGCCACGAGGACCACGGGAAGGACGAAGGCGGCGAGGATGGCCGGCCGGGGCCGGCTCGTGGAGCGTCGGTGTGGGGTCATGTGCTGAGCGTCCGCTCGCCGACGATTCCTGTCAAACGGTCGGGTCATGCGCCCGGGCCATGACCGCTGATCCAGCCACGCGATCGTCGGGTCGGCGGTTGTTGCGTCCCCGGACCGTTATGGCCGACGACAGGCCTGCGATGCGGCAGGACTGGTCACCGGGAGACAGTCATGTCGCGGGTCGGCCGTCTGGGGGGCCGAATGACAGGCTCAGCGGCACCCGACCGGCCATAGCGATCCCCCGGCGACATATCCGCCGTCAGGCAGACCGTGCAGGGATCGGTTCGCTGCCACGACCTCGTGACGAAGGCCGGGATCGTGGGGCCGGCATCCTGCCATCCGCAGCGCTGGTCTGCACGTGCGCTTGTTTCGGCCGATCCTTGGACCGGGCCACGCACGGCCGGGTGACGAAATCGGGCCGAAACGCGTGCGGCTGCAGACTGGTTCTGCACATGGAGCCCTCGACATCCCTCGCGCCCTCGCCGCCCCCGTGCCCTGGCCGCCGCCGTGCCTGCGACCACGCGCAAGCCTCCTGCTACGGAATCGAGAAGGCCCCGGCGATGCCGGGGCCTTCGTCGTTCGTCCGGGTGGCGGACTAGAAGTCCATCCCTCCGCCGTGGTCGTGGCCGGCGCCGGCCCCCGCGACCTCCTTCTTCTCCGGGATGTCCGTGACCAGCGTCTCCGTGGTCAGGACCATCGCGGCGATCGAGGCGGCGTTCTGG
>CAYVJP010000217.1:0-4511 GCA_964451745.1 uncultured Anaerolineaceae bacterium | reverse complement strand
GGACCCTGGAGGCGAGGCCGTTCGCCTCCAGCTCGCCGATCATGGCGAGCATCTGCGGGACGTATTCGGTCGCGCGCGGCTCGTGGTCGGGCTTCTGCACGCCGAGCGCGGCGGCGTCCTCGTCCATGTAGCCGATGAAGCGTGCGGTGAGCGCGCCGATCGACTCGCCGTTCTCCGCGGCGCGGCGGATGATCTTGTCGTCGATGTCGGTGATGTTCATGACCCAGCGCACCGTGTAGCCCCGCCAGCGCAGGTGTCGGACCAGGAGGTCGGCGAACAGGAACGATCGGAAGTTGCCGATATGCGCCGGGCCGTAGACCGTCGGTCCGCACGAGTAGATGCCGACGACGTCGTCGCGCAGCGGCGTGAACGGCCGCGTCTCGCCCGTGAGCGTGTCGAGGAGCCGGACCGTCACGCGATCGCCTCGACGGTGGCCAGGGCAAGGGCGGAGATCGAGCGCCCGGCGCCCTCGGAGCCGTCCAGGTTCCCGGTGGATGCCTTGACGCTCACGCGATCGATCTCGAGCGCCAGCACCCCGGCGATCGCGGCACGCATGGTGTCGAGGTGGCCCGCCAGCCGAGGGCGGGCCGCCACGATGGTCAGATCGATGGCCGCCGGGCGCCAGCCGGTGCCCGCCACGCGCTTGACCACCTCCCCGAGCAGGTCACGGCTGGCGATCCCGGCGGGCGTGACGGACGTCGCCGGGAACAGTCGCCCGAGGTCGCCCAGGGCGACGGCCCCGAGCAGGGCGTCGGCGATGGCATGCAAGGCGACGTCGCCATCCGAATGACCGGCCAGGCGGGGTGCGCCGTCGATCGCGATCCCGCCCAGGCGCAGCGGCGAACCGGGACCGAACGGGTGGCTGTCGTGCCCGACGCCGAACCGGACGGTCGGCGCAGCGGCCGAGGTCGGAGCGGGCGCCATGGACGACAGGCTGGCGGCCGCGCGTGCGAGATCGGCGGGCGTGGTCACCTTGAGATTGGACGGATCGCCGGGGACGACATGGACGGCGATTCTACAGGCCTCCAGGAGGGCGGCCTCATCCGTCCAGCTCCCGGCGCCGGCCTCTGCGTTCGCTGCGGCGGCTCGCCACACGGATCGTCGGAACCCCTGTGGCGTCTGGGCGGCGCCGAGCGTGGTCCGGTCCACGGTGCCGGCGACGCGCTCGCCGTCGAGCCGCTTCACGGTCTCCACGACCGGCACCACCGGGATCGCCGCGCCGTGGCGCGCCGCCGCCGTCGTGATCGCGGTGACGAGCTCGCGCGCGATGACCGGTCGCGCGCCATCGTGCACGAGGAGCACCCGCTCCCCGCCAGGATCGGGGACGAGCTCCTCCATCGCCGCGATCCCCGCCCGTACCGAATCCTGGCGCCGCTCACCGCCGGCCACGACCGCGATGACCTTCGACGGCAACCACGGCGCGGCCGCGATCGCATCGCGGCGATCGGGCGCGGTCACCACGACGATCGCCTCGACCTCCGGGGCCGCCGCCAGGCGGTCGAGTGTGTGCGCCAGGAGCGGGCGCCCGCCGATGACCCAGCCGAGCTTGTCGATCCCGCCCATGCGCTGCGAACGACCCGCCGCGACGACGATGGCGTCCGCGTTCGGACGAGGATGTGCCGAGCCGCTCAATCCAGGCGCGGCTGGGCGAAGATCATGCGACCTGCCACCGTCTGGAGGACGCGGGTCACGGAGACATCGAGGTCCTTGTCGATGTGCCGGGCACCACCCTCGACGACGATCATCGTCCCATCGTCGAGGAAGCCGACACCCTGACCGGCCTCCTTGCCCTCCTGGATCACGCGGACGCGCAGCTCCTCGCCGGGGAGCACGGCCGGCTTCACGGCGTTGGCCAGCGAGTTGATGTTCATGACCCGGACGCCCTGCAGCTCGGCCACGCGGTTGAGGTTGAAGTCGTTGGTGAGGATCACGCGGCTCAGTTTCAGGGCCAGCGCGACGAGCTTCGCGTCCACCTCGGGCACGTCGGGGAAGTCGTCCTCGACGATCTCGACGGGAGTCGTGGGCTCCTTCTGCATCCGGGACAGGATCTCCAGGCCGCGGCGACCGCGGTTGCGCCGTAGCGTGTCCGAGCTGTCGGCGATGTGCTGGAGCTCGTCGAGCACGAAGCGCGGCACGACGAGCGTGCCGTAGATGAACCCCGACTCGACGATCTCCGCGATCCGGCCGTCGATGATGGCACTCGTGTCCACCACGATCCGGGGGTCGCCGGACCGCCGGCCGCCCTCACCGTCGCCGGATTCGCGACGGCGGACCAGGCCCACGGCCTCGGCCGCGATCACCAGGTCGCGGCGCTTGGCGACCGTCAACCCGAGCATGCCGAGGCCCAGGAAGATGGAGACGCCCAGGGGGCCCCACTCCCCCACCGGCCCCTCGATCATCCCGAGCGGCAGGCCGAGCAGCAGGCCCATCAGCAGTCCGATGAGCAGCCCGGCGATCGCGGTCACGAACTCGGCGGTGGAGAGCTCCTCGACCCGCGCGATCAGCCAGGCCGCGGGCACGATCGTCAGGTACGGGAGCAACCCGAACCCGACGACGATCCAGGCGACGACCCAGGTCGCGAGCAGCGCACCTGCATACCCGGTCTCGCTGAACAGCCCACCGTCGACCCCGGCGAGCACGAGCCCGACGAGGCCGCCGAGCGCGGCCCCCAGCACACGGATATAACGGATCACGATACCCTCGACGGACAGTCCCGGCGTCCTCCGGACCGCGAACGGACCGGGCGGGCCGTCAGCCTAGCATCGCCGCGAGTCGGTCGCCACCGCGCGCGGACCGAGGCCGAGCGCCGCGTCGACCGCGTCGCGCAGCGTGGAGACCGGCTGGATCCGCAGGCCCGGCACGTCCGGGAGCCCGGCTCCGCGACCCGCTGGCGGGACGATCGCCGCCGCGAACCCGAGCCGTGCCGCTTCGCGCAGGCGCCGGTCCAGTCCCGCCACGGATCTGAGTTCACCCAGCAGCCCGACCTCGCCGATCACCACGGTCCCCGCCGGGACCGGCCGGTCGCGCAGGGACGACGCGAGCGCCAGGGCGACCGGCAGGTCGAGTCCCGGCTCGGCGACGGACAGACCGCCCGCCAGGTTGGCGTAGACGTCGTGCGACGAGAGCCCGATGCCGGCGCGCTTGCCGAGGACGGCCACGAGGAGCCCGAGCCGGTTCGGGTCGATCCCGCTCGCCTTGCGTGCTGGTGTGCCGTAACTGGCCGCGGCGACGAGCGCCTGGACCTCGACCAGCAGTGGCCGGCTCCCCTCCAGCGTCGGGGCGACGACGCTCCCCGGTGCCGGCTCCGCGTGCTCCGCGAGGAACGCCCTGGCCGGGTCGCTGACCTCGAGCAGGCCGGTCCCGGCCATCTCGAACACGCCGACCTCCTCGGTCGACCCGAAGCGATTCTTGGATGCCCGGACGAGGCGGAGCGCAGCGTAGCGCTCGCCTTCGATGGCGATGACGGCGTCCACGAGGTGCTCGAGCGTCTTGGGTCCCGCGATGGAGCCGTCCTTGGTGACGTGCCCCACGAGCACGACCGCGATCCCCTCCCCCTTGGCGAACTCCATCAGCCGTACGGCCGATTCCCGCACCTGGCCGACACTCCCGGCGGCGCCGTCGAGCTCATCGACGGTGGCCGTCTGGATGGAATCGATCACGAGCACCACCGGGCGCGTCGCGCGCGCGACATCGATGATCCGCCCGATGTCGTGCTCCGCGAGGACGGCGATGCTCTGGCCCGGGCCGCCATCGAGGGCGCCCAACCGGCCGGCACGCAAGCGCACCTGGGCCGCCGACTCCTCCCCGGTCGCGTACAGGACCGGGGCTTCGAGGCCCGACGCCACCTGGAGCAGGAGCGTGGACTTGCCGATCCCCGGTTCCCCGCCGATGAGGATCAGCGACCCCGGCACGATCCCCCCGCCCAGGACCCGATCGAACTCCCCGATCCGGGTCGGCAGGCGCGGGACGTCGCGCTCCCCGATATCGGCGAGTGCGACCGGTTCGGCCGGCGCTCCGCCGGGGCCGACCGCGACACGGGCGCTCCGCGGTGTGTCGCGGACGACGGTCTCGACGAGGCTGTTCCAGGCGCCGCACACGCGGCACTGCCCCTCCCAGCGCAGGAACGCTTCGCCGCAGCCCTGACAGACGAACCGACTCGCCGCCTTGGCCACGCGTCAGCCCGGGGTGCCGGTCGAGGTCAAACGGCCTCGACGGGCTCGCGCGACTCGGCGGCGTGGATCTCCAGGCCGGCCTCGGGGTCCTTGTCGACCACGATGGTCGTCCCGGGTTCGTAGCGACCCAGGAGGAGATGCTCGGCGAGGACGTCCTCGATCATGTTCTGGATCACGCGACGGAGCGGCCTGGCGCCGTAGGCCACGTCGTACCCGAGCTTGATGATGTGCTCCTTGGCCTCCTGGGTGACCTCGAGCGACATCTGCTGCGCGCGCAGCTGGTCGCGGACGCGACTGAGCATCAGGTCGACGATCATCGCGATCTCCTCGACCGTCAGC
>CAYVJP010000216.1:0-4526 GCA_964451745.1 uncultured Anaerolineaceae bacterium | reverse complement strand
CAGGCCGGACCGGAGGGTGGAGCCGGCGCGCGCCGGCGCCGGAGCGGCGGTCGCGAGGGGCATGAGCGGAGTCTCCTGCCGCCGCAACGGCCGTGGGCGCAGCCGCGGCTGCGCTATCGACCCACCGAAGTCGTGTCCTCCGACGAGCTGGAAGCCATCCACGTCGCCTCGCTGCGCGTGCTGGAGGAGATCGGGATGGACTTCCTCGATCCCGAGGCGCGCGAGGTGCTGCGCGCGGCCGGCGCGCACGTGGAGCCCGGGTCGGAGCGTGTGCGGTTCGATCGGGCGATGGTCGAGGAGCGCATCCGCACGGCGCCTTCGTCGTTCACGCTCCACGCCCCGAATCCCGCGCACGACCTCGTCATCGGTGGTGACTGGGTCGCCTTCGGGTCCGTGGCCAGCGCGCCCAACGTCTTCGACGCGGACCGCGGCCGGCGCGTCGGGAATCGAGCGGACTACCAGGACCTCATCCGGCTCTCGCAGATGCTCGAGGTCGTCCACTTCTTCGCCGGGTACCCGGTGGAACCGGTGGACATCCATGCCTCCATCCGGCACCTGCACGCCATCCACGATCTCGTGACGCTGGCGGACAAGCCGATCCATGCCTACTCGTTGGGTCGGCAGCGCAACATCGATGCGCTCGAGATGATCCGGATCCGCCGCGGCGTGGACGACGCGACACTGGAGCGCGAGCCATCGATCTTCACGGTCATCAACTCGTCGTCGCCGCTGCGCCTCGACACGCCGATGCTGCAGGGGATCCTCGAGTTCAGCCGGCGCAACCAGGTCATCGTGATGACCCCGTTCACGCTGGCGGGCGCCATGGCGCCGGTGACGCTCGCGGGTGCCCTCGCCGAACAGAACGCCGAGGCGCTGGCCGGGATGGTGCTCACACAGGTGGTCCGGCCGGGGGCGCCGGTCGTGTACGGCGGGTTCACGAGCAACGTCGATATGCAGTCGGGGGCGCCCGCGTTCGGGACACCGGAGTACATGCGGACGGCGATGGTCGGCGGCCAGCTCGCGCGGCGCTATGGGGTGCCATATCGCTCGTCCAACGTGTCCGCCGCGAACGCCGTGGATGCCCAGGCCGCCTACGAGAGCGTCTTCAGCCTGTGGGGTGCGATCATGGGTGGCGTCAACCTGCTGATGCACGGGGCCGGCTGGATGGAGGGCGGCCTCCACGCCGGGTTCGAGAAGGTGATCCTTGACGCCGAGTTGCTCGGGATGGTCGCCGCGTTCCTGGACCCGGTCGTCGTGGACGATGACACCCTCGCGTTCAGCGCGATGGAGGAGGTCGGGCCTGGCGGGCATTTCTTCGGGGCCGCGCACACGCAGTCGCGCTACAGGACCGCCTTCCACAAGCCGATACTGAGCGACTGGCGCAACTGGGAGACCTGGGAGGAGGCGGGTTCGCCGCAGGTCCCGGGCAAGGCCAACCGGCTCTGGAAGGAGCTGCTCGCCGCCTATCAGGCGCCCCCCATCGATCCGGCCGTCGCCGAGGAACTCCAGGCATTCGTCGACCGGCGCGTCGCCGAGGGCGGCGTCCCCACCGATTTCTGATGCAGCACGAGGTCGCGCGTTGAAGCAGCACACCCAGGTCGTCGTCATCGGTGGGGGCGTCGTCGGCGCCAGCGTCCTGTATCACCTGACCAAGGCGGGCTGGACGGATGTGGTCCTGCTGGAGCGACGCGAGCTGACGGCCGGGTCCACGTGGCACGCCGCGGGTGGGATGCACACGCTCAACGGCGACCCGAACGTCGCCCGACTCCAGCAGTACACGATCCAGCTGTACGAGGAGATCGAGCGGGTCTCGGGCCAGGACTGCTCCATCCATCTGCCGGGCGGGCTGATGCTGGCCGACACCGAGGTTCGGATGGACTTCCTGCGGATGGCCGTCGCGCGCGGCCGCTATCTCGGGATGGAGCTGGAGCTCATCTCGTCGGGCGAGGCCGCCGACCTGTTCCCGCTGATGGATCCGCAGTACTTCGTCGGCGCGTTGTACGACCCGGTGGAAGGGCACGTGGACCCGAGCGGCGTCACGCGCGCGTACGTGAAGTGCGCCCAGCTCGCCGGCGCGGAGGTCTACCAGCACACCCCCGTCGTCGGCCTGGAACAGCGACCCGACGGGACGTGGGACGTCCGCGTCGAGAGCGGTGACACGATCCACGCCGAGCACGTCGTCAACGCCGGCGGCCTGTGGGCGCGCGAGGTCGGGCGGATGGTGGGGCTGGAGCTACCGGTCCTCGCCATGGAGCACCACTACCTGATCACCGAGGACATGCCCGAGGTCGCGGCGCACGTCGCGAAGACCGGCCACGAGATGCCGATGGCGCTCGATTTCGCCGGCGAGATCTATATCCGCCAGGAAGGCGGCGCGATGCTGCTGGGCACGTATGAGCAGGCATGCGTGCCGTGGTCGCCGAAGGAAACCCCGTGGGACTTCGGGTCGCAGCTGCTCAAGCAGGACCTCGATCGACTGACCCCGGAGCTCTCCGTCGCATTCAAGCACTACCCGGCGATGGGCACGACCGGCATCCGCCGCGTCGTCAACGGTCCGTTCACGTTCTCGCCCGACGGCAACCCGCTCGTGGGGCCCGTTCGCGGGCTGCGCGGGTTCTGGGTCGCCTGTGGCGTCATGGCCGGCCTGTCGCAGGGTGGCGGCGTGGGCCTGGCGCTCGCGACGTGGATGACCGCGGGCGACCACGGCGACAGCGGGATGGATATCTGGGCGATGGACGTGGCGCGCTACGGCGACTACGCCACGCTCGCGTACACGAACGCGAAGGTCCAGGAGAACTATCGACGCCGATTCCGGATCACCTTCCCCAACGAGGAACTGCCCGCCGGCCGCCCGCTGCTGACCACGCCGATCCACGATCGACTAACCGAGGCCAACGCCGTCTGGGGCGCGACCTTCGGGCTGGAGCACGCGTTGTGGTTCCAGGAGCCGGGTCTGGAGCCCAGGGAGGACGTGACGTTCCGCCGATCCAACGCCTGGTCGCAGGTCGCGGCGGAGGTCGAAGCGGTCCGCGAGCGGGTCGGGATGACCGAGATCTCCAACTACGCCAAGTACCGGGTCACGGGTCCGGGCGGCGAGGCCTGGCTCTCGTCGCTGTTGACGGCGCGCATGCCGGCCGCCGGGCGGATCACGCTGACCGCGATGCTCAACGACGCGGGTCGGATCGTCGGGGAGTTCACGGTGGCGCGCCCGACCGAAGCCGACGAGTGGTTCCTGTTCGGTTCGTTGCCGGCGGAGGTCCACCACTCGCGCTGGTTCCGGCACCACCTTCCCGATGATGGATCCGTCGCGTTCGAGGTGCTGGGCCTCGGGCTGACAGGCCTGTCCGTCGCGGGTCCGCGCTCGCGCGACGTGCTGGCGGCCGTCGCCCCGGACCTGGACCTGTCCACGGGCGCCTTCCCGTTCATGACGTTCCGGCGGGTGGACCTCGGGATGATCCCGGCGCTCCTGGCGCGCATCAACTACGCCGGCGATCTCGGGTACGAGCTGTGGGTCGCGCCCGAGTACCAGCGCGCGCTGTTCGACCGGATCATGGCGGCCGGCGAATCGCACGGCCTGCAGCTCTTCGGGATGCGGGCGCTCATGTCGCTGCGACTCGAGAAGAACTACGGGACGTGGTTCCGCGAGTACCGGCCCATCTACACCCCGCAGGAGGGCGGCATCACCCGCTACATCAAGCTCGACCACGAGTTCATCGGCCGCGCGGCGCACGAGGCGGAGGTCGTCGCCGGCGGGCCGAAGCGGCGGCTCGTGGCGTTCGTCGTGGACCCGGATCCGGACGACCCCGCGGACGTGATCGGCGACGAGCCGGTCTGGCATCACGGCGAGGTCGTCGGCTGGGTGACCTCGGGCGGCTACCTCCACCACGTCAAGGCCTCGCTCGCGCTCGGCTACGTACCGGCCGAGCTGGCGTCGCCGGACGGTCCCGGCGGCGACGGGTTCGAGATCGAGATCATCGGACGTCGTCGCCCGGCGCGGTTGCAGCCCGAGCCGCTGTTCGACCCGCAAGGCCTGCGGATGCGCCAGTGACCGACGCACCCGCCGGGGCGTCCACCCCGCGCCGCATCGTCGTCGATGGGCGGCCCATCGCGTTCGAAGCCGGCGATTCGGTCGCGGTCGCCATCCTGCGCGCAGGGGAGCAGCCCGCCCAGGGCGGCACCCTATGCCTCGCCGGTGACTGCCCGAACTGCCTCGCGACGGTCGATGGCATCGCGTATGTCCGCACCTGCCAGGTCGCGTGCCGCCCGGGGCTGGGCGTGGAGCGGCATCCACCGGTCGAGATGCCGCCACTCCCCGTGGTCCGCGCCTCGAACGTGGCCGCGACGCCGCCCGCAGCCGAGATCCATGTGGAGCGCCGCGACGTCGAGGTCGCGGTCATCGGAGGCGGGTCGAGTGGCCTGGCCGCCGCCGAGGCGGCACGGTCCGACGGCCGCGACGTCCTCGTCCTCGATGCCGCCGACGGCAACGAGGTCGTGGCGATCTACGCCGGCCCGACGATCGTCGCTCG
>CAYVJP010000215.1:3147-4533 GCA_964451745.1 uncultured Anaerolineaceae bacterium | reverse complement strand
CTTGCCGGTAGAAGGTCGTCGGGGGCATCGGGGTGCCGTCGCGCTCGGCGGCGGCCGCGAGGTCGTCCACGATCTCGACCTTGAACGGCTGGTCGCGCTCCACGAGCGCGGCTCGCGCCGCTTCGGGCGTCTCCTCGCTGAACTCGAAGGCGTGGTCGGCGGCGATGCTGGCGCGCATCCGCTCCTCGATGGCCGGCAGGTCGTCGGGCGTCAGCGGGCGAGGCAGGAGGAAGTCGTAGTAGAAGCCGTCGGTGATGACCGGCCCGATGCCGAGCTTGGTGCCCGGGAACAGGTCCAGGACGGCCTCGGCCAGGACGTGCGCGGCGCTGTGGCGCATCGGCCCCAGCGGGTCGCCGACGGCGCCGTGATCCATGAGTTCCGTCGCGCTACCGCGCTCCTCGACCTCGGGGAGCTCGTCCTCGACGGCGTTCGCTGCTTCGTCGGCCATATCCATCGACTCCTTCGAGAATCAGAAAACCCCTCGTCCGTCGTCAGGACGAGAGGTTCACTCCCGCGGTCCCACCTGCGTTCGCCGGCCGTGGCCGGCGCCCTCGTGTGTCGCGCTAACGGGCGACGCCCGGATCGGTTCACCGATCGCTCGCGGGTGGTGCCGTTCCGGGTCGATCGCCGGGCTTCCAGCCGGGGCCTGGCTCTCTCTCGATCGCTGGATCGGTTCGGTGCGTCCCGCTCGATGCGTGCGTTCGTGCTGTGGTGGGCGACACTGGACTCGAACCAGTGACCTCTTGCATGTCAAGCAAGTGCTCTAACCAGCTGAGCTAGCCGCCCGGGTCGCCGGTCCCTCGTTCGTCGTGACCCGATGACCGTTGGCTCACGGGGTGTTCCACGTCCCGCGACAGTCGCCGAGCCCCAGCGAGCGAGTCGCCAGCGGCCCGGGAATGCTACCAGAGGGTGGTCGACAGCGACAACGAAGCCGCGGATTCCCTGTTGCATCGCTCGCGACAGAGGACCATGCTCGCCGGGACGCCCGCGCCAGGCTAGTCGCCACGACTTGGAGGAGTCACCATGCGCCGGTTTGCGGTCCCCCTCGCGTTGCTGCTCAGCGTCGTCCTTGCCGTCGGGGTCGTGCAGGCGGCCGACCCGGACCAACCACGGCGCGGCTCCGCCGGGATCGGCGACCCCTACTTCCCCCTCGACGGCAACGGCGGCTACGACGTCCGCCACTACGACCTCGACCTCCGCTACGAGCCCGACACCGACATCCTCAAGGGCACGGCGACGATCTCGGCCAAGGCCACGCATGCGCTATCGCGGTTCAACCTCGACTACGACGGTCCCGAGATCACGTCGGTCCGGGTCGACGACCGCAAGGCCAGGTTCAAGCGCCAGGACGGAGAGCTGATCATCACGCCGGCGCGCTCGATCGCG
>CAYVJP010000215.1:0-3137 GCA_964451745.1 uncultured Anaerolineaceae bacterium | reverse complement strand
TGCTGCTCCCACTGCCGCACCTCGTAGCGCAACATCGCGAAGGGCAAGAGCTTCACCGTGGTGGTTCGCTACGAGGGCATCCCGACGACGCTGGGCGACCAGTTCGGCGGGGGCTGGACGCATACCGATGACGGAGCGTTCGTGGCCGGTCAGCCGCACGGCGCCACGACCTGGTTCCCCGCCAACGACCACCCGGTCGACAAGGCGAGCCTGACGGTCAAGGTGAATGTCCCCAAGGGGACCGAAGCGGTGTCCAATGGGCGGCTCGTCCGCGCCACGGACCGCGGAAGCCGGTCCATCTGGACGTGGGACGCGAAGGAACCGATGGCGAGTTATCTCGCGGTGCTCATGATCGGCCAGTTCGACATCGACCGCTATCGTGCGAACGACATCCGCTTCTGGGACGCCATCGACCCCGACCTGTTCACGCCGGTGGCTGCCCCGACGACGGGGACGCAGTTCGCCATCACGCAGCAGGCCGACCTCGCCTACAAGCGCCTCGGGCGCACCCTGAGCGTGCCCGCCGCAGGCGCCACGCTCTCGTTCGTGATCACGCACGAGACCGAGTTCCCGTGGGACTTCGTGTTCGTCGAAGCGCACACGCCCGGGCTCGATGACTGGACGACCCTCCCTGAGGTCAATGGCCTCAACACCCAGGAACCGTGGACCTGCCCGTACGCCCTGCCGATCCACCCGTTCCTCGCGCACTACCTGACCGAGGTCCCGAACGAGGGCTGCCTGCCGACCGGTTCGATCGGCACGCCGCCGGGCGAGTGGTGGGCCGCGACGGGATCGAGTGGCGGGCCCCAGACCTGGACCATCGATCTGGCCCGGTATGCGGGTCAGGACGTCGAGGTCGCGATCACCTACATGTCCGACGACATCATCCAGATGCCCGGCGTGTTCGTCGACGACATCGTGGTCTCCACCGGCGAGGGTTCGACCTCCTTCGAGGCGGATGGCGACGTGATGGACGGCTGGGCGGTCCTCGGGCCGCCGGCTGATAGCCCGGGCAACGTGAATGACTGGATCGTCGGGACGGCCGCCGATGTGCCGCCGCCGCAGGGCGAGACGATCCGCGGATCGTTCGCCCGCCAGCCGGAGATCATCGAGACCCTCGGCGGCTGGTTCGGCCGCTACCCGTTCTCGACGGGCGGCGGGATCGTCGACGACCTCGAGGGTGTCGGGTTCGCCCTGGAGACGCAGACCCGGCCGATCTACGCTCGCGACTTCTTCACCGATCCGCTCAGCGGCGACAACGTCCTCGTCCATGAGCTCGCCCACCAGTGGTACGGCGACAGCCTTGCGGTCAAGCGCTGGCAGCACATCTGGCTCAACGAGGGCTTCGCCACGTACGCCGAGTGGCTGTGGAGCGAGGACCAGGGCCTCGGGACAGCGCAGGAGATCTACGACAGTTGGTGGGAGGCCATCCCGCCCGAGGAGTACTTCTTCTGGGCCCTGACGATCGGCGATCCGGGACCTGACCAGCTCTTCGACTTCGCGGTCTACATCCGCGGCGCGATGACGCTGCACGCCCTCCGGACGGCCGTGGGCGATGCGGACTTCTTCGAGATCCTGGAGACGTGGGCTGCCCGGAACAAGGGCGGCCTCGTCACCACGAGCCAATTCATCCGGCTCGCCGAGAGGATCTCGGGTCAACAGCTCGATGACTTGTTCGATGCCTGGCTGTTCACCGGGGCCAAGCCCGGGTTCCCGCCGCCACCTCCGCCGCCACCCGACCCGGCGCGGATCGGGGTCGGCCAGAGCCTCCAAGGTGGATCCCTCGCGATCGACCTCCGGCACGCGCCGGTGGTCGTGCGCAGCCAACTGGAGCGCTACGGGGGGGACCTGGCCCGGTAGTCCGCCGAGCCATCGCGTTCCCGGATCGATCGGCGGTCCCCACGGGGCCGCCGATCGTCATGTCATGCCCCAAGATGTGCGGGTGGATGGCTATGAGCTGATCGATGTCGGGGACGGGGCGCGCCTCGAGCGGTTCGGCGAGCACATCGTGGACCGGCCGCATGCCGGCGCCCTGGCGCCGCGACGCACACCCGATCGGTGGTCCGAGGCCGACCTGCGCTTCGATCGCGACGCCGGCTGGTCCGGCGAGGGGTTGGCCGCCGCGCAGGCCGGCTGGCCGGTGCGACTGTGGGACATCGAGATGCGCCTGCGCCCGACGGCCGCGGGCCAGGTCGGGCTCTTCCCCGAGCATGCCCAGCAGTTCGGGTGGCTGGCGAGCCAGGTGACGGGGCGCGCGGCGAGCGCCCAGGGTGTCGAGGTCCTCAACTTGTTCGCGTACACGGGTCTGGCCACGCTGGCGATGGCCGGCTGGGGCGCCGCCGTGACCCACGTCGATGCGTCGCGCCCGTCCGTCGCCTGGGCGCGCCAAAACGCGGCGGCGAACGGGATGGACGACAAGCCGATCCGCTGGATCGTGGAGGACGCCCGGGCGTATGCGCGTCGCGAGGTCCGCCGCGGTCGCCGCTACGACGGCATCGTCCTGGACCCGCCCTCGTACGGGCATGGTGGGACCGCGGAGCCATGGCGACTCGACCACGACCTGGACGACCTGCTCGGCACGTGCGAGTCGTTGCTGCTCGACGACGGGTTCATCCTCCTGACGACCCATACCGAAGGCGTCGGTCCGGACCGGCTCGCCCAGGCGCTCGGGACGGCCGTCCGTGCCGGCGACGTCGAGCTCCTGGCGACGAGCGGGGCCTCGCTCGCACTCGGTGCCTACGCCCGGGTCGGAGGCCGCCCGTGATGGACGGACGCCAGGGATCGCCGATGGAGATCGCCAGCCCATCGAACCCGCGGATCAAGGCCGCCGCGCGCCTGCGCGATCGACGCGAGCGCGAATCGAGCGGCCTGACCATCGTCGACGGCGCCCGCGAGCTGCGTCGAGCGCTCGATGCCGGGGTGGACGTCGTCGAAGCCTTCGTCTGCGAGTCGCTGCTCGCGGGACCCGACGCGCGCGCGGCGCTCGATGCCCTCGAGGCGCTGGCCCGGGGCGGCACACCGGTCCATCGCACCACCGAGATCGCCCAGGCCAAGCTCGCCTTCGGCGAGCGCGCCGAGGGACTGGTCGCCGTCATCCGCCCGCCGTCGACCGATCTTGGGGCGCTCACGCTGGCGCC
>CAYVJP010000214.1:1511-4545 GCA_964451745.1 uncultured Anaerolineaceae bacterium | reverse complement strand
GGCGGGGAGAGGAAGATGACCTCGTCGTCGACATCGGCGAGGGCGCGGATGGTCACGCCCAGGGCCCCGAAGGCCCCGGCGGTCATCGCCACGTCCTCGGCACGGAACGGGATACCGGTACGGGCCCGCAGCGACGCCGCGACGACCTCGCGCGGCTCCTCCTCGCTGAACTTGTAGGCGAACCAGTCCTTGTCCTTGGGCACGGCATGACGCTGGAGCGCATCGACCAGCCCGGGGAGTGGCATCTCCTGGGGATTCCCGAAGGCGAAGTCCGCGACGTCCGGATCGAGGTGGTGTCGCTGCCAGTCGCCGCCGTTGAACCAGTCGAAGACGTGGGCGACGCTGCCCACCATGCGCTCCATGCGCCGCTCGGCGATGGTCATGAGGGTGACCTCCGTTGTGGGCGTTTGCTCTTGTCGCAGTGGTGGCATCGTACGCCCGCGGCTGATTGCTGGACCTGTGCCTGATGACAATCGGCCGCATATCGGGGCTCGCCGCGCGCCGCCGCACCTCGCCGCGCCGCCGCACTGTGACGTCGCCCTCATGCGGCCGATTGTCATCGCGGACCGGTTGTCGCCCCGGCGCGGCGCCCCGCGCCCCGCACCCCGCGCCCCGCGCCCGCAGTGGTGATCCCGGGGTGAGTCGGGGCGTCCATACTGGGCACGTGCCCCATCCGGACCCCGCACGCCTCCTCGACGACCTCAACGACGCGCAGCGGGAGGCCGTCCTCGCGACGGGCGGGCCGGTGGTCATCCTCGCCGGCGCCGGCACGGGCAAGACCCGGGTGATCAGCCGCCGGACGGCGTACGCGATCGCGACCGGCGTCGTCGAGCCGGACAAGGTCCTCGTCGTTACCTTTACCGACAAGGCCGCGGGCGAGATGGTGGGGCGGCTCAAGACCCTGGGGCTCCCCGGGGTCACGGCACGCACGTTCCATGCCCATGCGCTGAGCCAGCTGCGCCACTTCTGGCCGGATCGCCATGACGGCGAGCCGCTCCCGGACCTGCTCGACTCGAAGCTCCCGTTGATCGTGCCGCTGGTGCGCGGTCTCCCCGGGCACTATCGATTCACCCCGTCCAAGGATCTCGCCGACGAGATCGAATGGGCGAAGAGTCGTCGACTGACCCCGGCGACGTACGAGGCCGCCGTGACCGGGACGCCGCTGGTCGCCGGTCGCGAACCACCGATCCCGATCGATCTCTTCGTGAAGGTCTTCGCCGGGTACGAGCGCGCCAAGACGCGCGCCCGCCGGATCGATTTCGATGACCTGCTCGTGGAGACCGTGGACCTCCTCGAGACCGACGCCGATGCCGCCGCGACCGTCCGCGCGCGCAAGGGCTGGTTCAGCGTGGACGAGTACCAGGACACGAACCCGCTCCAGCAGCGGCTGCTCGAGTTGTGGCTGGGGGAGGGGCGGGATGTCTGCGTGGTCGGTGATGAGGATCAGACGATCTACACGTTCACGGGCGCCACGAGCCGCTTCCTGACGGAGTTCGCGACGCGCTATCCCGACGCGCACGTGGTCCGCCTCGAGGAGAACTACCGATCCTCGCCGCAGGTGCTCGCCCTGGCCAACAACCTGCTCGCCTCGACCGGGCGGACCAAGCATCTCGTCGCCACCTGCGCGGCGGGGCCGGCGCCCACCGTGACCCGTCACGGAACGGAGGCGGCGGAACTGGCCGCGATCGCGCGCTGGATCCGGGAGCGGGCCGGGGAGGGCGTCGCCCTGGCCGAGATCGCCGTGCTCGTCCGGATGAATGCCCAGCTGGCCCCGATCGAGGCGGAGCTGACCCGGGCCGGGATCGCGTACCAGGTCCGCGGGATCCGGTTCTTCGATCGGCCGGACGTCCGCGGGGCCATCGATCTCGTGCGTCGCGCGTCCCTCACCGCGACCGGCACCGCGCTCGTGGGGGAGATCCGGGGCCTCTGGGCCTCGAAGCTGGGCTACGCCGACGATGCGGTCGCGGGGCACGCGGGCGAGGAGGCCCGGGAACGGACCGCCGCCCTCGACACGCTCCTCGACATCCTGAGCAACCGGGTCCGCGCGGATTCGGATATCGATACCGAGGCGTACCTCGCGGAGCTCGACCGGCGACGCGCGGCGGAGCGCGCGGGCTCGGCCGAGGGCGTGAACCTGCTCACGTATCACCGGGCGAAGGGCCTCGAGTGGGACGCCGTCGTGCTCCCGGCCGTGGAGGAGGGCCTGCTCCCGATCCGCCAGGCGTTCGACGACGACGAGCTCCTCGCCGAGGAGGGCCGATTGCTGTATGTCGGCATCACGCGAGCCCGGGTCCACCTCGCGATCTCCTGGGCGGCCGAACGCGAGAGCCGCGGCCGCACCACCCGTCGACAGCCCAGTCGATTCCTCGCGGATCTGCGGCCGCGTGGCGAGCACCGGGTCACGCAACTCCCCGATCGATTCGCCGCGGACCAGGGTGCTCGCCGCACCGCCAGCAAGGCCGCGGCCGCGAACCCGTATGGGGTGGCCGACGATGACCCGCTGTTCGCCGCGTTGCGTGTCTGGCGCACGGCCCGTGCCCGCGAAGAGGCCGTGCCGCCGTACGTCGTCTTCCACGATCAGACCCTCGCCGCGATCGCCGAGATCAAGCCGCCGTCCGCGGCGGCCCTGCGCCGCGTCAAGGGGATCGGGCCGGCCAAGATCGAGGCCTACGGCGACGACATCCTGGAGCTCGTCCGCCGCCTTCGCTAGCGCGCCTCGAAGCGGACGATGTCCACGTCGACCACGGGCTCGTACCCGATGGCCTGGTAGATCTTGTTCGACGTGGGGTTCGAGAGGTCGGTGAAGAGGAACACGAACCCGCGTCCGGCATCGAGCTCCGCCTGGGTCGCGGCCGCGGTGACGGCGCTGCCATAGCCATGGCCGCACGCAGGCAGTCGAGCCGCGTCCTCGTGGGCCCGGTCGCCATCGGCGGCGGCGCGCCGGTGGTGGTGCAGTCCATGACCAATACCGACACCGCGGACGCCGCGGCGACGGCGCGCCAGGTTGAGGAGCTCTGGCGCGCCGGCTCGGAAC
>CAYVJP010000214.1:0-1501 GCA_964451745.1 uncultured Anaerolineaceae bacterium | reverse complement strand
GGGGGGCGTGTACACCGGCCCGATCCGGATCCCGTTGGGTGTCGGGCCCGCGCTGCCCGCCATCGAGACGACACGGCCCCCGTCCTCCCAGAGGTAGAAGGTCCGTTGGCCACGATCCAGCCCACGGTCGACGAGGGATCGCGCCTGGTCGGGATCGGTCTGCGTCAACGCCTCCACCAGGAAGTCGTGGACGAACGTCACGAGCAGTTCTCGATCGGCGGTCGTGGCAAGGCGAACGTGCCCGGACACGCCGGTGGGCGTGACCACGCGCGAACACTGATAGATCCGCTCGCTGAGCTGGAGCCGAGCCTCGAGTCCCCGCGGCGCGCACCACGCGTCGGCGAAGGCCCGCGCCGCCGGTTCGGCCGTCGAAACGCCGGGCGGCGGCGTCTCGAACGTCGCGAGGTCCGCGGCGACCTCGCCGACGGCGCGATCGACGTCGGCGTGATCGATATGCGACAGGACGATGTTGAACGGTGGCGTCATCAGCGCCGCCGCGAGGACCCGGTCCGCATCCGAGACGACCGCAAGGTATGGCCGCGGGTCGAGCGGGAAGCCGTGGGCCTCGTCGGAGATCAGGTTCGACGTGATCCCGTACAGGAGGTTGTGTTGGGCCTCGCGCGGCGCCAGGAACGGGCCGGCGGCCATCATGAACAGCGCCGCGGAATCGAACCGCCGGATCATGTCGATTCCACCTCCACCGGGATCGCCGCAGCCACGTCTCGCACCTCCGCACGCCGCGCCGGGAGGTAGAGCGGTGCCGCCAGTGCGCACACGATGCCACCGACGACGATCGCGGTGCTGACCGACCAGCCATCGGCGATCGCCGACAGGACGATCGCGCCGATGGATCCCGCCGGCTGCGAGACCATCGAGTTCATCGACAAGACGGTCGTTCGATGGCGCCCGTCGACCTGTCGATGGAGCAGGGTCGTGTGCATGGGGTTCGATGCACCGTGGGCGACGTAGCACCCGAGATACGCGGCGATCACGCCGACCGGCCCCGCCAGGACGCCCATCGCGATCACGGTCAGTCCCTGGATGATCCGGAGGGCCGCCGCGGAGCGCGCGACGCCGATGCGGCGGCTGACGACGGTGACCAGGGCTGCCCCGGCCGCGGAGGCGAACCACGCGGCGGATCCGACCGGTCCCATCAGCGCCGCGGCGCGGTCCGTGTCGCCGACGACCTCGCTCAGGCGAACCGGGAACAGCGTTTCGAACGCGGGCATGCTGAATCCCCAGAAGAGCTCGACGAGGACGAGGGCGAGCAGGACGTTCGAGGCGCGCATGAGGCCGAGGCCCTCGCGAATGACCGTCGGGACCGCGCGGACGGACCCCGCAAGCGCTCGCGGGTTTCGCGGCTGCGCGGTTTCCTGCATCAGCAGGGCGATCGCGGCGGTGTAGGCGATCACGAGCACGATGGCGACGAGCACGGGGAGGGCCAGGGTCTCGATGTCGGGAAATGGGTCGAGCGCGATGAGCCCGCCCGACAACAACGCTC
>CAYVJP010000213.1:0-4549 GCA_964451745.1 uncultured Anaerolineaceae bacterium | reverse complement strand
CCGCCGTTCCCGGTCGAGGTCGGCCTGTTCGGCAAGCCCACCGTCGTCAACAACGTCGAGACCCTGGCCAACATCCCGCTCATCCTGCGCATGGGCGGCGAGGCATACGCGGCGATCGGCACCGAGGGATCCACCGGCCCCAAGCTGTTCTGCCTGTCCGGGCACGTCGAGCGACCCGGCACCTATGAGGTCGAGTTCGGCTCGACGCTGCGCGACCTCATCGAGATGGCCGGTGGCGTCCCGGGCGGCCGCGAGATCCGGGCGATCCTGCTGGGTGGCGCGGCCGGCGTCTTCGTGGGCCCGGACCAGTTGGACCTGCCGCTGACGTTCGAGGCGACCCGCGCCGCCGGCGCGACGCTGGGGTCCGGGGTGATCATGGTCTTCGACGAGACCGTGGACCTCGTGGACACCCTGCGGCGTATCGCCCAGTTCTTCCGGGACGAGTCGTGCGGACAGTGCGTCCCGTGCCGGGTCGGCAGCGTCCGCCAGGAGGAGCTGCTCGCGCGACTGGCCGCGGGTTCGATGGTCCGCCCGCGCGACGAGGAGCTGGCGCTCCTGCGGGACATCGGTCAGGCGATGCGCGACGCCTCGATCTGCGGTCTTGGCCAGACGGCGTCGTCGGCGATCGAATCGGCCCTGCGCCAGCCGGAGCTGGTCTCGCTATGACCGATCACGGCCACGCCCCGCGACCCGACCCACCGCCCGCGCCGCTGTCGGCGATCCTGCTCTCACCGCCGGCACGATCGTCGCGCCCGCCCGCGGCGCCGGTCGTCGAGGCGCCACCGCCCGTCGAGCTGACGATCGACGGCGTCGCCGTCACGGTCCCCGCCGGCTCCACATTGCTGGACGCCTGCCGCCAGGAAGGGATCGATACGCCGACGCTCTGCTACGCCGAGAACCTGACCCCGGTCAACGTCTGCCGGGTCTGCGTGGTCGAGGTCGCAGGGTCGCGCGTGCTCGTGCCCGCATGCTCGCGCAAGGCCGAGGCCGGGATGGACGTGCAGACCGACTCCGACCGTGTCCGGACGTCACGCAAGGTCGTGCTGGAGTTCCTTGGGTCATCGGTGGACGTGTCGCTGGCCGGACCGGCCGTCCCGGATGGGTCGATCCACGACTACATGGCGCGCTACGGCGCGGATCCGTCCCGGTATGGGCCGCCGGCGGCACCCGCGGCGGCCGGCGAACGCGACGCGCACGAGGCGGGTCACCACCACGCTGCCAGCGGGGAGGCGAGCGCGGCCACCGTCGCCCAACCGACCAAGATCGACAACGACCTCTACGTCCGCGACTACTCGAAGTGCATCCTCTGCTACAAGTGCGTCGAGGCCTGCGGCGAGGACGCCCAGAACACCTTCGCCATCGCGGTGGCCGGGCGTGGGTTCGATGCGCGGATCTCGACCGAGCAGGCCGTCCCTCTGCCCGAGAGCGCGTGCGTCTACTGCGGCAACTGCATCGGTGTCTGCCCGACCGGAGCGCTGATGGCCAAACCCGAGTACGACATGCGGGCAGCCGGTACCTGGGATCCGTCGCAACAGACCGTGACCGAGACCATCTGCCCGTACTGCGGCGTGGGCTGCGCCGTGGAGCTGCACGTCCAGGACGAGCGCATCCTCAAAGTGACCTCGCCGCTCGATTCGTCTGTGACCGACGGGCACCTGTGCATCAAGGGCCGCTTCGGCTTCGAATTCGTCAACGAGCGCCCGAAGCCGCCGCCGGACTGACGTCGCGGTCAGGCGGGGCGGATCACCGGCAGCCCGACCAGCCGGGCAGCCTCAGCTTGGCGGTCGTCGTACGTCACGAACGCATCGACACCGGGGAGCGCCAGCGCGGTCGCGATGTGGATCGCGTCCAGGGTTCGAAGCGCGCCAAGACCGATCAAGCTTGCCCGTCGATCGATCTCGGCATCGAGCTCGAAGACTGCGATCGCATCCATCATCGCCTCGAGTCGGACCTCGTCATGCGGCTGTCGTCGGGCGGCTCGCCGGGTCTCGATCACGCCGACCCTGCTGGTCACGATCCGTTCCGCTTCGACATACCACCGGTGCAGCGCGGGCGACCCGTCCTCGTCGACGACGAGCCTCACGAGTGCCGAGGCGTCGAGATTCGTGCTCGCTCATGTAGCAGCTGGGCGACGGGTCGCCCGTGCTCGGTCACCTCGAGCGTCTCACCGGCCTTCACCCGGTCCAGGTAGACGCTCAGGTTCTGGCGCAGCTCACCCCTCACCGCCTGTTCAGCCGGATCGGGACGCGAGCGCGGCCTCCAACCGGTCGACGAGCGGGATCTGGGTCTCCTTCACGAACCGACGCGCCTCGGCGGGCGACATCCAGGCCACGCGATCGATCTCGGGGATGTCGATGAAGGTGCCCGACCGCGGCGGCCACTCGATCGCGAACGTGTTGCTCTGCGCGGTGGCCGGGTCCAGGTCGCCTTCCGCGGCCCACGCGACGACGCGCTTGCCGCCCTTCTGGACGATCTCGCCGAGCTCGATGAGCGTCCCAGGTGGCGCCGCCACGGGTGACCCCGTCTCCTCCTCGAACTCGCGCAGCGCCACGTCGAGCAGCTCCTCCCCTTCCTCCACCTCGCCCTTGGGGATGGACCAGTGGCCCGCATCCTTGTGCGCGAAGTACGGCCCACCCGGATGGCCGATCAGCACCTCGAGCGCCCCGTCGCGGAATCGGTAGAGCAGGATCCCGGCGCTGAGGCGCGATCGCGGCGCGCTCATCGGCAGCCCGTCAGGTCGCGCAGGTCGATCCGCCGGTCGTGGCAATAGACGTTGAACCCGTCGCCGCGCAGGAACCCGACGAGTGTCACGCCCAGCCGCTCCGCGGTCTCGATGGCGAGGTCCGATGGCGCCGACACGGCACACACGATCGGGACGCCCGCGACCGCGGCCTTCTGGACGATCTCGAAGCTGACCCGGCCACTGACCATGAGGATCCGGTCGTGGAGCGGCAAGGCGCCGGCGAGCAGTTGCGACCCGATGGCCTTGTCCAGGGCGTTGTGTCGCCCCACGTCCTCGCGGATGACGATGAGCTCGCCGGTGGGCGTGAACAGGGCAGCTGCGTGCAGGCCACCGGTCTCCTCGAAGGCCTTCTGCGCGACCCGGAGCATCCCGGGGAGAGCCAGCACCACGTCACGGGCCACGATCGGACCGTCGGGCAGCGGATCGCAGCGCACCGCGACCTCGTCGATGGAGGCCTTGCCGCAGATCCCGCACGAGGCGGTCGCGACGAAGTGGCGCTCGGCGACCGCCGAATCGTCGAACGGGCGCGACAGCCGCACCAGGATCGAATCATCGGGCTGGTTCATGACCGCGGGATCGCCGCCCTCGGTGCCGACGACCTCGGGACCCGTGATCAGGCCCTCCGAGCGAAGGAACCCGACGGCGAGCTCCGCCTCGTGGCCGGGCGTCCGCATGGTGATCGCGACCGCGACCGGCTCCTGGCCGGGACCCGCCGCACGGATCTCCAGTGGCGCCTCGCCGACGACTCGGTCCTCACGCAACTCCAGGGCGTCACCGCGCACCGCCACGATCTGGCGCGTGGCGATGTGCCGGGTCGGCGATCCGTCCTGACCCGTCACGCGGGACACGCCGCCACCTCCAGCTCCCCGGCCAGGGCTTCGAGCGCCACGCGGGCCTCACCGGCCGCGGTCACGACTTCGGCCAGTGCGTCGAGCGTCTCGAGGCCCGCGTCGGCATCGGTCCAGTCGATCGCTCGTTCAGCCACGGTCGCATACGCCTCCAGCATCGCGCCGGCGGCGTCGTGCGCGCCGGCGTAGCACGCGGCGGGGGGATGGGCGAGGAGCCAGTCGCGTTCCCGGTCCGCGAACTGCAGGATATCGACTGCGGCGGTGCGCACGGTGGGCTTGTCGCCGGCCTCAGCCGCCACGACGATCGTCGCATTGAGGTCCTGGACCTCGGCCCGCGCCGCATCGAGCCGCAACAGGAACTCCGCGTAGGCGAGTCTGGGATCCGTCGGCGGATCAGGCGCGCCCGTCGGTTCGGCGGTCCCGGTCGGTGTCGGCGGATCGGTCGCATCGGTCAGGCTCGAGCTAGGCTCGGCGGTCTCGGGTACGGCCGCCGGGGACGCGGTGCCGAGGGGCACCGCCGTCACCGCGGGTGACGCGACCGGCGGAGACGACGCGAGCGGAGGGGCTGCGCTCGCCCCGTCCGACGCCGAGAGCAGCAGTCGGGCGCTGACCGCCCAGATCACGATGATGACGAGGGCGAGGCTTCCGACGAGCGCGATCTGGCCACGACGCATGAGACCCCGAGTGTAGGTGGACGGGGCGCCGAACCCCGCTGGCGGGCCGGGGCGTGACTCAGGCGGTCAGCGCCTGGACCGCGGTCGCGATACCGAGGATGCCGATCGTGCCCATCGTGGCGGCGACGGTGACGGCCGCCCAGCGCTCGCCCATCGCTCGCATCGCGGCGGCGATGACCGCGCACTCGGTGATGATCGCCGCCTTGAGCAGGTACGGCGCCACGGGATGCGCTTCCAGCGTCCAGCGCGCGATCGGATTCTGCTCCACGACGGCCGGCCGAAGC
>CAYVJP010000212.1:0-4603 GCA_964451745.1 uncultured Anaerolineaceae bacterium | reverse complement strand
ACCTATGCCGCGATCCGCTCGGCGATGGGCGGTCGGCCCGTGGTGTTCCGCACCCTGGACATCGGTGGTGACAAGCCGGCGTCGTGGGGGAGCGACACGGCGGAGGCGAACCCGGCGCTGGGCGTTCGTGGGCTGCGCCTCGGGCTGCGCCGGCCCGACCTGCTGAGCGACCAGTTGACCGCGTTGCTCCAGGCCGCGGCTGGCGCCGAGCTCCGTGTGATGCTGCCGATGGTGTCCGCGCGCGAGGAGGTCGATGCCGCACGAGCGCACCTGGATGCGGCGATCGCGCGCATCGCCGCCGATGGCGGTTCCGCGCCGACGTCCATCCAGCTGGGCGTGATGATCGAAGTGCCATCGGCCGCACTCATGGCCGACGCCCTGGCCGAGACGGCCGACTTCTTCTCGATCGGCACCAACGATCTCGTCCAGTACACGCTGGCTGCCGATCGCACCAACCCGAACCTCGCCGATCTCGGGACGGCCTTGCAGCCGGCGGTCCTGCGGCTCATCGACTGGGTCGTCCGGGCAGCGGCTCGCCATGGGCGGCACGTGGCGGTCTGCGGCGAGGCCGCGGCCGATCCGCGGATGATCCCGTTGCTCGTCGGCCTGGGCGTGGACGAGCTGAGCGTCACGCCTGGTTCCGTGGCTGCCGTGCGAGGGGTCCTGGGGCGGCTCGACCCGGTGCGATGTCGTGAACTGGCGACCAAGGCCCTCGCCGCGCCGACCCTCGCGGACGTGGTGGCCCTGACCAGCTGAGGACGCCGAGCGGCGCCGCCGCGCGGCCGGTCCGACGGCGCCGCCGCACGGCCGGTCCGACGGCGCCGCCGCACGTCATCGCGCGACGGCGCTTGCTTCCGCGCAGGCGCCAGGGAATCGATCACCCCCGGGCTTGGGGGGGACCCGGGGGTGTCGAGGGAAGGTGCTTGGGTCGGGTCTTCGATCAGGTACCGGCGGGGCGGGTCTCCCTCCCGGAGAGGACCGCGGGATGCCATGGGGTCCCGAGCATCGGGAGCAGCCAGCGGTCGACGCCGTAGTAGCCGGCGACCTTCCAGGCCAGGATCACGCCGATGGCCAGCGTGAACATCACCGGGTTGGTGGATGCCGAGCCCGCGAGCAGGAACGACATGTTCATGAGCGCCCCGCCGAAGGCCGCGAAGCCCGTCAGGATGCCGAGGATCAGGGCGATGCCCGCGAGCAGCTCACCGAACGTGATGACATAGGTCATCCAGCTCTCGGCGCCGCTATCGAGCAGCCACTGGATGAAGCTCCGATACCACTCGTAGGTGATCGGTGGTCGGCCCTCTTCCGGGATGGCCGCGGCGCGTTCCCAGTACCCGCGGATGGCGGTGCCGGCTTCGGCCCCGATCCACGCCGGATCGGTGAACTTGTGCCAGCCGGCCTCGAGCCACGAGAAGCCCAGGAACAGGCGGATCGGCAGCCAGAACAGGCCTGCCTTGGAGTTGCTGAACAGGAACCGGGTGAAGGCCGGCCCTTCGATCTCGACGGTCTCGCCACCGGGCTGCTTGCGCTCCATGAAGAGCAGCACCAGCAGGACGATGAAGGAGATCCAGAACGCATAGGTGACCAGGTCGCGCAGCTGCGCCTGGTCCTCGGGGATCTGGAACCACGGGTTGACGACGATCAGCAACAGGACGGTGGTCAGGATCCCGACGACCTTGACCGGCATTCCCAGGTTGGACATACCCTCCACTCCCTTCATCGCGCCGCATCCGGCGCCCCCAACAAGACAGGCCTATTGAGGCAGGGAGGTCGGGCACACGAACGGGCCGGATGGCCGGTCTGGAGGGGGCCATCGGTCCCGACGTTCGGCGGCCGCGAGCGCGATGCGACCGGTACCGCTCCTACGGCTCGAGGGCGCGCACCCAGACGACCCCGGCCTGATCGATCAGGGTGTCGTCGCCCTGGTCGTGGACGAAGACCTCGAAGACATCGACCGTCCGGAGGCCACAGCCGCCGCCGTCGGGGAACGTCGCCACCAGGCCCTCCTCGGTGATGGCCCCGTTCCCGCGGGCCGTGAATCGCTTCACGAGATCGTTGACACACGCGATCCCGCTGGCATACCCGTCTTCGAAGTACAGCGCCGGTGCTGGCCCGGGACCGACGACCAGCGTCATGCCGCTGCCGTCACCGCGGTCCATCGTGATCCGCGTGCCCTCGAAGACGGAGCTCGGCTGCTTGGCGCCACTGGCCAGGAGCGCGCCGGCCACGAGTGCGAGGAGGAGGGCGACGGCGATCAGCCCGTAGCGGATGGCGGCGGACGCGATCGGTCGGATCCGCCCGGTGTCCCACAGCAGCCACGCCGACCGCGGGTGGCGTTGGGTCGTGGCGGCGACACCATCGATGACGCTGGCGAGCTGTCCCTCGCCGGGGTAGGGATCGGCCGTCTCGGCGAGATGACGTCGGAGCTGAGCATCGAACCGCTCGTTCATCGTGCGATCCCCTCGGCCATCCGGGCGGGCTCCCGGTCGTCGGCATCGATGGCCGCGCGCAGCGCCTGGGTGGCCCGGTTGAGACGGGACTTCGCCGTCCCGACCGGGACCTTCATCGCCTCGGCCGCATCGGCGACCGGCAGGTCGAGGTAGTAGACGAGGACCACGGCAGCCCGTTGCTCGGGCGGAAGTCGGGCCAGACCGCGCTCCAACTGGTCGTGGAGGTCGAGTTCGCGTTCGACGCCGGCGACGATGGGCTCGTCGGCCGGTGTCAGCTGGATCTCGACGGCACGGACGCGATTCCTCCGGCGACCGGTCCGGAAGCACGCCCGCACGAGCAACCGGCGGGTCCACGCATCGAACTTGTCCGGATCGCGCAGCCCGGGCAGGGAGCGCCATGCCTCGATGAAGCATTCCTGGACCGCGTCCTGGGCGGCGTACTCATCGCGCATGATCATCCGGGCGACGGCGGTGAGCCGCCAGATCGACAGAGCGGCGAGTTGCGAGAAGGCGTCCCGATCGCCCGCTCGCGCCCGGATCACGAGATCCTGCACTGCCATCACCCGCGTGGTCGCGACGATCTGCCGCGCTGCCTATGATGTGGCCTTCGCCAAGCGCCGGAGTTCCATCTCTGCGGTCCTTCCGGCGCCGCCGCGTCGGCACGCACGACCAAACCGAACAGGTGGTCGAAATGGGCGCGGCGACCTATACTCGCGGTCCCGTGGCCACGATCGTCGATGCCGACCCGCTCGCGCGCTTCTCCCCAGCGGTCCGCGACTGGTTCCGCGCGAGCTTCGAGGCCCCCACGCAGGCCCAGGCGGAGGGCTGGTCCTCGATCAGCGCGGGGCGCCACACGCTGATCCACGCGCCCACGGGGAGTGGCAAGACCCTGGCCGCCTTCCTGTGGTGCCTGGACCGATTGGCGCGTGACCCGAGTCCACCGCCCACCCGCGATCAGCCCGGGCACGTTCGGGTCCTCTACATCTCCCCGCTCAAGGCCCTCACCTACGACGTGGAACGGAATCTGCGTGCCCCGCTCACGGGCATCGGGCTCGCGGCACGGCGGCTCGGCGACGACGCTCCGAGCATCTCGGTGGCGAGCCGGACCGGCGACACGCCCTCCGAGGATCGCCGCGAGATCGTCCGCCACCCGCCCGACATCCTCATCACCACCCCGGAAAGCCTGTACTTGCTGCTCACGAGCCAGGCCCGCGAGATCCTCCGGGCGGTCGAGTACGTCATCGTCGATGAGGTCCATGCCATCGCGGGCTCCAAGCGTGGCGCCCACCTCGCCCTGAGCCTGGAACGTCTCGATCGACTGCGCGCGGCGCCTTCGGACGACGCCGCCGCCCCACGCGCGCCGCAGCGCATCGGCCTGAGCGCCACACAGCGACCGCTCGAGACGATCGCTCGATTCCTTGGCGGCGTCGGGCCCGACCGCGACGTCGCCATCGTCGATGCCGGAGCGCGCAAGCCGCTCGATCTCCAGGTGGTGGTCCCGGTCGATGACATGGCAGCCATCGGCGAGGTGCTGCCGCCCGAGGACCAGCCGGGCGGCCCGGCGACCAGTCCCGACCTGCGTACGAGCATCTGGCCGGCGATCCACCCGGCGATCCTCGAGCTGATCCGCAGTCACACGAGCACCATCGTGTTCACCAACAGTCGCCGGCTGTCCGAGCGATTGGCCCATCGGCTCAACGATCTCGCCGGCGAGGAGCTGGTCCGCGCCCATCACGGCAGCATCGCGCGGGAGCAGCGTCAGGAGATCGAGGAGGAACTCAAGGCCGGGCGGCTCCCGGCGCTCGTCGCCACGTCCAGCCTCGAACTCGGCATCGATATGGGAGCGGTCGACCTCGTGATCCAGGTCGAGAGCCCCACCAGCGTCGCCCGCGGCCTCCAGCGCGTGGGTCGTGCCGGTCACCAGGTGGGTGCCCCCAGCAAGGGCGTGATCTTCCCGAAGTACCGTGGCGACCTCCTCGAATGCGCGGTCGTGACCCGGCGCATGCACGAGGGCGCGATCGAGGCCACCCGGATCCCCCGCAACCCGCTCGATGTGCTGGCCCAGCACGTCGTCGCCATGACCGTCATGGATCGCTGGACCGTTGACGACCTGCTCGCCACGATCACCCGGGCCGCCCCGTACGAGACGCTCA
>CAYVJP010000211.1:0-4611 GCA_964451745.1 uncultured Anaerolineaceae bacterium | reverse complement strand
CGAGGCGGATGTGGCCCGAGCGCGTCACGGACGTCCGCCCGGTACCGCCGTCCCGGGTCACGGCGATCAGCGGCGCGAGGTAGCGCACGTCGGCCATGAGCCGGGCGTGATCCGCGGCACCCTCCCACGGCAGGGCCAGCGCGATGAGTCCCGGATGGCCCGGCGCCGACTCGATCACGTATCCGTGGCGACCCGGCTCGGCGTCGCCGAACTCCAGTGAGCGGGCACCCTGCATGGTGCCGCGCCACATCTCGACCGGGGTGGGAATCCGGGCAAGAACGCCGCTCACCGGGTGCACCTGCAGGTACCGCCCGATCGCCGGGTGGTCCAGGCCGGATGCCTCCAGGACGGCGGGCGTCCGCAGCGCCCCGGCGGCCATGACCACCTGGCGGGCGTGGACGACGAGCCGGCGAACGCGGACGCCACCCGGCGCCGCTGGATCGGGGATCGGGTCGCCGGTGCGGGGGTCCGGGACGAGCGCGAGGCCCTCCACCCCGGTCGCTCGATCCCCCTCGAGCACGACCCGCGTGACCCGCACGCGCGGCACGATCCGCGCGCCGGCCGCGAACGCCGAGGCCAGGTGCGACCGGATCCCCGACTGCTTGGCGCCGCGCCGGCACCCGAACCCGCAGCTCCCGCAGTCGTCGCAGCCGGGGGTGTTGCGCTGGGTCGGCGCCGCCTCCCAGCCCAGCGCTTCGGCGCCGCGCAGGATCACCGCGTCCTTGGGCGGAACGAACGACGTCGGCGTCACCGACAACTCCTGCTCGAGGGCCCTGACGTCGGCCCGCCAGTCGCCACCGTCCTCGAGGCCGTCGATGCCGTGCTCCTGCCACCACTCCTCACGGACGGCACCAGGGGCTTCGATCGTCGTCATCCAGTTGACGAGCGTGCCACCGCCGACCCCGGAACCGGCGAGCAAGGTCACCGAGCTGTCCCACGTCGCGAGGAGCCCGTGATTGAGGTAGAGGCGGGCGAACGCGTCGAGCTCGTCGCCCGGCATCGAACGCTCGTCGACGAACGGTCCGGCCTCCAGGACGACCACCGATCGACCGGCCCTCGCGAGCTGCGCGGCCAGCACGCCGCCACCGGCGCCGGATCCCACGACGACGACATCCGCGTCGAGGGTCATCGGATCGTCCGGATCGCCGTCGTCGAACGGGAGCGCGTACGGCACCACAGGTGTCAGGTCGGGCGTCACCGGCGGCCATTCCGGCCGATAGCCGATCGCGACGTGGCGAGGATTCGAGCCGTCGATGCCCGGGTCCGCAAACGCGAGGAAGGTCAGCAGCTTGCGCAGGCTGGCGAAGACCGTCCGCCGCTGGGCGATCCGCGAGCGACCCCAGCCGAGCAGGTAGCGTTCGCGGTCCGTCGGGCCCATCGTCGAGAACGGCGTCGCCCCGGCACCCAGCGCTGCGCTGGCGAGACGCGACTCCATCGCCCGAAGGACGAGACGCAGCTGCCGGACCTGGCCCGGATCCGCCGCTCGCTCGAGGGCATCCGCGGTGAGCGCCGCGCGGCGCACGCCGTCGTCGCCGGGCACGAAGGTCAGCGCGAGCGCAGCGAGCGTCGCGAGCTCGCGGTCCGTCCAGGTTGTCGTCACTGCTCCTCCAGCGCGTCGGCCCGGTCACAGGACCGTTGTGCCTCGGCTCCATCGCCGATGCGATTCAGAACGGGCCCCTGCCCGACCTTGTCCGCGGGTCGGGCCCGTGCCTACGCTCACTGTGCGCCAGCACCGCGGTCGCGCGCTGGCCCGATCCGGCAGGAGGCGCCCGTGACCATCGATGCCCGGCAGTCGGTCGCACGGCCCCCGCGGCGCGCTCCGGTCATCCCCGACGGCGGGCCCCTGCCCGACATGGACGCGCCGCGCTCGGGTCGCTCGGTGGTCGCATCCCCGCTCGCCACGTATCTCGCCGGCAGCCACGAACGACACCGACGCGCCCGCGATGGTGCCGTCGCCACGTACATCCCGGAACTGGGACGCGCGGACCCGTCGTGGTTCGGCGTCGCGGCGGTGACCCTCGACGGCCGGCGCCATGAGGTCGGGGATTCCACGATCCCGTTCACGATCCAGTCGATCTCCAAGCCGCTGACGTATGGCCTGGTGCTCGATGACCTCGGCGAGGATGCCGTGCGCGCCCGGATCGGCGTCGAGCCGACCGGTGAGGCGTTTAACGCGATCACCCTCGCGGCAGGGACCGGGCTACCGCTCAACCCGATGGTCAACGCGGGGGCGATCACCGCCGCGGGCCTCGTGGGAGCGCGTGACGGGCGCTCGCCCCAGCAGCACCTGCTCGATGGCTATGGGCGCTTCGCGGGCCGACCACTGGCCATCGACCCGCTGGTCCTCGAGTCGGAGCGGGCGACGGGTCATCGGAACCGCGCCATCGGTCAGCTCCTGCGCGCATCGGGCGCCATCGATGGCGATCCGGACGTCGTGGTCGATCGCTACTTCGCCCAGTGCTCCGTCGCCGTGACGACGGCGGACCTTGCGATCATCGCCGCCACGCTCGCCAACGGCGGCGTGAACCCGGTGACCGGCGAACGGGCGATCTCCGCGGCGAGCACACAGGCCGTCCTCGCGGTCATGGCGTCGTGCGGCATGTATGACGGCGCCGGGGAGTGGCTCTATTCCGTCGGCCTCCCGGCCAAGAGCGGGGTATCGGGTGGGATCCTGGTCGTGGTCCCCGGGCGCCTCGGCATCGCCGTGTTCTCGCCGCCGCTCGATGCCAATGGGAACAGCGTTCGCGGAGTCCGGGTCTGTCGCGACCTCGTTCGCGATCTGGGCCTCCACCCGTTGCGCGGCGACGGCCCGAGCGCCGGACCGATCCGGGCCAGCTACCGGCTGTCGGATGTCGGGTCGAAGCGCGGCCGGACGCCGGCGCAGCGGTCGGCGCTCGCGGTCGCGGGATCCCGGTGCCTCGTGCTCGAACTCCAGGGCGGACTCTCGTTCCTGGCCCCGGACGTGATCGCGCAGGCCGTTGACGAGGCGGCTGCACGACCCGACGGGCTCGATCTCCTCGTCCTGGATGTCGGCCGCGTCGCCCGCATCGAACCGGCCGCCATCGACCTCCTCGGCGCCCTGATCGCCGCGCTGTCGCGGTCGGGCATCGAGGTGCTGCTGGCCGGGCGCTATCGGCTGGTCACGACCATCGCGGCGATCGAGCGCGCCGTCGCGCGCGACGGTGGTGGGCTCCTCCTGACCACCGACGACCTGGACGCCGCGCTCGAGGTCGCCGAGGAGCGGCTCCTCGCCGAGGCGGACCTGCCGCCCGTCGAGGCCGTGGCCCTCGCCGACCAGGCGCTGGTCCGCGGGCTATCGCCGGACGGGCTGGCGGCCGTCGTGTCGCGGCTGCGGCGACGAGTGCATCCGCACGGGTCGAGGATCGTGGAGCGCGGCGAACCGGCCGATGGCCTCTTGCTCGTGGAGCGGGGGCGCGCCAGCGTGTCGATCGACCTGCCCGATGGCGGCCGACGTCGGCTCACCACGCTCGGGCCGGGGATGACCTTCGGGGAATCGGCGCTGCTCGATGGCGGCCGACGCACCGCTGACGTCCATGCGGACTCGGAGGTCGCGTGCCTGTTCCTCTCGGTGGATGCGTTCGACGAGCTCCTCGCCGAACGGCCCGACGTCGCGGCGCACGTGCTGCGGAACCTGCTGCGCACCGTCGGCGCCACCGCGACGCGCCTCACGCGGGAGGTCGCGGTCCTGGCGGGCTAGGCGGCGTCGCGGCCCGCGCCGCATGGCGCCTCGAGCGCGGCGGCCCGGTCAGGCGGTCGGTCGTTCCCAGCCCTGGGCCGGCCACGGTTCGCAGCGTAGCGGCCGGTCCTCCCGGTAGCCCAGGGCGTAGTCCGCCTGGATGAGGGTGTGG
This sequence comes from uncultured Anaerolineaceae bacterium, assembly GCA_964451745.1. Taxonomy (GTDB): domain Bacteria; phylum Chloroflexota; class Limnocylindria; order Limnocylindrales; family CSP1-4; genus SPCO01. The sequence continues at coordinate 742 of CAYVJP010000211.1, read as the reverse complement.
AGCTGGCTCGTGCCTTCGTAGATGACGGCGGCCTTCGAGTTGCGCAGGTAGCGCTCCACGGGGAACTCGTTGCTGTACCCGTTCGCGCCGTGGATCTGGATGGCATCGAGCGCAGCCTGCACCGAGTGATCGGTGGCGTGCCACTTGGCGACGGACGTCTCGCGGGTGTTGCGCAGGCCCTGGTTCTTGAGCCAGCCCGCGCGCCACACCAACAGCCGCCCGACCTCGGTCCCACGGACCATCGTGGCGATCATCTGCTTGACCAGCTGGTGGCGGCCGATCTCCTCGCCGAACGTCTGGCGTTCGTGGGCGTACTTCACGCTGGCGTCGATGCACGCCTGGGCGAGCCCGACGGCGCCGGCGGCGACCGTGTAGCGCCCCTGGTCGATGGCGCTCATGGCGATGAGGAACCCCTCCCCTTCCTCGCCGATGCGGTGCTCCGCGGGGACCCGCACGCCATCGAGATTGATGAGTCCCGTGTTGCCGGCGCGGATGCCGAGCTTGCCGTGCAGCGTGCCGGTGGTCAGGCCCGGCATCCCGCGCTCCAGGAGGAAGGCCGTGACGCCCTTGTGCTTCTTCTCGCGGTCCACGGTCGCGAAGACGAGGAAGTGGTCGGCGAGGTCGGCCAGGCTGATCCACAGCTTCTGGCCGTTGAGGACGTAGCTGTCGCCATCGCGCCGGGCGGTCGTCTGGAGGGAGGCGGCGTCGGTCCCGACTCCGGGTTCGGTCAGGCCGAACGTGG
>CAYVJP010000210.1:0-4641 GCA_964451745.1 uncultured Anaerolineaceae bacterium | reverse complement strand
CGCAGGACCATCGATGCCCGTCCGTCCGCGAGCGGGCCGGCGAAATCGGAGGCGTGCGTGCGGTTCGTCGTCCCGACCTCGACCAGCCGGGCGCCGGCGCGCCGCACGATGTCCGGGATGCGGACACCACCGCCGATCTCCACGAGCTCACCGCGCGAGACCGCCACGCCCGCTCCCCGGCCACGCGCTCGGCCCGCGAGTCCGACGGCGAGCGCGAGGGCGGCTGCGTTGTTGTTGGTGACCAGGGCGTCCTCGGCCCCGGTCAGCGCGACCAGGTGATCCTCGGCGACTCGACCCCGCGCCCCGCGCCGTCCGGTCGTGCGATCGAGCTCGAGGAGCAGGTACTCGGATGCGGCCTCGGCCGCGGCGGTGGCAACGCCGCGAGGCCACGGCGCACGACCGAGATTCGTGTGGACGATCACGCCGGTCGCATTGATGACCGGGGTGGGGCCATCGGCCGTGAACGCGACGAGTCGGCCGGCGGCCTCCTCGGCCAGGGCCGTAGCGTCGCGGGCCGGACCGCCACGACCCAGGCGCCGACGTTCGTCATCGACGACCTCGCGCACCAGCACGGTCAACGCTGCGGGATCGACGTCGCAGACGGACGCGGACATCCGGAGCCGGGCAAGGACGCGCTCGACGCTCGGGGGTCGCGGGTGATCCGTCGCGGGCCTGGTGGTCAAGGTGCCTCCGTGGCGGGAACGCGTGGGAGTCGAACCCACCGCGCCGCACCGAGTGCCGCGCCACTGGTGTTGAAGACCAGGGAGCCCACCGGGGCCCATCCGCTCCCGCTGCGATGGTAGCGCGGTACGATCGCCCCGAGACATGAGCGCGGAGGACGGGTGGAGCGCAACGCGTGGCTCGACGAACGGCTTGCGGCTGTCGACGCGACCTACGACGCCGAGGCGCCGACGTATGACGACGACCCGTACCCGGTCGAGACGCAGCACCGGTTCGTCGCTCGGCTGCTCGAGACGTGCCCGGGCGACGGACTCGTGCTCGACGCACCGTGCGGGACCGGGCAGTACTTCCCCCAGATCGCTGCGGCTGGCCGCCGCGTGGTCGGGATCGACCGATCGGCGGGAATGCTCGCTCAGGCACGAGACCGTTCGATCGCCGTCGAGCTCCACCGCGTCGGACTCCGCGAGCTCGCCTTCGAGCACGCCTTCGACGCGGTCATGACCATCGACGCGATGGAGAATGTGCCGCCTGAGGACTGGCCCATCGTGCTGGCGAACCTATGCCGGGCGGCCCGACCCGGCGCGCATCTCTACCTGACGGTAGAGGAAGTCGCGGACGCGATCGTCGACGACGCGTGGCGGTCGCTGACGGCGCGCGGTCTCCCTGCCGTCCGCGGCGAGGTGATCGAGGGCGACGTCGCCGGTTACCACTTCTACCCCGGACGCGACCGGGTCGCCAGCTGGCTCGTGGCCGAGGGATTGGGAATCGTCGAGCAGGAGACGCAAGAGCTCGACGGCTGGTCGTACTGGCATCTTCTGCTGCGCACGAGGTGAGCCACGCTGGCCCCCGCGTCAGCCCGCCTCGTATCCTCATCGGCATGACGACGCTGGACACGTTGCCCGCCGATCCGTTCCGCCTGACCGATCTGACTGATTGCGGCGGGTGTGCCGCGAAACTGGGTGCGGACCTGCTGGCCGATGCGCTCAGCGGTCTTGGCGCCGATGCGGCCGCCGTCGCCGACCCCGCCCTGATCGCGGGGCTGACCCCGCCCGACGACGCCGCCGCGTATCGCGTCAGCGATGACCTCGCGATCATCGGCACGCTCGACTTCTTTCCGCCGCTCGTCGACGACCCGCGGACGTTCGGCGAGATCGCCGCCGCGAATGCACTGAGTGACGTGTTCGCGATGGGGGGCCGCGTGCTGTTCGCCCTGTCGATCGCGGCGTTCCCCGAGGAACTGCCGAGGGACGTGCTCGCGGAGATCTTCGCGGGCGCCTCGGCCAAGGTCCGGGAGGCGGGCGGCACACTCGCCGGGGGCCACACGATCCGCGATCCGGAGCCCAAGTACGGCCTCGCGGTCATCGGCGCGGCGCACCCCGACAAGCTGCTGCGCAAGGGTGGTGCCCAGCCGGGTGATGTCCTCGTGCTCACCAAGCGCCTGGGAACCGGCGTGCTGGTCAGCGGGAGCCGACAGGGCAAGACGTCCGCGGCGGACCTGGCCGGCGCCATCGAGAGCATGCGGACGCTCAACCGGGCCGCGGCCGAGGTCCTCGTGGCCCGCGGGATCCACGGCGCTACCGACGTGACCGGCTTCGGGCTGCTGGGTCACGGGCTGGAGATGGCCCGCGCCTCGGAGACGCGGTTCGTCTTCGACAGCGATGTCCTCCCGGTCCTCCCCGGCGCCATGGAACTCGCGGCGGCTGGCGTGGAGACGGGAGGCGCCGCCCACAACCGCCGGTTCGTCGCGCCGTACCTGACGGTCACCAACGTCGTGCCGGCGGAGGCCGTGACCCTGGCCCACGACCCGCAGACCTCCGGCGGCCTTCTGGCCGCCATCCCGGCTGCCGATGTCGACGACACGATCCGCGGCCTGAACGCGGTGGGCGTCCAGGCCTGGCGGGTCGGGCGGGTCGAGACGGGTGGGCCGGAGGTCGTGCTTCGCTGAGGCAACGGACCGGTCTGCGAGGGTCGCCTATTCGAACGTCATCGAGGTGACGATGGCATCGACGGCGGCGACATCCGCCGGCGGTGTGTCCGCGTGCGACCCCGTCGTGAAGATGACTCGGTCGTCGCCAACATCCACGGACCAGATGACGGCATTCCCGTAGGCGCCGTCCGAACCGGTCCAGAGGGCGAGATACCCCGACTGGTCCTGGAACCAGACCTGGATCGGCCCGTCGGGAGCGTGGCGGCACGTCGTCGGATCGATCGCCGGGTCCATGGTGACGTCGATACGGGAGGCCGGCAGGCCGCCGATCTCGACATCGGTCACCGTCGTGGTCGTCCCGGCCTGCGCCTCGAGCGCGGCGACAAGATCGGCAGTCATCGGCCCGACCTCGATGAGCGTCGGATCGGCGCCGCAGGCGTCGTCGTAGACCTGGGTGACCTCGGTCCGGGTGCCCGGCAGCCAGTTCGCGAGAGCGATCTCTGCCGGCGTGTCGCGATTCCGTTCGAGACCTCCCTGGCTCGAGTCGTGGTTTCTCCAACCGGCCGGCACGTCGAACGAGACGCGGCCGTCGGGCCAGCTCCACGCATATCGGCCGGGGGGGATGTCGCCGACCGGCGGTGCTGGGGCCGTAGGCACCAGGGTCGGTGTCACAACCGGCGTGGGACTCGGGGCCGGCGTCGGGGTCGGGTCACTGCCCGGACCAAGCCCGGGCAGGAGACTCACGCCCAGAACGGCCAGGACCACGACGGCCGCAGCCGCCGAAGCAAGCTTTGCGAATGTACTCATTCCTTCGGTCCTCCACGGGCCGATGGCGACCCGTTGACGTGTTCGTTCGATGTGCCCGCGGACCGCGTCGTAGCTGCGATCGGGCAGCTCCGTCGGGCCTGCATCGAGGTAGGCGCGAATCTGGCGTTCGGCGTCGTGTGGCGCAGTCATGCCGGGCGCTCCTCGTGGGCCATCTTGGTTCGGGAATCCGCGTCAAGGCTGGCTTGAAGCGCCCGAGTGGCGTGATACAGCCGGGACTTCACCGTCCCGACGGGGACCCCGACCCGCTCCGCGACATCCGTCAAGGGCAGGTCGAGGTAGTGGTGGAAAACGATGACCGCGCGTTGCTCGAGCGTGAGCCTCCGGAAGGCTCGGTCGAGCTGGTCGCGATCGCTGACGATCTGGTAGTCACCGGGGTCGATCAATCGGTCGTCCGGCAGGAGGCGAAGGTCCGCCGACCAGCGATGCCGGCGCCGGGCCTCCGCGTAGCACTCGCGGGTCAGGATGCGATGGAGCCAGGGTTCGAACCGTTCGACGTCGCGTAGCTGGCGCAGGCTCTGCCACGCGGTGATGAGGGCGGCCTGCACCGCGTCATCGGCGAGGTCGACATCGCGCAGGATCCGATACGCGATGGCCATGCATCGGTCGCCCACCTGCCGAGCCAGGGCGTCGAAGGCCTCGACATCCCCGTGCTGCGCGCGATCGACGAGCGATGGATGCACCCGGTGGGCTCCTTCCAGGCTCCGACCCTGGGTGGGTCGGTCACGCGGTAGAGCGGCTGGCGAAGGCGCGAGGTTCAATCTTGCGCCATCGGGGAGCGCGGAACCCAGCGTTCGACCCCGGTCATCCATCGCGAGGCAACTGCCAGTGTCACGAAGCAGACGAGCGTGCGTGTTGCCCAGCCCAGCCTGCGATCTGGGCGCGGGTCCACGCTCGGCTGTGGCGTCCGCGACACTGGTGGTGTCGCAGGGCGGCGTGGCTGGGTCCCGGCGTGGCTGGGTCCGGCGTGGCTGGATCCCGGCGTGGCTGGGTCCCCGGCGTGGCTGGGTCCCCGGCGTGCCCCAGCGTGGCTGGCTCCCGGCGTGCCACGAGGGTCGTGCCCGCGCCGCCGACCCCGCGCTACACTCGACCGCGTCAACCCCCGCAGGAGGCCATCGCCCGTGGCGAAGCCGTACATGCGACTGACCCAGCCACTCGTGCGCGACACGAAGGGCGGCGAGCTCCGTCCCGCGACCTGGGACGAGGCG
>CAYVJP010000209.1:0-4670 GCA_964451745.1 uncultured Anaerolineaceae bacterium | reverse complement strand
GCCCATGCCATCGCCGACGGGCATCCGCTCGAGGGCGTCATCGGCTACGCGGTCGTCTTCTTCGCGATCTGGTGGGCGTGGATGAACTTCACCTGGTTCGCGTCCGCGTTCGATTGCGACGACGCGTTCTACCGGGTCCTCACGATGGTCCAGATGGCCGGCGTGCTCGTCCTCGCCGCCGGCGTATCGAGCGCCTTCCAGGCCGGCGACTTCACGACGGGCGTGCTGGGGTACGTGATCATGCGCATCGCCCTCGTGGTGCAGTGGCTGCGCGTCGCACGGTCCGTCCCCGAGTACCGCACCACCGCCCTCCGCTTCGCGATCGGGATCACGGCGGTCCAGAGCCTGTGGATCGTGCGCCTGCTGCTCCCGGAGCCGTGGTCGCTCGCGGTCTTCGTCATCCTCGGGATCCTCGACCTGTCCGTCCCGTTGTGGGCGGAGCGCGCGAAGATGACGCCCTGGCATCCGCACCACATCGCCGAGCGCTACGGCCTCTTCACGATCATCGTCCTGGGCGAAAGCGTACTGGCCGCGACCACGGCCGTCGTCGCGGCCCGGACCGAGACGGGCCTGACCGGCCCGCTGGTGCTGCTCGCGGTCTCGGCACTGGTCCTGCTGTTCTCGCTGTGGTGGATCTATTTCATGGAACCGGCCGCCCCGCGCCTGGAGGAGCACCGCGATCTCGGGTTCCAGTGGGGGTACGGCCACTCTTCGTGTTCGGGTCCCTCGCTGCGGTCGGCGCCGGCCTGGAGGTCGTCGCCGAGGCACTGACCCACGAGATCAAAGCCTCCGATCTGCTCGTCGGATACAGCCTCGCCGTCCCGGTCGCCACGTATCTCGTCGTGCTCTGGCTCCTGTACATCCGGATGGGCGGTGCGGGCAAGGTGCGACCCAAGCTGATCCTCGGCGTGGCGGGCCTGGTGCTGCTCATCCCGCTCGCGAGCCAGTGGATCCCGCCCGTCGGGATCACCGCGCTGATCGCCGCGACCACGGCCGGGCTCGTCGCATGGAAGACGTATCGGCGGATCTGGCCGGGTCCCGGAGTCGAGACCGAGGTCGCGCCGCGCAGCTAACGCCGGGTGAAGTCGCGCGCAACCGGCGGGTGAGGGTCCATCGCGAGGATGGGTCCATGAAGACGACCAAGGCGGCCAAGGACGAGCGCCGCGCGCGCCGGAAGGCCAAGGATCGGCGCCGCGACGGCGAGCGGGTCCCGACGCACCTCGTGCACAGCATCGCGGACCCGTCCGCGTTCGAGCGCATCCTCGCCGCGATCCAGGGGCTCGACGTGACCGCGCCATGGGATGAGATCGCCCCGCTGATCCTGCCCGTGCTCAAGCGCGCCCACCACCCGTTCCCCGCCGATTTGGCACCGTTGCACATGCATGTCCCACCCGGCCTGTGGACGGGCTTCGGGATCGACCTTGGGCCGGCCTTCAGTCACGTCTCCGCCGCGATGCTGGAGAGCTGGGGCGTGGACCAGGCGACCCTGCTCGGCACCGCGCTCGAGAACCTCCGACGGTTGATCGACCGAGACCCGCCGCGGGTCCAGCGATTCGAGTTCGAGGGCGTCGGTCTGGTCGGCGTCCAGGGTCAGGGCTGGGGTTCATCGCTGTTGCTGCTCCCCGAGGCCCTCGGGCCGATCCTGGGACCGGAGCCGCGACTGCTGCTCGCCCCGGTCCGCAACACGCTCGTCTCGCTCCCCGACGATGTCGATGTCGACCTCGCGGCCGGGGTCTGGCACGCCCTCGCCGATGGCGCCCACGATGAACTCGATGTGGAGCCCCTGCGCTGGACCGGGTCCGCGATCGCGACGCTGGGTGACGCGTCTCGCGGCCTCCCGAACTAGCCGAGCGCGCCGTGGAGCTCCGTGGCGTGGTCGTGGAGCCAACGGCGCCACGTCCGGTAGTCCGCCCGACGCGACGCCACGAGCGCCCAGAAGTCGGCACCGTGACCGAACACGCGCAGGTGGGCCAGCTCGTGGATGACGACCGTATCGAGCGCGTCGGGCGGCGCGAGGACCAGCCGCCACGAGAACGACAATCGACCCGCCCTGGACGCGCTCCCCCAGCGTGATCGCGGGTCGCGGAACGTGACCCGCGATGGCGTCACGCCCAGCGCGGGGGCGTGATCGGCGATCGCCGCGTGGACCGCCGCAGCCGCCTGGTCGCGCAGCCACACCTCCAGGATCGCGGCATCGCTCCGACGGTCGCTGGCGACCCGGTGGATCACGATGGCGTCGGCGAAGAGCGCGACATGGGAGCGGCGCACGCCCGACACCGCGGGCACGACCTGGACCCGGCGCAACTGGCCCAGGAACGGGACCAGCCCCCCATCGCGGGCGCCGCCTCGCGACCGGATGACCGCGGCGAGGTCGGCCTGCTTCGCGAGATGGCGCCGGACCCACGGCTCGCGCTCCACGAGGAAGGCCGCCGCGCGGCGCTCGCCATCGGTGCGACCGGCCCGCGTCGCGGGGACCGTCACGACGACGCCCCTGGCCGGGTGGATGACGACCCGTACGCCGCGCGCCCGCGGCGAATGACGGAGCGTATAGGGCACCGGACCGCCCGCCAGGTGCGCGACGACCTGGCGTTCCTCGACGCTCGGCACGCTTGCCGTCACCCGTGCCGGAGCAGGCGCCCGGCGCGTTCCCCGGTCTCGTTCCCGTCCTGGACGGCGAGCCGGCCGTTGACGATCACGTGCTCGATGCCGGTCGGGTGGCGGGCGGGATCCCCATACGTGGCGACGTCAGCGACGGTCGCTGGATCGAACACGACGAGGTCCGCCAGGGCTCCCTCGCGGATCACGCCGCGATCGCGCAGGCCGAGTCGCGCCGCGGGAACGGACGTCAGCTTGGCGACGGCCGTCTCGAGATCCACGACGCCGCGTTCGCGGACGTACGCGCCAAGCACCCGGGCCGTCGTCCCATAGGTCCGCGGGTGCGGCTTCCCCTGGTCGAGGATCGGATGCCCGGGCCGACGACCCTCCGCGTCCGTACAGACCGCGATCCAGGGGACGGCCATGATCGCCTCGACGTCAGGCTCGGACATGCAGTGGATGACGATCGAGACGTCGAGCTGATCGTCCACGAGCGCGTCGAACGCCACGTCCATCGGGTCCGCCCCGAGCGACGCCCCCAGCTCTGCCAGCGAGCGGCCGCTCCAGTCGGGATGACTCGGTGCGTACGCGATCACGATCCCGTCCCACCCGGGGTCGGAAGCCACGTTCTCCCAGCCGGAGATCCCACGCGCGATCTCGGCCCGCACCATCTCGCGAACCTCGAGATCGCCGAGCGCGGCCACGCACGCCTCCACCCCGAGCCCGAGCAGGGCCGGCGGCACGATCGTCGCCAGCGTCGTCGCCGCCGCGGTGTACGGGTACTGGTCCGCGGCGACGTCCAGACCCTCATTGCGCGCCGCCTCGAGCATGGCGATGGCCTCGGCGGCACGGCCCCAGACCGCGCCAGCCCCGCATTTGAGGTGCGAGACCTGGAGGCGCGGCGCCTCCACGCCCGCGTCGCCGGCGGCGCGGATCGTCGCGATCGATTCCGCGAGCGAATCGAAGACGCCGGCCGTCTCGTCACGCATGTGCGTCGCGTACAGGCCGCCGCGCCGGGTCGCGGCCGTCACGAGCGTCGCTAGTTCATCTGGGCTCGCGTGCATCCCGGGCGCGTAGATGAGCCCCGACGAGAGCCCGAACGCGCCAGCGTCCATCGCCGCCTCGACCTCGCGCACCATCGCCCGGCGTTCCAGGTCGTCCGGCTCTCGGGCCTCCGCTCCCAGCACCGAGCCGCGGACCGTCCCGTGTCCCACGAGGAACGCGACGTTGGGACCCAGCTCCAGCTCATCCACCGCATCGAGGTACTCGCCGAACGAGCGCCAGCGGGCCACGAGGTCGTGGGGACGGAGCGACAGCTCCACCAGCTCGCGGCCGCGGTCCGTGATGGGCGCAAGCGTGTCGCCGCAGTTGCCCGACAGCTGCGTCGTGAACCCCTGGCGCAGATGGCTGATCAAGGCACCGTCCACGAACGCGGACCCGTCCGAATGCCCGTGCGGGTCGATGAACCCGGGTGCCACGACACGGCCCGTCACGTCCAGTTCGCGCTCGGCGGCGATCGAGCCGTCCCCCGTCGACAGGTCGTCCACCGCGAGGATCCGATCCCCCAGGACCCCGACGTCCGCCCGCCGGGCCGCGGCGCCGGTCCCATCGATGAGGAGGCCGCCGCGCAGGAGCAGGTCGAAGGCGGTCATCCCGAGATGATGCCATCCCACTAGCCCGGATGGGGCGCGTCGCGCATCTATCCTTCGAGACGGCCGGATCCATCGGCCGCCGACGTGGCCGAGGGGCATTGGACCGATGACCGTGGAGGCGTTGCGCCGCAAGCGACCCGAGACGCTGGCCGACCTCCTGGACGCCTACGGTCGTGAGCTGCAAGCCGTCGCGTTCCTGATCCTGCGCGATCGCGTCGAGGCCGAGGACATCGTCATCGAGACGCTGCTCACCGCGTTCGAGAAGGGCGGCACCATCCGCGACGAGCGCGCGCTGCGAGCGTGGCTGCTGCGCGTCGCCACGAACCACGCGCTGGCCACTCGGCGCCGCTCCGGACGGGTGGTCCGGCTCGAGGCCGTGCCAGATCGTGCCGCGGCCGGCGACATCGGCGGCGAGAGCGCCAC
>CAYVJP010000208.1:0-4711 GCA_964451745.1 uncultured Anaerolineaceae bacterium | reverse complement strand
CCACGATCCGCGTGCCCGCCAGCAGGTTGTCGTGGGTGATGAGGATGCCCTTGGGGCGGCCGGTGGAGCCCGAGGTGTAGAGGATCGCCGCGGGCGCCGAGCCACCGGGCGGCGCGGCCGGTGGTGCCCCGGGCGTCGCCGCGAGTTCCTCGACCGTGCGGACCGGCGGCTCGATCGAGCACTCGTCGCCGAGCATCCGGATCTTGCGCGGTGACGAGATGAGGATCGAGGCCCCGCTGTCGCGGACGATGTGCTCTACCTGGCGCGCGCGGAGCGTCTCGTTCACGGGGACCATCACCGCCCCGGCGCGCCACGCGCCGTAGATGGCGGCGACACAGTCGGTGGTCTTGTCGAGGAAGATCGCGACACGATCGCCTGCCACGATGCCGCTCGCGGCCAGCCCCTGGGCGATCGCCGTGACCTCGTCATCGAGCTCCTGCCAGGTGCAGGTCCGATCCCCGATGACCCCGACCGTGTCCGGCCGCTCGGCGGCCGCGCCGGCGAGGACGTCCGCGATCCGACCGCCCGGGGCGGTGCCAGGGATCATCGAGGCGTCGGGGCGTCCAGGTCGACGATGACGCGCTGGAGCGCGTGGCCCTGGGGCATCTCGATGAAGCGGCCGCCCAGGAATCGATAGAACTGGAGGGTCGGGAGGTTGTCCGCCTCGACGTTCGCCTGGACCGTGTGGTAGCCGGTCGCCACCAGCCGGTCCGCCGCATGGTCGAACAGCGCTCGCGAGAGGCGGATCCCCGTCGCCCGGATGAACGGCCCCGAGCGGAACTCCGGCTGCACGCCGAACGCGAGGACCTCCGCCTCCGCGGTCTCGATGGCCCCGGGCGAGCGCTCGCCGGAGCGACGAACGACCTTCCACGCCGCGCCGACCACGCGGGGATCGTGGAGCGCGCTCGACGTCAGGGCAGCCGTCGCCCTCGGAAGCTGCTTGGCCAGTCCGCCGCCGGCATAGGCCTCGGGGCACGTCGTGAACGTGACGAACCCGGCGGGAATCCCATCCACGCGGGCCAGCCCGACATGGAGCTTCCCCTGCTGCAGTCCCGGTTTGTACAGGAACTCGAGGACGAATCGCGGGCCGAGCAGGCCGAGCCCATGCGGAAGCAGGTCGACGTGCAAACGCGCGACAGCGGCAAGGGATTCACGATCTCCCCCACCCACCGCCTCGATCGCCCAATCGGGCGTCGGGTTGGCGTTTTCATCGACCATCGTGGAGCGGCGCGCGGGTGACGGGCTCGCTACGTTCGTCGCGTCCTCGATGCTGCGAGTCACGAGAGTCTAGGGCAATGACGCGCCCGAATCAGCCTCGTTCGGCATCGTCCGGTGCATCGCGTCACCGAACCGGAAGGTTAAGGAATTTACACCGTTCCGTATGCCAAAACCCTTGGAAAACATCCCCTGCCAAGGTAGGATATCGGGGCTGAGTCAAGTCAGCCAAGCTGCCCCAGCGTCAAGGTCATGGGTAGGTAGGGTCAGGGTAGTCGGTGCAGCCGACGTGATAGATGCTCTTGGCGCGTGGCAGAAGTGTCCGTGTAGACGGACTCCTTCACCGGGACAGCATCGAGGCGGCTCCTTCGGGAGCCGCCTCGGCTTTTGTCCGGAACGATGATCCGGGGCCAGCCCGTCGGCTGGTCGGGCCGGAGTGCACGTTGGGACAGGCCGGATGGCCCACCGTCTCCGCCGGCTCGCGCCGCTATCGTGGGCCGTGCCCCACGATCGCAGGAGGGTTCGATGTACACGTCCATCTTCAGGGTCATCGTCGCGCTGTCGGTCATGTTCGTCGTCGCCGCGTGCAGCTCGGCCGGGGCCTCGGAGCCGACCGTCTCCGATGCGTGGGTGCGCGTGCCGATGGGAGCCGACCGGCCCGCCGCCGGGTACATGACGATCGTGGGCGGTGACGCGGCCGACGCCCTGCTGGCTGCCTCCAGTCCGATCGCGATGGATGTCCAGGTGCACGAGACGACCGAGAGTGCGGACGGCATGGGCATGCAGGAGGTCGACCGGGTCGAGATCCCGGCGGGCGCCACGGTCCAGCTGGAGCCGGGCGGCTATCACATCATGTTCATGATGCCCGACATGGAACAGCTCGCCGTCGGCGACTCGGTCGAGATCACGCTCACCTTCGAGGGGGCCGGCGAGGTCGTCGTCCAGGCCGAGGTCCGCGCGGGCTGAGCATGTCCCAGCCACCCGCGACCCACGACTCGGGTGACGACCCCACGAGGATCTTCGATGGCGCATTCCGCCTCGTCGTCATCCTTGCGGCGGCGCTCGTCGTCCTCATGGTCGTTCGGGTGCTGGGCGACGCCGTCGCACCTGGAGCCGGGGCGGCCGCCTCGCCCGAGGCAAGCGCGGCGCCCTCCGCCGAGATCGATGTCGACGCCTACCTCGAGGATTTCGTCCGGCCGGCGCCCGATCTCGACCTGACCGGACCCGACGGGCAGCCGCTGTCCCTTGCTTCGATGCGTGGCACGCCGGTGCTCGTGTTCTTCGGCTACACGCACTGCCCGGACGTCTGCCCGGTCACGATCGGTGCGGTCGGTGAAGCCATCGCCGCGTCCGGAGGGGTCGCCCGGGCCATCTTCGTGAGCGTGGACCCCGAACGCGACACCATCCCCTGGCTCGGCGAGTTCGTGCGGTACATGCCGGCCGGGTTCACGGCCGCGACCGGGACACCCGCCGAGGTCCGGGCGACGGCGGACGCGTGGGGCGTCAGGTACGCCCGGGTCGAGGAGGAGGACCCCGCCAACTACTCGATGTCGCATACCGCCGATGTCTTCGTGATCGATGGCGCGGGCCAGTTCCGTGCCCGCCTGCCGTTCGGGACCGAGGTCCCGACGATGACCGCGGTGGTCCGCGAAGTCGCGGCGACCGCCTCGGTCCCCACCGACGTGCCGACGGTCCCCCCGAGCGCGAGCGCCTCGACACCGGCCTCGCCCTCCCTGCTGCCCGAGGTGATCTCCAGCTCGGTGTGGGCCGGTGGTGCGAGCCCGGTGATCCTCGTCCTCAACGACGCCGGCGGGCAGATCGACGATCCAGCGCTTGCGGTGACCGCGCAGCTCGTCGCGGCCGATGGCAGCTTCGTTGGGTCGCCGGTCAGCGCGACGGCGGTCCAGCCGATCGGCATCAGCGATGTCTCGTTCGTCGCCACGCTCGACATCCCCTCGCCCGGGAGTTGGACCGTGGACGTGACGGCAACGGACACGGCCGGTACCGCGCGGCACGGCGCGATGGCGATCACCGCCCTCGACCCTGGAGGGACCGCCGCACTGGGTGCCCCCGCGCCGACGATCCGCACCCAGACCGCAGCCGATGTCGGCGGCGACCTCACGTGGGTCACGACGGACCCGTTGCCCGACCCGCGGATGTCCGCGACGTCCACGGGCGATGCGCTTGCCGCGGGCACGCCGTTCGTGCTCGTCGTCGATTCCGTGCAGTTCCGCGTGACGCCGGCATGCGGCAAGGCGGTCGTGATGGCAAAGCGGCTGCTGGATCGCTGGCGCGACGTGCCGTTCATCCACCACGAGCCGTACCGCTACACCGTGATCACGACCGAGCCCGTGCTCGAAGGCACGCTCGCGGCGCCGGTCCTGACCGAGCCGGCGGCGGCGTGGGGTGTCGGGGCGGATCCCTGGGGCGTCGGATCGATGCCCTGGATCTTCATCGTCGATGGTGATGGGATCGTCCGCGCGAAGTACCAGGGCGTGATGGGCAGCGCCGACGTCGACGTCCTCTTGTCGATGCTGGCGGCCCAAGGCTGAGACGGCGGATCGGCCCGTCGAAAAGGGGCCATCGGTCACCTCACGACCCCCTTGACTGGGCGCTAGCCTTCCGCACATGGATACGCCGCCGCAGGAAGACCTGCACCTCCCGCTCCTGGACGACCCATCCCTCACGCGCCGCAAGTTCCTTCGCGGCGCAGCCCTCGCGGGCGGGGGCCTCATCGCCGCTGGTGTCGCCGCGTGCGCCCCGGCTGCCACGGCCGGGTGGACCTACGGGCCCCAGGGCGTGCCATCCGCCGATCCCGGGGCGGCTTCGCCGTCACCGGCCCCCAGCGCCGCGCCCAGTGCCGATCCCAGCATGTCGATGGCGCCCAGCGCCGCCCCGTCCGCCTCCGCCTCCGCGCCCACCGAGGTCATCCCCGAAGGCTGGTCCCAGCACGACATCAATGCCCGGAAGGTGGTCCGGCGCTATCTCGGCGACCTCGTCACCGCCCTGCCCGCGATCTACCCGGCACCGGTGGTCGCCAAGCTCGCCGACATCCTCGGCGCCGCGGATGGATATCCGGAGCTGTCACAGAAGCCGGCGTTCGTGCAGGTCCCGAACCTGGTCCTGAGCGACGCCCTGAACCCGCTCACTCCCACCCTCGACGGAGACGTCAAGGTCTTCAACCTGACGATCGACGAGATGGAGTGGCGGATCGACGAGCTGATGCCGCCGGTCGCGGCCCTCGGCTACAACGCCCAGTGGCCCGGCCCCACGATCCGCGTCAACCAGGGCGACAAGGTCCGGGCGATCTTCAAGAACAACCTCCCCGAGACCACGGGCGTCCACTTCCACGGGGTGGAGTTCGACGACTTCTTCCAGGACGGCGTCCCGTTCGTGACGCAGAAACCGATCATCCCGGGTGAGGAGTACGCCTACGAGTTCACGGCCGTGAACCCGGGCTCGCTGATGTACCACTCGCACCACAACGCGACCGACC
>CAYVJP010000207.1:0-4728 GCA_964451745.1 uncultured Anaerolineaceae bacterium | reverse complement strand
TCCACGTGGCGGCGGTTCTGCCACTCCGCGCCGACCACGTCGGCACCGGCCGTCAGGGCGAGGCTGGACAGCTCGGCAAGGGACTCCTGGGCGGTCCAGCCGTCCTCGGAACCGGTATCGACGGCGACGAGGAAGACCTTCTCGACCGGCGGTTCGAGGTCGATGAGATCGATGGTTCGGGGCATCGAGGAAGGATAGTCCCTAGCGCTCGAGCAGGCCGGCGAGGATGCTGATCGCCGAGGTGTCCAACGCGGGGGACGCGCCATCCAGCCAGGCGATGTCGGGCTCCGAGCGGAACCATGTCGACTGGCGCTTCGCGAACTGGGTGTTGCGCTGCGCATCGAGCGCGATCGCGTCGTCGCGGGTCATCTCGCCATCGATGACCGCCCACGCCTCGCGATAGCCGATCGCGCTGAAGGCGGGTTGGCCGGGATCGAACCGTTCGCGCAGCGTGCGGGCCTCCTCGATGAGCCCGGCATCGAACTGGGCCGCCGCCCGAGCCTCGATGCGCCGGCGATGCTCCGCGGCCTCGAGGCGCAGACCGATCCAGGCTGTGGCCCCCGGGTAGCCGCGCGGCACGGGGAGCGGCTTATCGCCGGTGATCTCCGCGATCTCGAGGGCGCGGACGACGCGACGCGGGTTGCGAAGGTCGATCGAGGCGGCGCGGGCGGGGGCGACCTCCTCGAGCCGGGCCACGAGGGCCTCGCGTCCCTCCTCGACGAGCCGTGCCTCCAAGCGAGCCCGGATCGCCGGATCGCTGGGCAGCGCAGCGGTATCCAGGCCACGAGCGATCGCCCGCAGGTACAGCCCGGTCCCGCCGACCAGGAGCGCGACGCCACCGCGCGCTGCGAGGTCGTCGAGGACGCCGGCAGTGTGGGTCGCGAAGTCGGCCACGCTGAACGCCTGATCCGGATCCACGAGGTCCAGACCGTGGTGCGGGACCCGGGCGCGCTCCTCGGGACCCACTTTCGCCGTCCCGATGTCCAGACCGCGGAACACCTGGCGCGAATCGGCGGAGATGACGGCCGCCGGGCGGCCCAGTGCGATCACCCACTCGGCGAGACGGATGCCGAGGTCCGACTTGCCTGTCGCCGTCGCCCCGGCGACGACGAGGAGCGGCGGTGCGGCGGTCACCCCGGGCGCTGGGCCTCGAGGAGGGTGCCACGCAGCGCGTAGGGTCCGGCGTGGTCGATCCGGACGCCGACTTCGTGCCCCAGCAGTCGTTCGTTCCCCGCGAGGTGGACGAGCTTGTTGCCGCGAGTCCGGCCCGCGAGGCGGACGCCGCCGGTTCGGGCGCCCGCTCGCTCGCCATCGTCCGGTCCGTCGTGGTCGTGTGACCGCGGTGGGGTCACCGTGTCCACGAGGACGGCGACCTCGGCGCCCAGCCAGGCCGCGTTGCGTTCCTGCCCGATGGCCTCCTGCAGCGCGAGCAGCTCGTTGAGGCGTCGGCGCTTGACGTCGGGCGGCACGTCATCGGCGAGCTTCGTCGCGGGCGTTCCCGGACGCGGCGAGTACGCGGCGGCGAAGACCTGGTCGTAGCGCACGGTCTCGAGCAGGCGGAGCGTGGCCTGGAACTGCTCCTCGGTCTCCCCGCAGAAGCCCACGATGATGTCCGTGGAGATCGTGATCCCGGGCACGGCCTCGCGGATCCGCGCCAGCCGCTCCTGGTAGTGCGCGATCGAATACTGGCGGCCCATCCGGCGCAGGACGGCGTCGTCACCGGACTGCACGGGCAGGTGGAGGTGCTCGCAGACGCTGGGGCACTCGGCCAGCGCGGCGATCAGGCGGTCCGATAGGTCCCATGGATGGGACGTCACGAAGCGCAGGCGCCCGATGGCGGGTCGGCCGTCCGCGGTCCGCAGGCCATCGATGGCGCGGATGAGCTCGGCGAGATCGGGACGACCTTCGAGGTCCAGCCGTCGCCCCGCCCAGCGTTCCGTGTCCACGTGGGCGAAGCGGGCTTCGGGTTCCAGGTCGTGGCCGTACGAGTTGACGTTCTGGCCCAGCAGGGTGACCTCGCGGTACCCGGCCGCCGCGAGGGCGCGCGCCTCGTCGACGATGTCGTCGAACGGGCGGCTGCGCTCGGGGCCACGGCTGAACGGCACGATGCAGTACGTGCAGGTCTTGTCGCAGCCGTAGATGATCGGGAGCCAGGCGCTGATGGCCGAGCCTCGGGCGACGGTCCCCTCCCCCACGGCGCGGGCACGCGTGGCCGAGAGCCCGTCCGCGGCCCCCACCACGGTCCGTCCGACCGTCGTCATGGCACCCACCGCGATGGGCGCCTGCGCCGAGGCCAGGCCGAGCCGGTGGACGAGCTCGGGCTCTTCGTCGGGGCGCAGGAACACGTCCACGGCCGGGTAGCGGCGACGAAGGCCCGCTCGATCGGGCTCGCGGACGGAACACCCGGTGAGGACGACGCGCAGCCCCGGGTTGGCGGCCTTGAGGCGGGCCAGGTGTCCCTGTCGACCGATGACCTTCTGCTCGGCGCCTTCGCGGATGGCGCAGGTGTTGATGACGACGAGGTCCGCGTCGTCCATCGAGGGCGCCTCCGCGCATCCGGCGGCCAGCAGACGACCGGCCATCTCCTCGGAGTCGCTGCGGTTCATCTGACACCCCAGGGTCCACAGGTGGAACCGCGGGAGCGCGGCGAGGTCCGGGACGTACTCGGTGAGGCGATGGTCGGCGGGGCGCTCCGGCCGGCGCGGCGCACGGGTGGGCGCCGATTCGACGAGGTCGAGGACGGGGAGCGCGCGGGATCCGGGTCGGGTTTCGGTCACAGCCGCGACATGGTACGCCGAAGCGTCACCCAGACACGGTATCCTCGGTCGCCTATGGAACTGCTGACCAACCCCGAGATCTGGATCTCGCTCATCACGCTGACGGTGCTCGAGATCGTGCTCGGCATCGATAACGTCATCTTCATCTCGATCCTCGTCCAGCGCTTGCCCCCGGAATCGCGCGATCGTGCGCGGTACATCGGCCTGGGCCTCGCGATGGGGATGCGCATCCTGCTGCTGCTGACGATCTCGTTCATCGTCGGATTGACGGCCCCGGTGTTCACGATCGCGGGCAAGGACTTCTCGTGGCGCGACATCATCCTCATCGCCGGTGGCCTGTTCCTGCTCTGGAAGGCGACCACCGAGATCGGCGAGTCGCTCGAGGGCGAGGAAGCGCACCACGCCGAGGTGGGCCCCGGCGTCAAGCAGGCGACCTTCGGTGGCGTGCTGCTCCAGATCGTCCTGCTTGACATCGTCTTCTCGCTCGACTCGGTGCTGACCGCGGTCGGCATGGCGAACGAGATCGCGGTGATGATCGCGGCCGTCGTGATCGCCGTCATCGTGATGCTGGTCGCCTCGGGGCCGTTGTCACGCTTCGTCCACGACCACCCCTCGGTGAAGATGCTGGCCCTGGCGTTCCTGCTTCTCATCGGCGTGACACTCGTGGCCGATGGCTTCGGGTTCCATATCGACAAGGCGTACATCTACGCGGCCATGGCGTTCAGCGTGTTCGTCGAGGCCCTGAACCTGCGAGCGCGCGCCGCGCGGCGCAAGAAGACGCCGCCGGTCGAGCTGCGGCCCACGTTCGTGAAGGACGGGCCCGAGCCGGACCGGACCTAGCCGCCGGCGATCCGCTCCAGGAGCGCGGCGCCGACCTCGGGCGGGACCCACAGCGCCGCATGCGACTCCGCGTACGGCCCGAGGTCACCGTGGTAGTCCGTGCCGCCGGTCGCGATGAGGCCGAGCGTCGTCGCCACCGCTCCGACCGCGGCGGTCGTGGCCGCATCGAAGCTGCGGTAGTGGACCTCGAGCCCGGCCAGGCCGACGTCCATGAGCTCGCGGAGGAGATCGAGGCGGGTCGGGGCCTCGCGGAAGTGCGCGAGGACCGGGACGCCACGCGCCGCGACGATGGTGCGGATCGCGTCCTCGGGACCGAGCCCCTCGCGGCGGATGTAGCCCGGCGCACCGTGACCGATGAGGCGCTGGAAGGCGTCCTCCACGCTCGTGGCGAACCCCGCGGCGATGAGCGCGCGGGCGATCGTCGGGCGGCCGAGGGCGTCGTCGTCCCCCGGGGCCAGGGCCGCGACCTGGGCGTCGATCGGGAGACCGATCTTGCGCAGCCGCTCCACCGTTCGCGCGAAGCGGACCCGGCGCTGGTCACGTTGGCCGACCATCGCGGCCTCGAAGGCCTCGTCGGCGGGGTCCATCCCGAAGCCCAGGATGTGGAGCTCGCCCTCCCAGAGGCCGAGGTCGCGGGTCACGAGGGCGTTGATCTCGACGCCGGGGATGAGGGTCATGTCCGTGGGGACCGTGCCGGCCGCCGCGGCCGTCGCCGTGACGTCGCGGTAGCCGGCCAGCGTGTCGTGGTCGGTCAGGGCGAAGGTGCGGACCCCCGCCTCGTACGCGGCGGCGATCAGGTCCGCGGGCTCCAGGACGCCATCCGAACGGGTCGTGTGCGCGTGCAGGTCCACCGCGGACGGCGCTGGAGGGATGACGGCGCCCTCCGCCGGGAGCGGCGCGTGGCGTCGACGCGTCGTCGGCACCCCGGCGCTCAGATCTCGAGCAGGCGCTGGATGCGCTCGATCTGGAGGGCGCGGCCGGTCGCCGGATCGATATCGATCTGGGTGGCGTTGAAGATCACGGGTCCGCTGCCCACCTCGAACCGCGTCGGGAGGGCGTTGATGAAGCGCGGCAGGACGGTCCGCGGATCGAAGCCGATGACGCTCCAGAT
>CAYVJP010000206.1:0-4766 GCA_964451745.1 uncultured Anaerolineaceae bacterium | reverse complement strand
GGCTCGCACTGACCGAATCCGTGTACCTCGCGGTGGGCGCGTGGCCACGGCGGATCGATGCCATCCGACGGCTCTGCCGGCGCATCGGTGTCGGCCTCATCGTGGTGGAGCACGGTCGGGCGATCGCCGTCCTGGATCCGGTGCCGTATCGGCCGCGCAAGGACCGGCGACGGACGACGAGGCTGCTCGCCGAACACCAGCGACGCGTCGGCGATCCGACGAGCGGCGGCTCCGTGCGCGCGCCGATCATGACGGCCTACCGGCAGGAGGCGCTGCGTTGTGCGGCGCGGCTCGAGGGCGGCCCCGCCACCCTCCGCGAGATCCGCGCCGGCGGCGACGCACCGCGCGCCGGTCCCATCCTGCAGACGAACGTCTATGGCTGGTTCGAGCGCATCGAGCGCGGGGTCTACACGCTCTCGCCGCGCGGGCAAGCCGCGCTCGCCGCCGATCGTGCCGGCGTGATCCGAGGACCCATGACGACCGATGCACAGGAGACGACATGACCTCCGCCCAGACCCCGACCCTCGACGAGCTCCGTGACCAGGAGGAACGGCTCGTCCTGCCATCGCTCGATGAGAACGATGCCGTGGCCATCGGGCTCCTCCTCCTCGAGCGGGCGACGGAGCGCGCCCTCCCGGTCACGATCGAGGTCCGGCGGGCCGGCCGCGTCGTGTTTCGGGCGGCGCGAACCGGGACCAACGCCCACAACGACATGTTCGTCGCCGGCAAGGCGCGCATCGTGGAGCGCTTCGGACACTCGTCGCTGTACGAGCGCTTGCGCTATGAGTCGGACGGCACGACCTTCGCGGCCGCGACGTCCCTCGCCTTCCCCGAGTACGCCCCGCACGGGGGTGGCTTCCCGCTGACCGTCGCGGGGACCGGGCCGGTGGGCGTGGCCATCGTGTCGGGCCTGCCGCAACTCGAGGATCACGCCCTCGTGGTGGAGTGCCTCGAGGCATTCATCGCGGGGCGGGCCGGGGAGACGCCGACGTGACCGGATGGACCCCGGAGGAGCTCACGCGGATCGACGAACAGGACGAGATCCAGGTCGCGTCGCGACGGGACGATGGCACCCTGCGCCCGTTCATCACGATCTGGGTCGTTCGCGCGGGGGACGACCTCTACGTTCGCTCAGCCTATGGGCCGGACAACGGCTGGTACCGGCGGGCGCGGACATCGGGCGTGGGCCGGATCCGCGCCGGGGCAACCGAACGGGATGTCACGTTCGAGGAGCCGCAGCCGCAGCCCGAGCTGGATCAGGCGCTCCACGACGCCTATCACGCGAAGTACGACCGCTACGGGCCGGGAAACGTGCGGACCGTCACGGCGGCCGGTGCGGCACGGAACACGCTGCGACTGATCCCGGTCGATTGAGCGAGGTGCAGGCGCAACTCGGTTCCGACGTCAGCGCGCGGTGGCCCGCAGCGACGCGGCCCAATCCGCGATGGGCGTCGGCCGCCCGTCCTCCGTAACGATCGCGCGACCGCCGGCGAAGTCGACGTCGAGCGACAGGACCTCGTCGCCATGCGCCCAGCGCAGGCGGATGGAGCGGTCGTCGTCGGCCTCGATGACCGCATCGCCATCGAACGCCGGATGCGTGTTGCGCAGCCTGATGAGCTCGACCAGCCGCCTGACGACGTCGCGTTCGATCGCCGCGTCGATCTCGCCGGACGTGTAGTCGTGGCGATTGATGGCGCGGCCTTCTCCGGTGCGCTCCACGGCAGCGTGGTCGTTCTCGCCGGCCAGCAGGCCCACGTAGTAGATCTGCGGGACGCCGCGCGCGAAGAGCTGGATCGCCCGGGCCGCGAGGTAGCGGTCGTCATCCCCGCCGAGCGCCGAGTAGTAGGTACAGTTCAATTGGTGGACGTCGCCGTTGTCGGCATGGGCGTCCGACAGGATGTGGTTGACGTTCCCGCCAAGCCCCTGGATGCGCCCGGCGAGGTCGGCCATCTCCGCTGGAGTCAGGACCCCGTCGAGGTCGGGGCGCACGGGGATCCCGTCGTGACAGTCCAGGTTGGTGAACTGGCGGGCCGGCGAGCGAGCGAGATGCGCAGCCAGCCGCGAGGTCTCACCCGTGGCGAAGGTGTGCAGCAGCAAGCCGGGCAGAACGAAGTCGTAGGTCCACAGGCCGTGCGCGGCGAGTCGCTCATGGGTCGCGTACGCATCGTGGACTTCGGGAAGGATGACGAGGCCGAGACTATCCGCCACCTCGGTCATCCACGCCAGGAAGGCGTAGATCTCCGGCTCCACCATGAAGCAGGTGGTCCCGGGCTTCTTGATCACGTAGCCCACGGCGTCCAGCCGGACGATCCGGACGCCGCGCTCGGCGAACTGGTGCAGCCAGCTGGTCACCAGCGAGCGCGTCGCCGGCGACGTCACATCCAGATCGATCTGCTCGGACCAATCGGCGGATCCGAATGACGTCCAGATGCGCTCCTGGAGCCCGGTCTCCTCGATCGTCACGGTGGTGAACGGCGCGTCGGGCTTGCGCAGGAAGATCAGGGCGACATCGGCATCGACGGGCTGACCGTCCGGCCAGACCTTGTCAAGCGTGATGAACAGGTCGGCGTACGGCGATGACCGACCGTGCCGCTGGAAGTCCTGGAATTCGCGACTCTCCCGCGAGATGTGATTGATCATCAGGTCCAGGAGCACGTCATGGCGGTGCGCGATCCGGCCGATGTCCTCCCAGGTCCCGAACCGCGGGTCGATGCGTTCGTACGTGACCGGGGCGAACCCCCGGTCCGCGGACGACGGGAATGGCGGGAGCACGTGGACGCCGCGGAACAGGCCGGCCAATGGGCCATCGAGCAAGTCTCCGAGCGCGCGCAGATCTCCGCCGAGGGCATCCGGATAGGTAAGCAGCTGGGGCCGGGGGGCGACCGTCCTCGTCATCGGGCGACCTGTCAGGCGCCGAGCGCGAGGCGGACCGCGTGGGTCAGTGCACGGGCACGTCCATCGCCATAGCCGCCCATCTGGTTGCCCAGGTACGCGAACCCGACCGCAAGATCTCGGTCGGCGAACGCAAGCTGCCCCCCGGCGCCGGCATGTCCGAAGCTGCTCGGTCCGAGCATCGGCTGGGTCGGCGGCGAAGCGAGCTGGAATCCCGTGCCCCAACGGGCACCGTCGTCCGGCATGCCGGAGCGCTGCGGACCAGCGGAGCGGACGATGAGCGCGTCGTCGATGGAGCGCTCGGTGAGGATCGCGGCTCCATCCAGCGCCGAGACGCATCCGCCGTACAAGCGGGCGAGGGACCGGGCCGTGCTGATCCCGTTGGCGCCAGGGATCTCGCCCGCCTGGATCGCCGGGTCGTTGAACGTGACGACGCCGTCGAGGGCGGGGAACGCGAACGCCCCGCCCATCGATGCGCTCCGTTCGGCGGAGGCGTCCTCGCGCGCGATCCGCGCCGCCTCGCGGGCAGCGTCCGAGTCCTCGTCGGGCAATGGCGGCGCCATCCAGGCGACCGATCGACGCGCACCATCGGGCAAGCCGATCCAGGTCTGGAGGTCGAGCGGATCGCCGAGCGTGTCGCGGAAGAACCGGCCGGGCGTCCGGCCGGTGATCCGCCGGATGACCTCGCCCACCAGCCAGCCGAAGGTCATCGGATGGTAGATGTGGCCGTCCGCCGCGAGGTGCCTCGGAGGCTGGGCCTCGATGGCCCGGACCACCGGTTCCCAGGCCAGCACGGCATCCAGCGTCAGGTCGACGTCGAGGGCGGCCAGGCCGGCCCGATGGCTCATCACCTCGCGGACCGTGATCGATCCCTTGCCGGCCGCCGCGAATGCGGGCCAGTACGTGGCGACGGCGGCATCGAGGTCCAGGCGGCCCTCCTGGACGAGGAGGTAGGCACAGATCGCGAGGAGGCCCTTGGAGCACGAGAAGATCACCGCGCTCGTGTCGTGGGCCCACGGGCGCCCCGTTCGCGGGTCGGCGAGCCCGCCCCACACGTCGACGACCGGGCGCCCGTCCTGATAGACCACGCACGCGGCCCCAAGGTCGTGTCGGTCGACGAAGTTGTCGATGAAGGTGTCCATGACGACGCCGTACCCGGCCTCCACGAACCCGTGGATGCGCCGGCCGTCGTCGAGCGTGATCCCTGGTCCGCCGTCCGGCGGCGCAGCACCGGTCTGCACGGTCACCCCTTCACCGAACCCTGGAGCAGGGCGCTGATGACCTGTCGCTGGAACGCGATGAAGACCAGCAGGGTCGGCAGCAGGATGATGATCGTACCCGCGGACAGCAGCGGGATGTCCGTGGCGTAGTGCCCCTGGAAGGCCCCGAGCGCGCCGGCCATCGTGCGCTGGGTGGGGTCCTCGACGAGCACGAGGGCGAGGAGGAACTGGTTCCAGGCCCAGACGGACATGAGGATGCCGAGCGAGGCCATGGGCGCTCGAGCCAGTGGGACGTGGATGCGCCAGAACAGGTCCCAGGTGCTCGCCCCGTCCACGCGCGCAGCCTCCGACACCTCGCTGGGCATGTTGACGAAGTGCGCCCGCATCCAGAACACCGCGAACGGCATGAACAACCCGATGAGCGGCAGGACGATGGCGAATCGCGTGTTGAGGATCCCCATCTCGCGGGCCAGGAAGTAGAGCGGGGTGATGATGCCTTCGAACGGCAGGGTCAGGCCGAAGATGAAGAGGAGCAGG
This sequence comes from uncultured Anaerolineaceae bacterium, assembly GCA_964451745.1. Taxonomy (GTDB): domain Bacteria; phylum Chloroflexota; class Limnocylindria; order Limnocylindrales; family CSP1-4; genus SPCO01. The sequence continues at coordinate 117 of CAYVJP010000206.1, read as the reverse complement.
AGGATGTTGGCGCCTGGGATGCGCAACAGCCCGATGGCGAACCCCGCCATCGTGGAGATCACCAGCGCGACCGGGACGACCGCCAGGACGATGAACAGGCTCGAGGCCAGCAACGAG
>CAYVJP010000205.1:4111-4781 GCA_964451745.1 uncultured Anaerolineaceae bacterium | reverse complement strand
GGACCCGGACGGCGAGGGCAGGACGAACGAGGGAACCACGCCGCTCGCGTCCGGGCTCGGGATCACGAAGCACGAGGGTGATGGGCTCGGCTCGCCGCAGCCGTTGCCATCCACCAGCGCGCCCCAGGTCCGGCCGTACGGGTTGAAGCTGTTGTTGTAGAAGTAGGCGACCCGCGTCCGGTCCGGACCACCCACCGTTCCGACGCCCCGGTCGGCCCGGCGCAGCCAGTCGCGATTGCCCTCCATCCAGTCGGAGAAGCCGTTCTCGAGGCCGATCGCATCGATGGCCTGGACGCCGCAGGTTCCGGCGTCGAGCCGGCGCTCTGGCGCGGTCCCGCTGAGGAACCACTCTTCGACCGCCTCACCGCCGGCGGCCGGGAGCAGACCGGTCCATGGGTCGATCTCCACGCGCTCCAGGCCCGAATCGGGACGGGCGAAGCGGGTGATCTCCCAGGTCGCGCTGGCTTCGGACAGGAAGCCGTCCCACACGTAGGTCGAGACATCGATGGAGAACACTGGTCGTTCCGGCGTGGACACCGGGGTGTTGTCGCTGTTGCCGTTCCAGACACCGACCGCGAGGGCATAGGCCCCCGCGGCCCGGCCGTCCGCGGTGGGCGGGGCGATGTAGCCGTAGGCGTTGAGGTCCTTGGCATCGTTGTTGGTACCGGTC
>CAYVJP010000205.1:0-4101 GCA_964451745.1 uncultured Anaerolineaceae bacterium | reverse complement strand
TCCATCGCCGCGTCGAGGAACACCCCCGTCGGCTCGCCGTTCTCATCGCGGATCTGGAACCGCCCCCAGTACGGGTTGACGGCGCGGATCGTGTTCTCGCGCAGGATGTCCGTGACGATGAACGCCGACTGCGGGCTGACGACCGATTCGCCCGTGGGCGGTTCGTACGGTTCCACGACGTCCTTCCCGTCGCGGTCCTTGATCGCGAGGATCGTCGTGTGCCCGATGTAGCGGCCCTCGTTCGCGAGCGTCCCGTAAGCCGTGACGAGATCCACCGGGCGCGTCTCGGCGACACCCAGGGCCAGGCTCAGGCCGGCATCGGTGGTCTCGGACTGGAACCCCATCCCGAACTCCTTGGCCTTGGCGAAGGTGTGCTCGGGGCTGTTGAGGCCGACGGCCTTGACCGAGGGGATGTTGAGCGAGAACTGGAGCGCCTTGCGGATGCGGACCGGGCCACGCTCCAAGTTGTCCGCGTTGGTCGGTGAGTAGCTCCCGCCGAACTCGGTCGCGCTGTCCATCAGGCTTGATCCGGCGGTGAAGACCCGATCGTCGATGCCGACGGCGTAATTGAACGGCTTGAATGCCGAGCCTGGCTGGCGGTAGCCCTGGCCCACGACGTCGAACTGCGGCTGGAACTCGTCGCGGCCCTGCGTGGAGTAGTAGTCGGCAGAGCCGACGTACGCGACGAGTTCGCCGGTCTGATAGTCGAGCGCGACGAGCGCGCCGTTGCGCACGTTCTTGCCCACGAGGTTGCGCACCCAATCGGGGAGTTCGTCGAAGCCGAGGTTCTCCGCCGCCTGGACCCGGCACGCGGTCGGATCGTCGGCCGTCCCGCAGCGATGGGGGATGCGAGCGGCGAGCTTGACCCATTTCTCGGCGATGGCCTGGAGCTTGAGGTCGATGGTCGACGTGACCCGGAGGCCACCCTGCTCGACGGCCGGGCATGTCTCGGCGTCCTCGCCGCACAGCTGGTCCGTGATGTCGTCGCGGACCGCCCAGACGAAGTGCGGGGCCTTCCAGCGCGGGGTCACCTGGGGAGTGAGGACGACCTCGTCGGACTTCGCTCGCTCGAAGTCGGCGGGGCTGAACTGGTCCTTCGAGATCGGGGTCCGGTCGCCCTGGGCGAGCAGGTCCAGGACGGCATCGCGTCGCGCGACGATCTTGGTGTCCTGCGGGACCACCAGCGTGCTCTTGGCTGCCGGGCAGTCCTCGCCCTCTTCGAGCTCGTCCTCGCAGAGCTCGACGGCATTGCGCACGAGGTCGTAGTTGGACGGCGACTGGGGGAGCGCCGCGATGATCGCGGCTTCGGCCGGCGTGATGTCGGCGAGTTCCTTGCCGAAGTAGCCGCGGACCGCGGCCTTCACCCCATAGGTCTGGTTCCCGTAGTAGTTCTGGTTGAGGTAGGCCGTGATGATCTGCTGCTTGCCCTCCTCACCGGGGAACGCCTGGGTGACCCGGATCGACTGGATGATCTCCTTGAGCTTGCGCTCGACGGTTCGCCCGGGGTCCTGGACCAGCTCATCGTCGAGGAGGCGGGCGCGCACGAGCTGTTGGGTGATCGTGCTCGCGCCGCGGCTGTCGCCACGGAGCGAGTCCAGCCCGGCGGCGATGATCCCGACCGGATCGAAGCCGGCGTTCTCCCAGAAGGTCTTGTCCTCGATCGCCGTCGTGGCATCGAGCAGGATCGGTGGGATCTCCTCGAAGGTCACGACCTCCCGTCGGAACTCGCCGAACCTCGCGAGCTCCACCTCGCCCGTCCGGTCGTAGATGATCGTCTCCTCGGGGAGCTGGTACGTCGTGAGGGTCTCGGGCTTGGGGAGCGTCGGGTCGTTGGCGATGGCCGTATAGGCGGCGACGACGGTGACCGCGCCGATGATGCCGAGGCCGGCGAGGAAGACGAAGAGGATGATCGCGAAGTAGCCGAGCGTGGAGCGGCGGCTGCGCGGGGGTTTGCGGGGGCCGTTGAGCGGGCGCGCGTGGGAGCGGGAGGCGGTCAAGGCTGGGAGGTCTCCGGGTGTGGTCGCGATGTCGCGCTACAGCATGGCGCACATCGCGAGATCAGGCGGATGTCGTGGCCGGTGAGCGGCCTTGCAGGTGCGTGACGCGTTCGAGGGCCGCGCACCGGGTGGTTGGACGGGCGGGTGCGACCGCGCGTGACGCGCGGGCTGGGCGCGGTGGCCCCGGATCAGGTCTCGGCGCGGGCCGTGCGGGCCGCCGCGACGGCGTCTGTCGCCAGGCGCGCCCGTTCCTCGATCGAGGCCGGTGTCCCGCCCGCGAACAGCCAGCTCCCCATGCCCAGCGCGATCGCGCCGGCACGGATGTAGTCGCCGGCGTTCTCCACCGTGATGCCGCCGGTCGGTTGGAGGGGGATCTCCGGGAACGGCCCCCGCATCTCGCGGAGGAACGGCGGACCAAGGGCGGATGCGGGGAACACCTTGACCGCCGCCGCACCGGCTCGCCACGCCGCCAGCACCTCGGTCGGCGTGGCGGCACCCGGGAGCATCGGGATCCCCCGCTCGGCGGCCCAGCGGACGAGGTCGACGTCGAGGTGCGGCGACACGAGGAAGCTCGCGCCGGCATCGATCGCGCGTGCGGCGGAATCGATCGACAGCACCGTCCCGGCACCGATCGCCATGCCCGATCCGGAGCGTTCCGCGTGCGCGGCGGCGGCCTCGAGCGCCCGGAGCGCGGCGTCCTCGGGTTCGTTGAGCGTGAGCTCGAAGGCGCCGATGCCGCCCCGGGCCAGGGCTTCGGCCATCGCTGCGGCCTCGTCGGCGGACAGGCGACGCGCGATCGCGACGACGCCGCCTTCGGTGATGCCGGCTGGGACGGTGGGCCTCGTCATCGAGCGATGATGCCAGACGTGGTCCTCAGGCCTGCGGCCGCCAGAGGTCGATCTCGGGGAGCCCATGAGCGCCGAGCAGTTGCGAGATCTCCCCGCTGTGGAAGGCATCATGGCTCACCATCCGCTGGAGGACGGAGCCGCGGGTGTGGACCTGCCGAACGTCGCCGCGCCAGCGCTCGAACTCGACCGAGAGCATGTCGAGGGTCCACGTGTCGAGGCAGCGATCGATCAGCGCGCTCGTGGTCTCGAGGGCGACCGTGAGTTCGACGGCGGAGCGCGGATGGTCGAGGTCGTCCTCCCAGCCGTCGGCGAACGGGTCCGGGAACGGCGTCGTCTCGGCGCCCGGTTCGCCCAGGATGCCGCACAGCCAGTAGACCCGCATGGCGGCGCAGTGCGCGGCCAGCGCCCAGATCGGACCGTGCTCCGGGCCGGCGCGAAGCGCGAGCTCGTCCGCGGTCAGGTCGCGCACCCCATCGAGGAGCCGCGCCTGGTACTGCGGCCAGTCGGAGTAGAGGCGGCGGATGGAGGTGGCTTCGGCCGACACCTGCGCCGCTCCTACCGCGTGAGCTCGACGATCCGACCGTCGACCGGGCCGGAGTCCGCGTACGCCTCGCGATGCGCGAGACCCGCTTCCGCCACGCCGAGCGACGCCGCCGCCGCGTCCGTGACGAACAGGTACGGGCGGAAGCCGATCCGGTCGCGGACGGTGTTCTTGAGCAGTCGATGCGCCACGTTCACCGCCGGCCCGAGCAGGTCGCTGCCCGTCCCGACGGACTGGCGGACCGATAGCCCCCGGTGGAGCACGGCCTTGAGGTCGAGATGGGCGACCGCCGGGCAGGCCGTGCACATGTGGTCGCTCGCCGGGATCGCTCGGGTGCGCGCTTCGGTGAACCCCGCGTACATCGAGCGCAGGTGCTCGATGACCCGTTCGCCCTCGCCGTCGATCCGACGCGCCGGCGCCGCGGCGAAGACGGCGTCGCCTTCGAGCTTGACGAGGTCGAAATCCGGACCGACACCGGCGATGACCGTGTCCAGGAGGCCGCCAAGGACGCCGTAGGCCGCCGGGATGCCCGCGCTGAAGTCGACGCCGTGGGCGTCCTCGACGCTGGACATGAACCCGGTGTAGCCGGAGATGTCGGCCAGCAGCAGGTAGCGCTCGCCGGCGGCGTCATCGGTCATGGCGGGAACGTACCACGCGCGTGCGCCCGTCACCCTCCGGCCCGGATCACCCGTCTTCGCGACGCCACGTGGTGGCA
>CAYVJP010000204.1:0-4782 GCA_964451745.1 uncultured Anaerolineaceae bacterium | reverse complement strand
CGGTCGTGCGGGCGAATCAGGCGGGCTGGGACGCAGCCGCGTGCCCGGTCGGGACCTCGACCTGATCGGGCTGGGGGATCCAGCCTTCGCCGCGCGGCTTCTTCGAGATCACGTAGGCGATCGAGCCGAACACGATCACCGAGAACACGCTGATCACGCGGTCCAGCAGGGCGATCGCCGTCGCCTCGGGGAGCGGCACGCCGTAGGCCACGGTCAACACGCCCACGACGCCCGCCTCCACGATGCCCAGACCGGCGGGGCTGAGCGGAACGGCGGTGAGCAGCGAGCCGATGAGCGCGACGAAGACGGCGCCCGAGATGCCCATCGAGACATCCGAGAACCCGAACGCCTGGATCACGAAGAAGAGGCGCAGTCCCTCGGTCATCCAGATCGTGCCGGTCAGGACGGCCAGGACGGGCATCTGGCGCATGCCGATCGCGCCGAACACGCCCTGCTCGAATCGGTCGTACAGCTCGAGCACCTGGTGCGGCAGGAATCGCATCGCTGTGATGATCCGGCGCCCGAAGTTGCGCATCGTGAAGAGGCCGACGATGAGCAGGCCGACGACGACGAGGCCGACGATGAACACGTACTCGATGACCGGCGGCAGCCCGTCACGGAAGCTCCAGTAGCCCGCGGCGATCCCCAGCAGGGCGATCGCGCATACGTCGAGGACGCGTTCGATGAAGACGGTCCCGAACGTGCGCGACAGCGAGGCCGTGCTGTTGATCTTGAGCAGATACGCGCGATAGACGTCGCCGAGCTTGGCCGGGACCACGCAGTTGACCAGCCACGACAGGAAGATGATCTCCGTGGAGTCGCGGCGCGGGATGCGCAGGCCCGTCCCCAGCAGCAGGATCTTCCAGCGCTGACCGCGCAGCGGGAACCCTGCGTAGAAGACGATGAAGGCCACCAGGACGAGGGCCGGGTTCGCGGCGAGGATGAGTTGCGGGACCTTCTGCAGCTGTTCGCCGTTGATGGCGACGAAGGCCGCGATGATGAACAACGGGACCGCGATGGAGATGATCGTCCGCGGCTGGCGAAGGCGGCTGGCCAGCGACATCTGCTCCGCGTCGGGCTCGTGCCCCGCGTCGGGCGTGCGCTCGCCGACGCGCGCGCGGGGATCGATCGCCGGGGTTGCCTCCATCGATGGAGACGGTACGGGCGACGGGGTCCCGGGTTCCATCGGTCGATGGTCCTGTGGCGTCATGCGGCGGTCCCCGGTCGGACGCGACCGTTGCCGCGCAGCCGCTGGACGGCTTTCGCTGCCGGCGTCCACAGGCGCACGACGTAGCTGGCACGACCGGGCACGATCTCGGTGCTCGACAGCGCCGACAGCAGCCCCGCTGCCGTGGACGGATCGCCATCGAGCGCGGTGTATGCGACGCCGACCTCAAGGACGGTGTGCGCGTCCGATACGGCCACGCCCGGGCGCTGGTGACGCAGGGCGAACGCCGCAGCCTGCTCGTTGCCGCTGCCCACGAGCCGCGCGTTGTGCGTCTCCACCCAGTCCACGTGCGGGGCGAGGGCGTCGAGCGCGGACGACTTGGAGAGCGATCCGCGGAACCGGTCGAACGGGTGGGGGATCCCGACCAGGGCCCCTTGCTCGCGGGCTGCGGCGATCGTCTCGGTCGCCGCCATCCCAGGGGGGATGGCCGTGGTCAGGAACGCGCAGATCAGATCGCCGTCCGCGGTCTTGACCTCCTCACCGACGATCACGGTCAGCCCGTTGGGCGCCGCGTCACGGGCCGCGAGGGCCCCATCGATCCGATCGTGATCGGTGACGACCAGGTGCGTGAGACCGCGTGCCGCTGCGGCACGCACGACCGCGGCGGGCTTGGCGAGACTGTCGAACGACGCCGATGTGTGGCAGTGCAGGTCGATGAAGGCCCGCCCGGCGCCCGGCCCCGCCGCGAGGGTCACGCCGGTCAGATCTGCTGGACGAGCGACTTCTTGAAGAAATCGAAGTGCTCGAGCGCAAGACCGGTCCCCAGCGCGACGCAGTCGAGCGAGTTCTCGGCGACGTGGCAGGGCACACCGGTCACCTGGGTGAGCAGCTTGTCCACGTTGCGCAACAGGGCGCCACCGCCGGACATGACCATGCCCTTGTCGATGATGTCGGATGACAGCTCGGGCGGCGTCTGCTCGAGGACGGAGCGCACCGCGGCGACGAGCTGCTGGAGCGGCGCCTCGATGGCCTCCATCACCTCCGACGAGGTGATCGGGATGGTCCGCGGGAGACCGGCGATCAGGTCCCGACCACGCACCTCCATCGTGAGCTCGCGCTCGAGCGGGAGGGCGGTCCCGATCTGGATCTTGACCTCCTCGGCCGTGCGCTCGCCGATCATCAGGTTGTACTTCTTGCGGATGTAGGTGGCGATGGCCTCGTCGAACGTGTTGCCACCGACCCGGAGCGAGTGCGAGACGACGATCCCGCCCAACGCGATGACCGCGATCTCGGAGGTCCCGCCGCCGATATCGATGATCATGTTCCCCGACGGCCCGCTGATCGGCACATTGGCGCCGATGGCCGCGGCCAGGGGCTCTTCGATGAGGAACGCCTCCTTGGCGCCGGCCTTGAGCGCCGCGTCGCGGACGGCACGCTTCTCGACCGAGGTCACCCCGGCGGGCACGCTGATCATCACCTCGGGCCGGCTGAACCCGATCCGGTTCTTCGTCGCCTTGGCGATGAAAAAGCGGAGCATCGCCTCGGTGATGACGTAGTCGGCGATGACGCCGTCCTTCATCGGGCGGATGGCCTGGATGTTGCCGGGCGTGCGCCCGATCATCTCGCGGGCTTCCTCGCCCACGGCCACGATGCGGTTGTCCTCCGACACCGCCACGACGGACGGTTCGGTGATGACGATGCCCTTGCCCTTCACGTACACGAGGACATTGGCGGTGCCGAGGTCGATGCCGATCTTCATGAGCTGGTGGTGTCGTTCCCTTCTGCCTGGCGCAAGATCCCGGCCCCAAGGCCCTGGAACTTGCCCTCGATGTTCTCATAGCCCCGGTGAACGTGGTGCGCACCGTGGATGGTGGTCGTTCCGTCCGCCGCCAGGGCGGCCAGGATGAGCGATGCTCCCGCCCGCAGGTCGCCGATCTCGACCTCCGTCCCGTGGAGGGGCGTCCGGCCGCGGATCGTGGCGTGGCGATCGTCGGCGAGATCGATGTCGGCCCCCATCAGGCGCAGCTCGCTCATCCACTCGAGGCGGTCCTCGAAGATCGCCTCGTGGACATGGGACGTGCCCGTCGCCTGGGTCAGGAGGATCGACGTGGGCGGCTGGAGGTCCGTCGCGAGCCCGGGGTACGGCGCGGTCTCGACGTCGAGTGCCGTGAACCCGGCCCCCGTGAGCGCCGACCCGTCCACCTCGATCGTGTCCGTCCCGCACGATACGCCGACACCGGCGCGGCCCATGACCTCGACGAACGCGCCGAGGTGTTCGCACGGCGCCCCGGTCAGCGTGATCCGTCCTCCGGTGATCGCCCCGGCCACCACGAACGTGCCGGCCTCGATCCGGTCCGGGATGACGCTGTGGTCCGCCCCGCGCAGGCGCTTGCGGCCCTCCACCTCGATCGTGTCGGGCGCGGTCCGCTCCACCTTGGCGCCCATCTTGCCGAGGAACGCGATCAGGTCATCGACCTCGGGCTCCTGGGCGGCCGGCCGGATCACCGTGCGGCCCTCGGCGAGCGTGGCCGCGAGCATCGCGTTCTCCGTCCCCATGACGCTCACGAACGGGAAGCGCACCTCCGTGCCGCGCAGGCGGCCCGGCGCCGTCGCGAAGTAGTAGCCGTTGCGATAGTCGATCTGGGCGCCCAGCGCACGCATCGCGTCGACGTGCAGGTTGACCGGTCGTCGCCCGATCCGGTCCCCACCGGGGTTGCTGATGATGACCCGGCCGAAGCGCGCCAGCAGCGGGCCGAGCAGGATGAACGAGGCACGCATCTTGGCCGCGGCTTCCAGGGGCACGAACAGCCAATCCACGTCGCCGGCCGCGATCTCGTAGACGTTGGGCGCAGGGTGGTCCACGACGACGCCCAGTTCCATGAGCGTCTGGGTCATAACGCGCACGTCCTCGATCTCGGGGACGTTGGTCAGGCGGCAGCGCTCACCCGTCAGCGTCGCCGCCGCGAGCAGCTTGAGGGCGGCGTTCTTGGCACCGCTGATCGCGACGGTCCCGGCGAGAGGCTGCCCGCCCTGGATGCGGAAGACCTCCGGCGCGACCGGCTCCGGGGTGTACTCCCAATGGAACGGTCGGGCGTCAGCCACGGTCAGCTATCCGCGCTGCCGCGGTCGCCGTTCCGTCATCGGTGGCGCGGTCCTTCCCGATAGCGTCGCTCCGCGACACGGATGCGCAGGAGCGCCTGCTGCAGCTGGGCCCGGGCGGCCGACAGGTCGGCACCCTCGTGGTAGCCGCTCTCGAGCGCCCGTTCGGCCTCGCGACGCGCCTCCTCCGCCTTCTCGAGATCGATCTCGCTCGCCATGTCCGCGGTCTCGGCCATGACCACGACCTTGTCCGGGCGGACCTGGAGGAAGCCGCCGACGATCGCGAACGATTCCTCCTGGCCTCCCTTGCGGATGCGCAGCTCGCCGATGCCGAGGGTCGACACGAGCGGGGCGTGATGCGGCAGCACGCCGAGCTCGCCCTGCGAGCCGGGCAGGACGACCGAGTCGACCGAGTCCGAGTAGGCGAGCCGCTCCGGCGTGACGATTTCGAGCTGGATGGGCATGTCAGCCGGCCAGCTTCGCCGCGTTCTCGCGGACGTCCTCGACGGTGCCGG
>CAYVJP010000203.1:0-4824 GCA_964451745.1 uncultured Anaerolineaceae bacterium | reverse complement strand
CAGCGGGTCGCGGTCAACGCCGCGCGGATGACCCACCGCGCCCGACGGCGGCGCGCGGTCCGGGAGATCGCATCGAGCCGCGTCGGCGAGATACCGGAACGAGCGGCTGCCAGCCAGGCGGAGGCGGATGCGCGAACGCTCGACGCCGCCCTGCGGCGACTCCCCGTCGAGCAGCGGTCGATCCTCGTGCTGCATCACCTCGAAGGCCGCCCGGTGGTGGAACTCGCCGAGATCCTCGAAATCCCGGTCGGGACGGCGAAATCGCGGCTGCACACCGCGCGCCAGGCGCTCCAGGCAGCGATCGACGCCGAGGCGGCCGACCGATGACGACGCCCGATCCGTGGGACGACGACCGACTCGCTGCGGCGTTCACGGCGCGTGCCGCGACCGTCCCCGTGCCGCCGGACTTGGCGACCGCAACCACGAACGCCGTGCGTCAGCGACCGACACGACGCGACGCTCCGTGGTGGCGTCCCCTGCCGTTCGCCGCTGCCGCGGCCGTCGTGGTGTCCGTCGTCGGGCTGAGCCTGGCGATGTCATGGCGTACGGGGTCGTCCCCTCCCCCGACCGGGCCGAGCGCTTCGGTCCCGTCCGCGGCGCCGAGCGACGCGGAAACGGAGCGCGTCTTCGGCCTGCCCGTCATCGATGTGCCGGCCGCGCTCGCCGTCCGGGATGTTGGCGAGGACGACCGGGAGTTGGCGGTGCGGGGCTGGTATTCGCCGATCGGATTCCCGGACCAGTGGGTGTTGTCCACCACACAGGTCCCGACCGGTGATGGCTTCCAGATCGACCTTGACGGCATCGACGCCTCGGACCTGCCCTGGGGCCCGGCCGTCAGGCCGGCCGAGCCCGCGGAGATCGTGGTCGTCGGCCACTTTGATGACCGCCGGTCCCGACGATGCCCGGCGGACGTCGAGCAGTCGTGCAGGGATACCTTCGCCGTCGATCGCGTCGATGCCGTCGATGGCAAGCCGCAGCCGCTGAGTCACCTGGTGATGATCCAGGACGGCGAGCCACAATCGACCCTGGACGAGGTCCTGTCCGCATTTGCCGAGGCCGTCCCCGATGCGGTCGTCCTGTCGGTCGTCACGGCAGATCGAGCGAACATCGTCGCCATCGAGCCGACGCTCGGAGATGACCCAGACGCCCAGGATGACGGCCTAGTCGTCGCGGAGCGGAATCAGTGGGTGCTCCGCACCCTGGAAGCCGGGCGGCCGCAGACCTATGTCGTCACGGACGGCAAGGGCGAGGTCTGGCGCATGGACATCGACGGCAACCTGTTCCGCGTCGGCGGGCCGATTGCGACCCCAACGCCGACGGAGGGCCCTTGGCCACCACCGAATACGGTCACGCGTTTCCCGCTGACGAGTCGCGTCGGCACGGGACTGCCGCCGGTCGAGGTTGCGATCCTTGATCCCACCGGGGCGGTGGGCGCGGCCCGCGAGGTCCGTGACGACGATCCGGTCGTCGAACGGCCCGATCGGTCCGACGGACGCACATGGGTGACGGGCCAGCCCGGAGATCCCAGGGGCATCCGACTGGGATGGACCGGCAGCCTCTGCGACCGCCATGTGATCGTTACGGTCGACTCGCTTGACTCGATCCTCATCGATGGGGGATTGCACCCCTCGTGCCGTATGGCGGCAATCGAACGCGAACTCGTTCTCACGTTCCGTGAACCGGTCGATGCCTCGGTCGTCGACGTTTCCTACATCGAGACTCGGACTGGTGCGTCGCCTCCGACAGGCGCTCACATCGTCGTACTAGCCAGCCCTGGCGCCGGCGGTTCGCCGGTGCGCGTCGTCCTCTCCGACCTCTCTGGCCGAGTGACGTCGGCCCGGGCGGTGACGCCGGCCGACGGTCCGTTCAACCCGACAGCCCCCTTCTGGCGGCTTGCACCAGAGGGCGCATCGAGTGCGTACCGACTGGATTGGCTTGGAACCTCGTGCGACGGCGACACCCCGATCACGGTCAACGCCGACCTTTCGGGGATCAACATCGTGCTCGGTGCCGTCGACTTGTGTGATGGCGCTCCAGTCGAGCGATCCATCGTGGTGGAGATCCAGGACGGCGTCGACACGACCGGGGTGGAGGTTTCGTACACGGTCGCGATCATCGACGTCGTTGGATCGCCTGAACCGACCGCGGATCAGTCGCCGGGAGCCTCGTAGGCGACGCGGCCGGCGGCCATCGTCAGGAGCACGCGGCCGGGCAGCGCCATCCCAAGAAGCGGCGAGTTCTTGCCCTTCGACGCGAGCGAAGCGGCCGTCACCATCCAGGTGTCCGCGCGATCGAAGACGACGAGGTCCGCGGGTGTGCCTTCCGCGAGCCCGACCGTCCCGTCGCGGCGCGACCGACCGCCGAGCACCGCCGCCGGTCCCGTGGTCAGCAGCGCCATCGCCCGCAGCAGCGTCAGCTGCCCGGCATCCACCGCCGACAGGACGATCCCGAGCGCCGTCTCGATGCCGCTGATCCCGTTCGCCGCCTGCCCGAACTCCACCGCCTTGTCCACCTCGGTGTGCGGAGCGTGGTCCGTGGCGATCGCGTCGGCCGTGCCGTCGGCGAGGGCGGCGAGACAGGCCAGGGCATCGGCCGGCGTCCGCAGCGGCGGGTTCACGCGGAGTGCCGACGCGAACGGCTCGGCCATGAGCGCGCCGTCACGCCACGGGTCGGCGTCCGGCCCGGCCTCCCAGGCGAACCGCTGCGCCCCGGCGACCCACTCGTCGGTGAGGGCCAGATGGTGCGGGGTCACGTCGCAGGTGACGGGCAGCCCTGCCGCCTTCGCCTGGCGGACCAGGTCGAGGGACGCCGCCGTCGACACATGCGTCAGGTGCAGGCGAGTGCCGGGCACATCGCGACACACCTCGGCAAGGATCGCGAGGTCACGCGCCACGGCGGACGCTTCCGCGGCTGCCGGCCATCCGCGCAGCCCGAGCACGGTGGCCACGAACCCCTCGTTCGCCTCCGCGCCGTCGGTCTGGGTGTGGTCTTCGGGATGGTCCACGATCGGGAGCCCGAGGGCACCCGCGTAGGCCAGGGCGTTGCGCATAATCGTCGCCGAACGCACCGGGGCGCCGTCATCGCTGAACCCGACGACCCCGGCGTCGGCCAATTCGCCGAGGGCGGCAAGGGTCTCTCCTGCCCGTCCGGCCGTGACCGCGCCGTGCGCCAGCATCTCCACCGGGGATCCAGAAGCGACAGCAGCGGCGCGGACCTGGGCGAGCACGGATGGCTCATCGAGCGCTGGCGTCGTGTTCGGCATGACGCAGACCGTCGTGAACCCGCCGTGGGCGGCCGCCGCGAGACCCGTCGCGACGGTCTCGGCATCCTCGTTGCCGGGCTCGCGCACGTGCGCGTGCAGATCGATGAACCCGGGTGCCACGACGACCCCGGACGCGTCCACGCCCTCGGCGTCCGGACCTTCCAGCCACGTGACGGCCTCCAGGATCCCGTCGCGGACGACGATCTCGCCCGGCCCTTCGCGTCCCGCGGCCGGATCCACGAGCCACGCCCGGCTGATCTCGAGATCGGTCATGCGGGCGACGACGCGGGCGCGTTGACCCCGGCCAGGAGGTACAGCATGGCCATCCGGATCGCCACGCCATTCGTCACCTGGTCCGTGATCACCGACTGCGCCCCGGCCGCCACGTCGGCGGCGATCTCCACGCCCTCGTTCATGGGGCCCGGGTGCATCACGAGCGCGTCCGGCCGGGCCGTCGCCAGCCTGGCGGCCGTCAGTCCGTAGCGCGCCGCGTACTCGCGCATCGATGGCAGCAGGCCCGAGGCCATCCGCTCGCGCTGGATCCGGAGCGCCATCACGACATCGGCGTCGCGCACGGCCGCGTCGACGTCCGCGGTGACCGTGAACCGTCGGCCCGCGGCCGCCCCCCGTCCGGCCCAGGCCTCGAACCCGCGCAGCAGCGTCGGTGGTCCGCACAGCCAGAGGTCCGCGCCCGCGGCGGTCAGGGACCAGATGTTGGATCGCGCGACCCGCGAGTGCAGGACGTCACCAAGGATCACGATCTTGCGCCCTTCCACGCCCAGCGACCCGTCCGAGCCGAGCCGCGACCGCATCGTGTACAGATCCAGCAGCGCCTGCGTCGGATGGGCGTGCCAGCCGTCGCCCCCGTTGAGCACGGACCCGCCGAAGATCTCGGCCGCGAGGTACGGCGCCCCGGACACCGAGTGACGCATGACCAGCATCTGCGCGCCGAGGGCCTCCACCGTCCGCACCGTATCGACCAGCGACTCCCCCTTGGTGACCGATGACGTGGCGGCCGCGATGTTCACGACATCCGCGGACAGGTTCTTGGCCGCCACCTCGAAGGAGACCCGCGTTCGGGTGGATGCCTCGTAGAACAGGATCGTCACGTTCCGGCCACGCAACGCCGGGACCTTCGCGATCGGGCGGGCCAACACCTCGCGCATCGCGTCAGCCGTGCGCATCACGAGGTCGAGATCGGCGGCCGAGAGCCCATCGACATCGAGGAGGTGCCGGTGTCGCCAGCCGACCGGCTGGGTCTCGGGTGCGACATCGACGGACGGGACGACGACCTCGGGGGTCGCGGTCGGATCGTCCATCACGTCGGTCACGCGACGGGCTCGGCCGCCAGCGTGGTGTCCACGACGCGTTCGATCTCCACGCCGTCCTCGTCGTCGGTCTCCTCGAGATGGACCTTGACCAGTTCCTCGCGCGAGGTCGGCACGTTCTTGCCCACGTGGTCGGCCCGGATCGGCAGCTCGCGATGTCCGCGGTCCACGAGGACGGCGAGGCGGATGGCCTGCGGCCGCCCGAAATCGACCAGGGCGTCCATCGCCGCGCGG
>CAYVJP010000202.1:0-4911 GCA_964451745.1 uncultured Anaerolineaceae bacterium | reverse complement strand
CCTACGAGACGCTGATCCTCGACGCGCTGCAGGGCGACGCTTCGCTGTTCACCCGCGCCGACGAGGTCGAGGAGGCCTGGGGCATCGTGGACCCGATCATCGACGCATGGGCGACCGCGCCGGCGCCGGAGTTCCCGAACTACGAGGCGGGGACCTGGGGCCCCGCCGCTGCCGATGAGCTGCTGGCCCGCGAGGGCCGGCGCTGGCGCCGGATCTGACGGGATGGCTCGATGACCTCCTCGGTCGCACCGGCGATGACGCCGCACGAGCCGATCCTGCGCTGGTCGGCGCGGGCACACAGCATCGCGGAGATCGAGCAGGAGCTCGCCCGGATCTGGGCCCGCCAGGACCTGGCCGTCGAGGTGGAAGGCGAGCGCTCACGGCACATCGCTGCCCGAACGAGCGTGATGAACCTCGTCGTCATCGCGCGGACCTGGGAGCTCGCCGATCGGGGCGCCGCGACGATCCAGGCACTGACGGGCCGACATCCTTCGCGCACCATCGTCGTCCAGTCCGCGGACCCCGACGGTCCGTCGTGGATCGACGCTCGCGTCGAAGCCCACTGCATCCTGCCGCGCGCAGACGCTCCGGAGACGTGCGCGGAGACGATCCATCTCACCGCGGGCGGCGAAGCGGGTCGCCACCTGTCGGCGATCGTCACGCCCTTGATCATCCACGACCTGCCGGTGGCGATCTGGTGGCCGGGCGAGCCGCCGTTCTCCTCACGCGCCGCCCGTGACCTGCTCGCCGGGGCCGATCGACTCATCGTGGATGGATCCACCTGGAGTGGCGACGGCCTCGCCCGCCTGGGCGAGATGGCCAGCCTGGTGGATTCGACGCGCCTCGCCATCAGCGACTTCGCGCTCGTCCGTCAGTCGCGCTGGCGCGAAGCCATCGCGTCCATCTTCGACGACCCGGAGTTCCTGCCCTACCTGCGCTCGCTGCGGCGGATCGCGGTGACGTATGCCACGCATGACGAGACGGGCGCACCCGGGTCGACGAACCTGCTCAAGCCCGTCTACCACGTGGCCTGGCTGGCGTCCCGCCTCGGGCTGCATGTCCGCGTGCCGCTCCATGTGGTGGCGGAGAAGGGACACCCCCCGACGCCGGTGGCGCGGCACCGCTCGGGGGCAGGCGCGCGACCGGTCGTCGGGCGCGGCATGGCCGCCACCCTGTCCGACGGTCGTGGCGAGGTCGCGGTCGTCGTGCGCCCGGTCGTCTCGCCGATGCCGGCCGGTACGACGCTGCGCGTGGAGCTGCTGGCCGAACGTCGCGGCTCCGAGCTCCGGGCCGACGTCACCGCCGAAGCCGAGAGCGTGCACGTCCGCGTGTGGCAGGACGGCGTCGAAGCCCTTGATCGGACCTTCCTTGCGGCCCGCCGCGGCGACGTCGACCTGCTCGCCGAAGCGATCGAGGCCGGACCGCGGGACGTCGTGAGCATCGGCGCCATGCGCTCCGCGGCGCAGCTCGTCGCGACCCGATGACCGTGACCGGCGAACGGATCGTCGTCGCGCGGGATGCGGACGACGCCGCTCGCCTCGCGGCCGAGCAGATCGCCGGTTCCCTGGCGGCCGCCGTCGCGGCGCGGGGTCGCGCGGACTGGGCGACGACCGGTGGGTCGGCGGCCCCGGCCATCTACCGGCACCTGACCGCGGCGCCCCTGCGCGATGTCGTGCCGTGGTCGGAGGTCCACGTGTGGTGGGGCGACGACCGCTACGTGCCGCGCGATCACCCGCTCTCCAACGTCAAGCCGCTCGATGACATCCTCCTCGACGCGGAACACGGCGTGGCCATCCCGCTCGAGCACCTGCATCCCTTCCGGACCGGAGAGAGCATCGGCGCCGGCTGGGATGCGGCCTGGACGGCGGATGCGCTCGCGAACGAGCTCCGGACCGCCGATCTCCCCACCGCCCAGGGGTTGCCCGTCCTGGATCTCATCGTGGTCGGGATCGGCAGCGATGGACACCTGCTCTCGGTGTTCCCGGGTTCGGAGGCGTTCGATTCGTCGGCGCTCGCACTCGCGATCCCGGCGCCGACGCACATCGAGCCGCACGTGCAGCGGGTGACCCTGAACCCGGCGCTGCTCGGTGTCGCCGGCGAGGTGCTCGCAGTGGCGACCGGAGCGGGCAAGGCGGCCATCCTGGCGGAGGTCTTCGGGGCAGAGATCGACCCGCGCCGGCTGCCCGCGCAGCTCGCGCGGCGCCCCGGCGCGACGTGGATCCTGGATCCTGCCGCCGCGGCACGACTGCCCAGGTGACCGAGCCCGCGGACCTCACCGAGCCATCGCTCCGCCCCGCGCGTCCCGAGGACGGGGCCGCCATCGGTGTCGTCTGGCTGGCCTCGTGGCGGGACACGTTCGACTTCCCACCGGGTCACCCCGATGCCGACGTCCGACGATGGCTCGCCGAGGAGCTGCTCCCCCGCCACGAGACGTGGGTCGCGGAGGATCCGGCAAGCGGGCAGGTGATCGCGCTGATGGCGCTGTCGGACACGATGGTCGAGCAGCTCTACGTGGCGCCGACGTGGATCGGACGGGGCGTCGGTCGCCGACTGGTCGCGCTGGCCAAGGAACGTCGGCCGACGGGCCTGGACCTGTACTGCTTCCAGGCGAACAGCCGCGCCCGGGCCTTCTACGAACGGCTCGGCTTCGTGCCGATCGCGTTCGGCGATGGCAGTGGCAACAAGGAGGGCCAGCCGGATATCCGGTACGCGTGGCGGCCCGGACCCGGCCCGGACCTCATGGTCGCCTCCGCCGACGGGACACGGATCGCGGCGTTCCGGTCCGGGACGCCCGACGGGCCACCCCTCCTCCTGGTCCACGGCGCCGCCGCCGACCACACCACGTTCCGTGTCATCGGGCCGCTGCTCGGGACCACGTTCGACATCTACGCCATCGACCGCCGGGGTCGCGGCTGGTCGGGTGACGCCGTTCCCTACGCGATCGAACGCGAGTTCGAGGACGACGCCGCCGTCGCCGACGCGGTCGCGTCGGCCCGCGGGCAGGATGGCGTCTCGGTCTTCGGACACTCGTACGGTGGCCGGTGCGCGCTCGGAGCCGCGCTCGCGACCCCGTCGATCGCGCGGGTGATCTCGTACGAGGGCGCTCCGACGCCACCGGATATGCACTACAGCGATCCGACCGACATCGCCGACCTCGCGCGACTCGACGCGGCGGGGCGCCACGACGAGCTGCTGGAGACGTTCATGCGCCGCGTCGTCGGGATGGATGAGGCAGCCATCGCTGCCTACCGGGCGGATCCGGTCTGGCCCGCGCGGGTCGCGGCCGCGCACACGATCGTCCGCGAGCTCGGCTCGGAGGAAGCGGAGGCGGCAGGGCTCGCGCGGCTCGGGAGCGTTCGACGACCCGTCCTCCAGATCGTCGGCGGCGACAGCATCCCCGAGTTCGTCGGCTCGACCCAGGCCCTCGCGGAGCGACTCGCCGACGGGCGCGTCGTGGTCATCCCGGGTGCTCGTCATAGCGCCCACCACACCCACCCCGACGACCTCGTGGGCGCGGTCCGGGCATTCCTCACCGCGAGCGTGTGATACTCGCACCATGGATATGAACGTCGTCGGCTGGATCGTCGTCGGCCTGATCGCGGGCGCCATCTCCGGGGCACTCGTCGGGGGCAAGACCGCCCGAGGCTGCCTCCCCAACATCGTGGTCGGCATCGTCGGTGGCGTGCTGGGCGGCTGGCTCGCCGGCCAGATGGGGTTCGATTCGATCAACGGCTTCGTCGCCGCGGTGGTGGTCGCCGTCCTGGGTTCGCTCGTCGTCCGCCTCGTCCTCAACGCACTCGACGGCCGCTGAGTCACACGACGACGGGACCAATGGCCCTGCGGGTCGCCGTGGTGCGGGCTACCATCCGTCCATGACCGACTCGCCAGCCGCGGCGGGCGCGAACGCCGACGACGCGCAGGCCCATCGACCCTACTCCCCGGGTCTCGAGGGCGTCATCGCGGGCGAGACGACGCTCAGCTATATCGATGGCGAGCGCGGTCGGCTCCTGTATCGCGGGTATCGCATCGGCGATCTCGTCGCCCACGGCACGTACCCGGCCATCGCCAACCTGCTCTGGACGGGCGATTGGGACCCGACCCACCGACTCCCCACGGCGCCGATCCCCGCACCGGTCCTTGCCACCCTGCGGGCGCTGCCGCCATCCACGAAGCCGATGGACGCGCTCCGGACCGCCGTCTCGGCCTGGGGCGCCACGCAGGACCTGCCCTTCCCCGCCACGGTCGAGCAGGCGCGGGCCCTGACCTCGTTCTCGCCGTCCGCCCTCGCCGCCTTCGCCCGGCTGCGGGCCGGCAACGAGCCGGTGGAGCCGGATCCCTCGCTCGACCTCGTCGAGGGATTCCTCTACCAGCTCACCGGCGTGCGCCCCGATGCCGGGACCGCCCGGGCCTTGGACGCGTACTTCATCGTCGGGGCGGAGCACGGGTTCAACGCCTCGACGTTCACCGCGCGCGTGATCACCTCGACCCGGTCGGATATCGCGTCCGCCGTCGTCGGGGCCATCGGGACGATGAAGGGACCGCTCCACGGCGGCGCCCCGTCCGAGGTCGTGGACCAGCTCAGTCAGGTGGGCTCCGCCGATCACGCCGAGGCGTGGGTCCGCGAGGCGCTGGACAAGGGCGAACGGCTCATGGGGTTCGGCCACCGCGTGTATCGCGCCTACGACCCGCGGGCCGCCGCGCTGCGTACCGTGGCCGAGGGCATGGAGCACAAGCCCGACTGGCTGCAGCTCGCGATCGAGGTGGAGGACGTCGCGTTGCGGGTCCTCGCCGAGAAGCACCCGGATCGCCCGCTCAAGACGAACGTCGAGTACTACGCCGCGCAGGTCCTCATGGGCGTCGGGCTCACGCCGGACCTGTTCCCGGCGACGTTCTCCCTCGCTCGCCACGCCG
>CAYVJP010000201.1:0-4915 GCA_964451745.1 uncultured Anaerolineaceae bacterium | reverse complement strand
AGCAGATGAGCCGAGGGATGCAGCAGAAGGTCGCCATCGCGCGAGCCCTGCTGACCAGCCCGACGCTCCTGCTCCTCGACGAACCGACCACCGGCCTGGACCCGCGCAGCAAGCTCGATGTCCAGTCCTTCATCGAAGAGATCAACCAGACCCACGACGCGACGATCGTCCTGACGACCCACGACCTGGCCGAGGCCGAGCGCCTCTGCTCCCGGATCACGGTCCTCAACGACGGCCGGATCGTCACCGACGGCACGTCGGCGGAACTCAAGGCACAGACCGGCGCACGGCTGGGCCGCGAGGCAAGCCTCGAAGACGTGTTCATGACCTACACGGGTCGCTCCCTCGACGACGACGTCGACGAGGACGAGGGCTCGGACGACGACTAACGACGGAAAGGAGGTGATACCCATGCAGTCGCAGATCCTGTTCGCGCTCGACATCGCGCGCGAACGTCAACTGCGGGCGATCGAGCAGGCCTCGATCGATCGACGCTTCGCGCGTCCCCGTTCGTCCATCCGCCTGTCGGTCGGTCGGCGCTTCATCGCGCTCGGCCAGCGCATCGCGGCGGAGCCATCGCTCGAGCTGGCCCGGTCCCGCTAAGGGGCCGAGCCAGCTCCATCGAACCAGTTGGAGATCCTCTCGTGACCATCGTCGCCCATGAGCTGAAGGCCTCGTACGCCTTCATCGAGCGCAACTTCTTCCTCACTCGCCGCTACTGGGGCTGGGAACTCGCGTTCCTGGTCTATTCCGTCGCGGGTGCGCTGTCGATCACGCTCATCGGTGCCGACCAGGGCAGCCCCGAGCTGCTGCTGACGCTGATGGTGGGTGCGATCTTCTGGAACTACCTGTCCGTCGTGTTCAGCTGGATCGCCGAGACGATCTCGGTCGAGCGCTGGGAGGGCACCCTCGAGTACACGTTCATGGCCCCGGTCCATCGCTCCTCGCAGCTGTTGGGCTCGGTCGTGTACGCGATGCTGTACGGGTTGATCCACACCGCGGTGATCTTCATCGCGCTGGTGCTGTTCTTCCAGGACCTGGACCTCTCGGGCGCGAACGCGCCGACGGCGGTGGTGTTCATGCTGCTCGGGTCATTCAGCTTCGTCGGCATCGGGATGATCGCGGCGATCCTGCCGTTGCTCTACGTGGAGCGCGGGGCACAGATGACCTTCGTCCTGCAGTCCTGCATCCTGCTGGTGAGTGGCGTGTACTACTCGATCGAGGTCCTGCCCGAGTGGATGCAGGTCCTCTCGCGCCTGTCGCCCGCGACCTACGTGCTCGCCGGCGTGCGGGCCGGACTCGTCGAGGGCACGCCCATCACCGAGCTGACCGAGTACATCTGGCCGCTGATCGTGGCCGGGGTCGTCCTCATCCCCTTCGGGCTGTGGGCGTTCGGCCGCGCGGAGCGCTACGCCAAGCGCACCGGCAAGCTCAAGCGAGTCGGATGATGGCATCGCTCGGACTCGGCTGGGACGCGGGCTGGACGGAGGCGTTCGCGCCGTTCGCGGCGACGGGCGTGCGGCCCGCACGGGTCATCGCGGTCCACAAGGAGACCTCCATCGTGCGCGACGAGGGATCCGGAACGGACCGGACCGCGACCGTCACCGGGCGGTTCCGCCATGACGCACTTGCCCCGTCGGACTACCCGGCCGTCGGCGATTGGGTGGTGCTGGAAGCCACCTCGCCCTCGGCCGGGCCCGACGATCCCGCCACCATCGCCGCCGTGCTCCCGCGACGATCCGCGTTCAAGCGACAGGCAGCGGATGCCAGCCGCCGCGGCGGTGGCGGCCTGTTCGACGAGCAGGTGATGGCCGCCAACGTCGACGTGGCCTTCCTCGTCGCGGGCCTGGACCTTGACTTCAACCTGCGCCGCCTCGAGCGCTACCTCGCGGTCGCCTGGTCCAGCGGCGTCACCCCAGTGATCGTGCTGAACAAGGCGGACGTCGCCGACGACCTCGAGGGACGACTCGTCGCCGTCGCGTCCATCGCGCCCGGTGTGCCCGTCGTGGTCGTCTCGGCCCTGACCGGCGACAACCTCGCGGACCTTGGCGCCCACCTGCGGACCGGCGCGACCGCGGTCGTCCTGGGGTCCTCGGGGGTCGGCAAGTCCACGCTCGTCAACGCCCTCCTCGGGGAGCACCGCCAGGCGACGGCCGCCGTCCGCGCCGGGGACTCGCGGGGGCGGCACACGACGACCCACCGCGAGCTCTTCGTCCTGCCGGGGGGTGCGCTCCTGATCGATACGCCCGGCATCCGCTCGCTCGAAGTCTCCGGCGCCGACGTGGGCGTCGAGGCGGCCTTCGATGAGATCGCGGACCTTGCCGCGCAATGCCGGTTCAGCGACTGCCGGCACGCGGGCGAGCCGGGGTGCGCCGTCCGCCACGCGCTCGACGACGGCACGCTCACGGAGGACCGGTTGGCGAGCCATCAGAAGCTGGAACGCGAGCTGGCGCACGCCGAGCGCAAGGGCGACCCGCGAGCGCGAGCCGAGGACCGCCGTCGATGGAAGGTGATCAGCAAGTCCGTCGAGCGCCACATGGAATCGAAGTACGGGAGCGATCGATGACCACCCGGATCGACACCGAACTCGCCCTGGAGGGCGCGCCCGACATCCCGGGCCTGCGCTTCCGCCGGCTCCGCGCCGACGACGATCGCGAGTACGCTCAGATCGCGGAGATGGTCGGGGCCGGGAACGCCGCAGACAGCGTCCCGTGGCGCCCGACGGCCAACCACCTTCGCGATGAGATGGCGGCCTCCGTCGGCCTGGACGTCGCGACCGATGTCGTCGTGGGCGAGGTCCGTGACCGCGTGATCGCGATCGGCGAGGTGGAGCGCGTCCTCCGCGACGGGATCGCGGTCTACCACACGTGGGGGCAGGTCCATCCTGAGTTCCGCCGGAGCGGCCTGGGCCGGACGATCCTGGAAGCCAACATCCGCCGTGCCGAGGCGCGGGCGCGGCTCGAACCGGCGGAGCAACCGGTCGAGCTTGGCGCGTTCGTGGACGAGGGCGAGACCGGGCATCGAGCGCTCATGGCCGAGTTCGGGTTCGAGCCCATCCGCTGGTTCTTCCTGATGCGCCGGGACCTGGCCGAGCCGATCCCTTCCGCGGCCCTGCCGGCGGGCCTCGAGCTGCGGCCGGTCCGCCCGGAGCACCACCGAGCGATCTTCGATGCCGAGGTGGAGGCGTTCCTCGACCACTGGGGGCACCGCGAGAAGACCGACAACGACTTCGAACTGACCCATAAGACCGAGGAGCTGGACACGTCGCTCTGGGTGGTCGCGTGGGACGGCGACGAGATCGCCGGGGTCGTCCAGAACTGGATCTGGCCGACGGAGAACGCCCAGCTCGGGGTCGAGCGGGGCTGGCTCGAGCACATCAGCGTGCGGCGTCCTTGGCGTCGGCGCGGGTTGGCCCGGGCGATCACGGCGGAATCGCTGCGCCGGTTGCGCGATCGCGGCCTGACCGACGCCATGCTCGGCGTGGATGCCGACAACCCGAATGGCGCCCTCGGCCTGTACGAGGGTCTCGGGTTCACGGTGGACCAGCGGTCGACGGCATACCGCCGGGTGTTGGCTCGCGGCTAGGTCCGCGCCTCAGGCGAAGAGGCGACCGCCGTCCCGGACGAGTTCGAGCCACGCCCGCTCACGGCCGATCGTCGTCGACGGGCCGTGGCCCGCGTGGATCGTCACGCCGTCTTCGAGTCCGGACAGACGGGCCAGCGACGCGGCCATCGCCGCGGCGTCGCCACCGGGCAGGTCGACACGGCCCCATCCACCGGCGAACAGCGTGTCGCCACTGAACAGCGTCCCCTCGTCGCGCGCGTACAGGCAGACGGAGCCTTCCGTATGCCCCGGCGTGTGGAGGACCGCGAGCCGGATGTCGCCGAAGCGGATCTCGCCACCCTCGGCGAGTTCCATGGCCGGGATGGACGGCACGATCTCGAATGGCGCCCACAGCGGCTGGGGATCGGTCAGGCGATCTCGATCGAGCGGGTGGACCGCGATCTGGGCGGCCGTGCGCTCGGCGACGGCCGCGTTGTCGCCGATGTGGTCCCAGTGGCCGTGGGTCGAGACGATGAGCTTGAGCGCCCAGTCCCGGGCAGCCAGTTCGTCCGCGATCCACGCGACGGACGGCGTCGCCGTATCGATCGCGATGGCCTCTCGGGTGCGCGGATCGGCCAGGACGTGGACGTTGGTCGCCACGGGCCCGATGACCCGATGCAGGTGCTCCATCGCCCGACACTAACAGGTGCACCGGACCGCAGGCCGGTCGGGAGCCTTCGTCGGCGGGAGGGCCGCCGCAGTCGCCACCCAAGCCGTACGCGGCTGGCGATCTGTGCTGGGCGGGGCCGTGCCGGGCCGGCGATCTGTGCTGGGTCTTGCACGGCCGGCGATCTGGGCGGGGCGTGCACGGCCGGCGATCTGGCTGGCCCTTGCCGGGCCGGCGATCTGGCCTGGGCGGGGCCTTGCCGGGCCGGCAAGGGATTGCTCGCACGGCAAGTATCGGCGCCAATGCTGGAGACCCACGTGGGTCAGGCGCGAGGTTCTTGCATAGCCGGCAAAGGATCGCGTTCGAGGTCACCTGGGAGGCAGACAGACCGCGATTCCTTGCCGGCGCCGCCAGAAATTGCGGCGCGGCTGCGGTCGGGGACGGGTCACTTGCCCCTGGGGCAACCCCTTGCTGCGGCAGCAAGGACCCGGGGGCGAGAGCGGGGCCGCGGCGGGAGCGAGGTCGGGGCGCGAGCAACCCCTTGCTGCGGGAGCAAGAAACCGGGGGCGAGAGCACGGCCGTGGCGAGAGCAAGGTCGGGGCGCGAGTAACCTCTTGCTGCGGGAGCAAGGACCCGGGGGCGAGACTGAGGCCGGGGCGCGAGCCAGGACCGGGGGCCTGTGCCGGGACCCGGGGGCCCGCGCCA
>CAYVJP010000200.1:0-4956 GCA_964451745.1 uncultured Anaerolineaceae bacterium | reverse complement strand
CGGTGGCGGCGGCGGCGGGGCGATCGTCGCGAGATGGGCCAGCGCGCGAGCCAGGCGCCCCGGATCGACCGGCGGGGCGTCCATCGGTCGCGCACCGGCCATCCCCGCCGCGCGTGCGGCGCCCGGCTCGCGGCGGAACAGGCCGATCCGGGCCGACGCACCGTCGGCGAGCCGCAGACCCGCGTCGCGATGGGCGCGATACAGGATCAGGCGTGCGCGCAGCTCGGCTTCCGGGTCTGGGGCGTCCTCGGGCAAGGCCCCGGGCTCCAGGGATGGGCGCCGCGGGAGCATCGCGCGGCTCTTGATGAGGATGAGCTGGGACGCCACGGCCACGAATGAGCTGATGTTGCCCAGCCGGTCCGCCTCGAGCGTCGCGAGGGCATCCAGGTAGGCGTCCGCGAGACCGCCGAGCGGCACGGTGAGGATGTCGAGCTGGCGCGCCTCGATGAGGGCCAGCAGCAGGGCCAGAGGCCCGTCGAATTCGGCGACCTGGACGGTGGTCGCGGTCTCGGGGCGGCGGCCGGGGCCGAACTGGACGGCCGGGCCCGGGCGGACCATGACCGGCACGCCCGCGGGGCCCGCTCGCTCCTGCAGCGTCACGTCAGTTGGCCTCGTCCGCGAGCTTGAGTCGGACGCCGTCCACCGGGTCCAGCGGGGCATCCTGGTTCCGGATCAGCTCCACGGTCCGCGGCGAGCACCCGGCCTCGGACGCGAGCGAAGCCGAGAGCTCCGCGTGGTCCCGGAGCCGGGCCAATGGGGTGCCCATGCGGGGAACCAGGCTCGCAAGGCGCCACACCCAGCCACCGTAGCGCTGCCCGAGCGCGTACGCGACCCGTGGCCATACCCCCGTCTGGCCCTTCCCGGCATCGTGGATCAGCCCCGCGATGAGCACCTCGGGTTCGGTCACGCCGTCGGAACGCAGGGTGGCGACGACATCGAGGCCGTGACGGCGGTCGGCGACATGCATGCGATCGAAGAGCCGCGCCTGCTCCGGGGTCAGCCACCCGTCCAGCGCGGCGCGCTCGTCCGGAGCGACACGCGCGCCGAGGTGCGCCCGGAACTGGCGGGTCTTAGATGCCCAGAAGGAGGCTTTGGATGGCATCGATGATCGGGATGAGGATCTGGCCGCCGATGGAGTTGCCCGGCGGCACGAAGAAGACGAGGAGCAACAGGATGAAGCCGTACTGCTCGAGGATGGGCCGCCATTGCCAGGCGATCCGCGGGGGCAGGAACGCGAACAGGACCTTGGATCCGTCCAGCGGCGGGATCGGGAACAGGTTGAAGACCATCAACAGGATGTTGATGTTGAAGAACATCAACATCGTCAGGAAGACGACGTCAGGGACCTGGACGAGCAGGTCCGGATTCGCGATCAGGTAACGCAGGGGCAGCGCGACCGCGATCGCGAGCACCAGATTCGATAGTGGCCCGGCTGCCGCGACGATGGCCTCCCCGCGGTGGCCACCTTCGAGGTTCGCCGTGTTCACTGGCGTCGGTTTCGCCCACCCGAACCCGAAGGTCCCGGCCGAGCCGATGAAGGTGAGCGCCAGGAGGATCCCGCCGAGCGGGTCGAAATGGGCGATGGGATTCAGGGTCAGCCGACCGAACAGCTTCGCCGTGCCATCGCCCAGCCGATACGCAGCGAGCGCATGCGAGAACTCGTGGACCGGGAAGCCGACGAGCAGCATGATCGCCACCGCGATCGAGATCGGCAGGAGGAGTTCTGGGTCCGGGATCACGCGGCACCTCGTACGGGGTCCCGCGTATGGTAGCCGGGCGGACCGCCGGCGGCCCCGTGGCTAGAGCCGGCCCAGGATCTCCGCCTTCTTTCGTTCGTATTCCTCGGCCGTGATGGCGCCGCGGTCGCGCAGGTCGGCGAGGCTGGCCAGCGTTCGGGTCAGGTCGTCCGACCCGGCTCCGGGAGGCGGGATCGTCCCGGGGATGGTCGTTGCGACGGTCTCGTCGCCGATCGGTCCGGGCGGCGCCGCCGACGGCGCCGCAGCCGCGGTGGCGACAGACGGACCCGCTGCCGCAGCCGTCGTCGGTGCAGCCGGGGCCGGTGGATCCGAACGCAGCGGCGGCGACGGCGGATCGTAGGCGTTCCCGCCCGCGACCTCGCGCTCGTACTCGTGCTTCGCCTCGAGCATGGCCTTCTTGAACTCGATCGGGCGGACGAGCATCTTGAAGTCGGAGATGGCCGCCTCCGAAGCGGTCAGGATGCTCAGGTCGCCGAACCCGAGCGCCCGCCCGAAGATCGACTGGGTCAGGACAGCGTCATTGATCTTCTCGAGCGAGCTGTCCACCGCGCGCTTGTTGACGACGCCTTCCACCTGGATCACCCGCCGATTGGTCAGCACGTACTCCTGGTTGAGGTAGCGCAGGGTCGTCCAGAAGAGCAAGGCCAGGCCACCGATGAACAGCGCGGCGACGACCCATGTCAGCACGGTCCGGAACGTGCCGGAGATCCCATCGGTCGCGAGGTTGGTGGACAGGATGCCGAGGATGATCGCGATGATCACGGCGAGGATCGTGAACCGGGCGCCCCACACGAAGACCCACCAGTGCTGCTTCTCCCGATGCACGACTCGCTCACCACTGGAGAGCAACCCGTCGGCGTAACCCATCGTCGTGAACCCCTCCTTGGCGATCAGGCCCGTGGGTGGGCCCGACGGTAGACGTCCCGGATCCGTTCTCCGGTCAGATGCGTGTACAGCTGGGTCGTGGAGATACTCGCATGTCCGAGCAACTCCTGGACCACGCGCAGGTCGGCCCCGCCCTCCAGCAGGTGGGTCGCGAACGAGTGGCGCAGCGTGTGTGGCGTGACCCTGCCGGCAAGCCCCGCGCGCGTCGCGGCAGCCGCGACCGCGGACCATGCCTGTTGCCGGGCAAGACGACGGCCGCGGTCGCCCAGGAACAGCGGGCCGCCGCGAACCGGATCCACGTGGTGGAGGGCCAGCAACGGCGGCCGACCCCCCTCGAGCCAGGCATCGAGCCAGTCGAGTGCTTCGTCCCCGATGGGCACCAGCCGCTCCTTGTCGCCCTTCCCGATGACCCGCACGAACGCACCGTCGAGCGACAGGTCCTCGCGATCGAGACCGATCGCCTCGCTCACCCGCAGGCCGGCGGCATAGAGCAGCTCGAGCAGCGCACGGTCCCGGATCCCGGCAACCGACGCGGCCTCGAGGAGGCGCTCCACTTCGCCGACGTCCAGGGTGTCCGGCAGGCGCCGCGATCGTCTGGGCAGGTCCAGGTGCGACGCGACGTCCACGCCGATGAGGTCCTCGCCGTAGGCGAATCGATAGAAGCCCTTGAGCGCCGCCGCGCGACGCCGCAGGCTGGTCGGGGCGAGGCCCGCGGTTCCGCGGACGCCACGCTGGCTGCGCTCCGCGAGGTAGCGCACGGCGGCGTCGGCGGATCGGTCCCAGGCGCTGTCGGGTCGTTCCGCGAGATCCCGGCGGAAGTCGGCGAGGTCCGAGCGGTAGGCGCGGATCGTGGCCGAGGCGAGGCCGCGCTCCACCGCGAGGTAGGCGAGGTAGTCGTCGGTCGCCCGATCGAAGGCGGCAAGGTCGTCGGTCACGGGGTCATGGCACGTGCGACGCCGGCGTGTGTCAGTCGCCGCGAACGGTGGCCACCGGGCCGCCGCGCCACGCCTCGGCGCGATCAAGCAGCTCGCGCGCGGACGCGAGGGCGGCCGCGTCGCCCGGCCCGCCACCCAGCATGGCGGCGAGCTCGACCATCCGGCCCTCGTGGTCGAGGCGCTCGACCTCGGTCACGGTACGCCCGTCGCGCTCGCGCTTGGCGATCCGGAAGTGGGCATCGGCATGGGCCGCGATCTGGGGCAGGTGCGTGACGCACAGGACCTGGTGCCGACGAGCGAGCCCCCACAGGCTCCGCCCGATCGGGTCCGCGCTGCGGCCGCCGATCCCCGTATCGACCTCGTCGAAGACCAGGGTCGGCGTGGCATCCGCCTCGGCGAGCACGCGCTTGACCGCGAGGGCCACCCGCGAGAGCTCGCCCCCCGAGGCGATCCTGGCCAACGGCCGCGCCGGCTCCCCGGGATTGGGCGCCAGGCGATAGACGACCTGGTCAATCCCGGTCGCATCGAACGCCAGCGCGTCGCCATCCACTTCGACCGCGGGCTCGCCGGGACCTGCACTGCGCCGGCCGACGGCCACCTCGAAGACGCCCGCCGGAAAGCCCAGCTCCTCGAGGACGGAACCCACCGCGTCGCCGAGGGTCGCCGCCGTGGCCGCTCGGGCCCTCGATAGGGTGGCGGCGGCGGCGGCCACCTCCGCGAGCAGCCGCGCATCGTCGGCCTGGCGTCGCGCCCGCTCCTCGTCGAGGCCGCGCAAGCGCTCGGCCTCGGCCGTCGCGCGCTCGCCGTGCTCGATCACGGCCGTCTCGTCGTCCCCATAGCGACGCAGCAGGGCGTGGATCACGCCCAGCCGCTCGTCGAGCTCGGCCAGGGCGCGCGGGTCGTGATCGATGCCATCGGCGAGCCGGCGGGCCTCGTCGGCGACATCCTCGAGTTCGGCCTCGAGCCCGGCGAGGCGCTCGGCGAGCGGCTCGAACCGCGGATCCAGGCGCGCCAGGCCACGCGCCTCGTGCAGCGCGGTCGCGGTGGCGTCGCGGGCACCGGCTCCCTCGGCGGTGAGGGCCTCACGGAGCGTGGCCGCTCCTCGAGCGATGGCCTCGCCGTGCTGCGCCGCGGTCAGGCGCCCGGCGATCTCGTCGGCTTCGCCCGGCCGGAGGTGGGCGGCAGCGATCTCGGCTGCCTCGTGATCGAGCAGGTCGAGGCGCCGGGCGACGTCGCGCGGGTCCAGTGCCGCCGCATCGAGCAGGTTCCGGTTCTCGCGCCAGCGCTCCACCGAACCGGCCACGGCCTCGCGCAGCTTCGACTTGTCGCCGAACCCGTCGAGCAGGTCGAGTTGCCAGCGCTCGTCGAGCAGCCGACCC
>CAYVJP010000199.1:0-4963 GCA_964451745.1 uncultured Anaerolineaceae bacterium | reverse complement strand
TGGCCAGCTTGCCGGCCGTCTTCTCGACGACCCGGGCGCCGGCGTCATCGCCGAGCGCGCGCCCGGCCGAATCGTAGCCGCGAGACTCCCGCCGCCGGAGTCCCTCGATGAGGATCGGACCCGCCTCCCGCGGTCCCGTGTAGCCGACGATGCCGCACATGCCGTCCCTCCTTTCGTTCGTGCCCGACGGCGGCGACCGACGGGTCGTGACTCCTACGGTGGGGCACCAAGGCTAGTTTAGACGCTCCCCCGCGAGCGCCGCGAGCGCGTCGGCGAGCTCGAGGACGAGCTCGGCGTCCTCGCCTTCGACCATCACCCGCAAGGCGGGCTCGGTCCCGGATGGACGCACGAGCACCCGACCGCGATCGCCCAGCCGGGCGGTCGCTTCGGCGATGGCCCGGCCAAGGACCGGATCGCCTTCCCACTGGTCCTTGTGACGGGCCTGGACCGCGCGCTGTTGTTGGGGCAGCAGCGGGATATCCGCGGCGAGGTCGGCGATGGACGCGCCCCGCCCGCACATCACCCGCAGGACCTCGAGCGCGGTCACGATGCCGTCCCCCGACGTGGTGTGCTCGAGGATGATCACGTGGCCCGACTTCTCGCCGCCCAGGGTCGCGCCGCTCAGCTGCATCCCCTCGAGGATGTACTTGTCCCCTACCGGCGTGCGGATCACCGCACCTCCCGCGGCCTCCACGGCGGCCTGGAGCCCGCCGTTGGACAGCACCGACACCACGAGACCACCGGGCAGCGCGCCACGCGCCAGACGCTCCAGGGCCAGGATCCCGAGGATCCGGTCCCCATCCACGATGGCGCCGCTCGCGTCCACCGCGATGAGCCGGTCGGCATCGCCATCGAGGGCGAACCCGATATCCGCGCCGCGGGCCACGACCGCCGCCGCGAGCGATGCCGGATCGGTCGCACCACAGCGGACGTTGATGTTGACGCCGTCGGGCTCGACATGGATGGCGTCGATCCGGGCCCCGGTGGCGGCCAGGATCTCGGTCCCCAGCGCCCCACCGGAACCGTTCGCGCCATCGAGCACGACGGTGAGCGCGGAGCCATCGATGGACCGCGCCATGCCCAGACGGTGGTCGCGATAGCCGTCGACGGCGGCGTGCGCATCGACCCGTCGCCCGATCGCCGCGTTACCGACGGCCGCGAGCTCGCCCTCGCGCCAGATGAGCTGCTCGAGCTCCTCCTCGATCGCGTCATCGAGCTTGAGCCCGTCGGCGTCGAGGACCTTCAACCCGTTGTCGTCCGCCGGGTTGTGCGACGCCGACACCATGATCCCGGCGGCGAAGGGTCCGGTCCGCGCGAGGTACGCGAGCGCGGGTGTGGGCACGACGCCCACCACGTGCACGTCCACGCCGAGACTCGTGGCGCCGGCCGTGATCGCCGCCACGAACATGTCCCCCGACCGGCGGGTGTCCTGGCCCACGACGATCGCCCCGCCCGATCCGGCCAGCCGGTGGGCCGTCGCGCGGCCCAGGGCGAAGGCCAGCGTGGGCTTGAGATCCACGTTGGCGACACCGCGGATGCCGTCGGTGCCGAACAGACGAGACACGGTCCTGATCAGCCTCCCGGACTGGCGGTGGGTGTGGGGGTGGCGGTCGCGCCCGGAGTCGGGCTCGCCTCGGGGGCGGCCGTGATCGTCACCTCGACGGTATCCGGGTTGGCGCTCACCAGGGTGACCCCGGCCGGCAGGTCCGCCGCGACGTCGACGTCGCTGGACCCGACACCCAGACCCGTCACGTCGAGGTCCGCGACGAGCGTGGCGCCTTCGAGGCGGTCGAGATCCGCGAGCGATCCGCCGACCGTGATGAGGACGCGGTCCACGCCGACCGCATAGCGCAGGTCCGGATCATCGCCCACCAGGCGGATGCCGACCTCGAAGCTGCGCGTGGCCGTGATCGGGCGCAAGGTGATCGTCACGTCGACCGTCGCCCGGTCCAGTGGCGTCACGCCGTCGGGCGTGGCCAGGGCGACCGTGACGGTCGCGTCGGCGGAGAACCCATTCACCGACACCGGGGCCGTGTCGACCTGCTCGAGCGCGACCAGGTCGTCGGCATCGCCCTCCACGGTCACCACCGCTGGCTCGACGGTCACGCTCGCGATCTCGAAGCCCGGCGCCGGCGAGCCGGTGATGACCGGTCCCACCGGGAGCGTCCGGGTCTCGCGATCGGTGAAGACCGGGATCTGCACCCGGGCCGTCGCGGGGTCCACGTCCACCGGGCTGACCGCGCTGCCGAGCTGATCCACGGGGACGAGCCGGACGTCCTGGTCGATATCGATCCCGCCCGCCTGGATGACGACGTCCGCGCGGGCCGCGACCACGAGATCGATGATCGACGCCGGACCGGAGACTTCCACCTCGGCCGGATCGACGGTCGTCTCCCCCAGTTCCAGGCCGTCGGGGACGGTGCCACGGTCCACGACCACCGGTACGGTCCGCGTCTCGAGCGCGTCGAGCTCCACGGTCATGACATCCGGTTGGCTGCCGAGGACCGTGATCCGCTCGTCGAGGTTGGTGACGACGATCGGGACGAGCTGCGGGCCACCGCCGGGGGTCACATCGGAGACGTCGATGGTGGCGATGAAGGTCGTCGCGATCGGCTGCACGCCGGACGGCGCGAAGTAGCGGATCGAGGTCACGGGTTCGGGTGGTGTCAGGAGGAAGGTGTCGTCCGGCTGCCCCTTTACGGTGACCGGCACGATGCCGGTCAGGGTCTGCGTGCTCTGCGACAGGACGAGGCCGCCGTACAGGAGGCTGGCAAGCCCGATCGCGGCGAGCTTGAGGGGCCAGTTGTGGACGATGACCCCGAGGACTCGGGTCACCGCGGCGCCCGTGCGGCCGACGTGGAGGTGCCCTCCGAGCCCCCGGACCGCAGGCCGAGGGCCCCGCGACGGCGGCCATGGTTCGGATCGAGCAGGTTCCGGATGGCGCGGGCGAGCTGGCCCTCATTGAGATTGCGCACGATCCGCGACCGATCGACGAGGCTGATCTGCCCGTTCTCCTCGGACACGACCACGACCACGGCGTCGGTCTGCTCGGCGATGCCGAGCGCCGCGCGATGGCGTGTCCCGAACCGCTCGGGCTGGACGGTCGACTCGGCCAGTGGCAGGAGGGCGCCCGCGGCGAGGATCGTGTCGCCACGGATGATGACGGCCCCGTCGTGGAGGGCGGTACGTGGGGCGAAGATCGTCCGGATGAGGTCGGCGGACACGTCGCCGTGGATCATCACCCCGGACTCTGCCACCTCTTCGAGACCGGTCTCGCGTTCGAGCACGATCAGCGCGCCGTGCCCTTCTGCCGAGAGGTCGGCAGCCGCTCGGGCGACTTCATCGGCGACGTGATCCACGATCCGCGAGTCGGCGGGCGACAGCAGCCAGGCGAAGGACCCCACGCGCCCGATCCGGTCCAGTCCGCGGCGGATCTCCGGCTGGAAGATGACGACGAGGGCGAACAGGCCCACCACCGCGCCGCCCTGGAGGATCCGCGTGAGCAGCTGCAGTCCGAGACCCTCGGCTACCACGTACACGACGATCAGGACGCTGACGCCGATGACCAGGCGGACGGCCCGGGTGCCGCGGATGAGGCTGAACAGCCAGTAGATCAGGAGCGCAGTGATCCCGATGTCGACCAGCGTGATGAGGCTGACCTGATCCAGGACCGATCCGAAGAGCTCCGACATCGTCGGGCGAGTGTAGCATCGCGTCCGGTCGCTCCCGCCGCCCGGCGGGCCATCATGCGCAGATGGCCGCCAGCCGTGGTTCGTCGGGCAGGCGGATCGCCGCGACCTCGCAGATCCGGGCGCGCGTCGCGTCGTCGCCGGTCAGCTCGGCGAGGCGCGCCAACAGGGCGAGCTTGTCGGTCGCGACCGTCCGCCAGCCACGGTCCAGGTAGAGCTCGGCGAGCGCGAGATGCAGGGCCGGATCGGCCGGATTGCCGGCCAGGGCGAGGTAGCAGACATCGATGGCGGCGGCCTGCCAGCCGCCGAGGCGGTGCCCGGTCGACGCCGCCAGGGCGCGCTCCAGCGTCAGGCCCGGGTCACCGGCTGCCGCCGCGACCTCGACACCGTCGGTCGCGGCGCCGGGCAGGAACGGTGGCAGGGGCTCGGCCTCCGGTTCGACCACGTCGGACGCCGCCGCACCGTCGTCCGGCGGGGCACCCTCGCCGGATGCCTGGTCCTCCGGACCTGCCGTTCCCGCGACCGGCGTCATCGCCGGGCCCGCCAGCAGCCGAAGGGCCGACGCCAGGGCGTCCGATGCGGCGGGATCGGGTGTCTCGAGCCGGAGGCGCTCCGCGAGATGGCGGACCGAATCGCGGCGTCCGCGGGACTCCGCGAGCTCGAGCGCGCGGCGCGCGGCGTCGGTGGCGTCGGCGAGCCGGCCGGCCTCGTCAAGGGCCGTCGCGAGGCGATCCAGCGAGGCGGCCGCACCGATCCGATCGCCGGTCGATTCGAGGACGTCGGCCCGACCGCGCAGCGCGCCCTCGTCGGTCGGGTTGCGATCGAGTCCGGCATCGTACGCCGCCAGGGCGTCGGAGGTCCGCCCGAGCCCGGCGAGCACGCCGGCGATGCTCACGAACGGGAGCGCCCGGTCCGGGGCGAGGCGCGAGGCTTCGGCGTAGGCGTCGAGCGCCACGTCATGGCGGCCGCGAAGGGCGGCGACGTGGCCTCGGCGCAGCGCGTCCTTGTAGCGCTCGTAGAGCGCTTCGGTCATGGGGAACCTCGCATCGATCGTCGGGGCGTCATCCTGCCACGCACATGGCGGGGCCGCCATCGGGCGGTCTACCCATCGGTCAGGGGCCGATGGTCGTGCTCAGGGATCCCCTAGCAGCTCGACGAGGAGTGCCTTCTGGACGTGGAGCCGGTTCTCCGACTGCTCGAAGATCAGGCTCCGATCGCCGTCCATCACGGCCGAGGTGATCTCCTCGCCACGATGGGCCGGCAGGCAATGCATC
>CAYVJP010000198.1:0-5115 GCA_964451745.1 uncultured Anaerolineaceae bacterium | reverse complement strand
ACGCCGTCGGGCTGGGGCTGGGGGTCGGCGTGGGGGTCGGGGACGGCGTCGGAGACGGGGTCGGCGTGGGGGACGGCGTCGCGGTGGGTGTGGGGCTCGGCGTAGGCGTGGCGGTCGGGGACGGCGTAGGAGACGGGCTCGGTGTCGGTGACGGGCTCGGTGTGGGTGACGGCGTCGGCTCGGGACTGGGGCTCGGCGACGGCGACGGCGTCGGCTCGACCGTGGGACTCGGCGTCGGTTCTGGACTCGGTGACGGTGTCGGTTCCGATGTCGGCTCGAGCGATGGGGTCGGCTCGGCCGTCCCGGTCGCCGATGGCGAGGGGCCGAAGGACGGCTCCGGGCAACCGATATCGCCCATCGCGTCGATCGATGCCAGGATCGCGCCGGTCTTCTCGCGCAGTGCGTCCGCTCGGTCGATGGCGGCCTGGATGCCGGCCTCATCCCCCGATTCGACCAATGCGATGAGGTCATTCACGAGGATCTGGGCCTGATCCACGAGGTCCGCGATCGCGGCCCGGATCTCGGGATCGGACGCGATCGGCAGGACGGCGAGCGCCTTCGCGACATCGGCGAGCTTGTCCGACAGCTGCTGCAGCGCGCCGAGCGCGGCGGCGTGCTCCGGGCTCTCCGGATCGGCGAGCGCCGCCGCATCCGCCGCAGCAACGACGGCCAGGGCCTGGTCGAGGGCGGTGACGGCGAACAGGGCAGCGCAGATGCGCGGGTCGTCCGCCTCGCGGATCTCGTCGACCGGGACGGTCCCCTGGCACGCGGCCAGCACGGCCGCCATCGCGACCAGGAACGCCAGGATCGGTCGCCGGGTCGAGCGCATCGTCCTCCTCGCAAGGTCACGTCGATCCCGAATCGACGATCCGGACGCGATGCTAGCAGCAACGCGCCAGGAGCCAGCGTCTGCGGTCGCGACCGACGCACCCGCGATCAGGGATCCTGGGACAGGATCACGACGCTGTACGGGCCGACCGACACCAAGGCGCTCTGCGCCTGACCGTCTGCCGGCGGACCGTCCGCCTCGGTATCGAACGCCTCGTGGCCACCGAAGTCCCAGTCGTACGCCGAGGAATCCGTGTTCATCCGGACGCGCCAGCGGCCGGGCTTGGGCACCCCGAGGCGCAGGTCATCCACGGTCCGATTCGCCAGGTTCGCCACGACCACGACATCGTCCCCCGGGCCACCCTCCGCCCATCGATGGAAGGCGACGATCTTGGCCTCGTCGTCGGCCCGGAGGATGGCGACACCGGAGCCGCGCAGGCCCCGCGTTCGACCGCCTCGGTCACGGCGGAGCGCGATGAGGTCGTGATGCAGCCGGAGGATGCCGGCGTGGGTGCTCGCCTTGGACCAGTCGAGCGCCACCGTGTCGTCGAACCAGCGATCCTCGAGCAGCTCTTGGCCCTGGAACAGCATCGGGATCCCCGGAGACGTCAGGACGAGCGCCGAACCGAGCGTCGCCCGCTTCTTCGACCACCAGCCGGCCGCATCGCCTGGCGCGATGGCCTCGGGTACCCGAACGTCGCCGTTGGCGACATCGTCATGGGACTCGGTGTAGATGACCCGGCTGAGCGCCGGGCCGCGGCCCTCCCCGGTGATCGCCGCGACGACCTCGCCGATGTCGCGCTCGTCGTCGTCCGCGGTGGTGATGGCCGCCCGGATCCGGCGCACGAAGCCCGCATCCCACTGCGCCGAGAACCCTGCGCCGCCCTCGGCCGTCGAGCGCACGAGGGCCGGGTCATCCATCAGGTCCTCCGCGATCGTGAGCTTCCACGGCTGGCGAGCCCGGATCTCGTCGTTGATCCAGGCGAGGAACGACCAGCCGTCCTCGATGCTCGAGCGCTCATCGGCGGGGTTTCCATCGATCGTCCGGATGTAGAGGGTGGAATCGAAGCGGAGCCCATCGCAGCGGAACTCCTCCAGCCAGGTCATCGCGCTGTCGCGCAGGAAGGTCCGCACTTCGCCGCGGCCGTAGTCGGGGCGGGTCGCGCCCCACGGCGTGATCGCCCGCTCGTCCTCGTAGAAGTAGATCCCGCCACCGTCCCCGGACGTCCAGCCATCGAACCGCCAGAGGTCCAGGTCCGAGGGCCCCAGATGGTTGAACACGACGTCCACGATCACGGCGATCCCATGATCATGGGCGGCCCGGATGAACCGCTTGAAGGCGTCCGGCCCGCCGTACCCGGACTCGATCGCGAACAGGTGCGCCGGGTTGTACCCCCACGACACGTCGCCGGCGAATTCGAAGGGCGGCATCACCTGCACCGCGCTGACGCCGAGATCCTGCAGGTAGGGCAATCGACGCGCCGCGTGATCGAAGTCGCCGCGGTGATCCTCGCCACCCGCGAACGTGCCGACGTGGAGCTCGTAGATGACCACGTCGTCCCAGGTCGGCGTGGCGAAGTCGTCGCCGGTCCAGTCGAACGCGGCGGGATCGTAGACGACGGCGTTCCCGACCGAGTTCGTCACCTGGCGGGCATAGGGGTCGAGACGCGACAGATCCCCGTCCGGTGTGCGGATCGTGAACCGATACTCGGCGCCCGGTCGGACATCGGCGACGTCGGCCGACCACGTCCCACTCGAGCCATCGGCGTCTCGGGCGAGCTCGGTCGCCGCCCCGGCCCAGTCATCGAAGGTCCCGGTGACGAAGACGGCCTCGGCGTGCGGGGCCCAGACGCGGAACGTCGTCCCGCCCTCGAAGGGGATCGCCCCCATCCCGGGACGGCTCGATGGCTCAGGCAAGCAGGTCTCCTGGATCCGATCTGGCGAACGTCATCGTCCGCTAGGGTAGGCGGCAGCGACGGTACCGTGCGGGCGTGCGACGCGAAGGAGGCTGGATGCGGGTCGGGATCGTGCTGCCGATCGGTCAAGAGGACGGGATGCCGGCGCCGCCGTCCTACACGGAGATCAGGGAGGTCGCGCTCGAGGCCGAGGCGGCCGGTCTCGATTCGGTGTGGGTGTACGACCACCTCGTGTTCCGGTTCGATGGCGAGACGACCGGGATCCACGAGTGCTGGACGATCCTCGCCGCCATCGCCGAAGCCACCTCCCGCGTCGAGCTTGGAACCATCGTGATGTGCACCGGGTTCCGGAACCCGGCGCTGCTCGCCAAGATGGCCGCCACGCTCGACCACCTGAGCGGCGGACGCCTGATCCTCGGCATCGGATGCGGGTGGCACGACCCCGAGTACGAGGCCTTCGGCTTTCCGACCGATCACAAGGTCGGACGGTTCGAGGAAGCGCTGACCGTGATCCGCGGCCTGATCCGCGACGGACGGGCCGACCTTGCCGGTCGTTGGGTGGCGGCCACGGATGCGGTCCTGATCCCTCCCGCGCGCCCGGACCTGCCCATCCTCATCGCGGCGAAGCGACCGCGCATGTTGGACCTGACCGCTCGCCACGCCGATGCGTGGAACCTCGCCTGGTTCGGGGAACCGGACGAGCGGCTGGCCACGGTCCGTGCCGAGCTCGCGGCGGCCTGCCAGCGGGTGGGTCGCGACCCCGCCACGCTCGATATCACGGTCGGCGTGACCGTTCGATTCCCGGACCTGGCCTACCCGGGTGAGGTGGGCCCGGCTACCGGCACCGACCCCGCGATCAGCGGGTCGGTGGAGGAGGTCGCTTCAGGCCTGGCCGCCCACGCGGCGAACGGCGCGGCGCACCTCATCGTGGCCCTGGAGCCCACGACGCCGGACGCGGTCCGGCGCCTGGCAACGGCGGTCGAGCTGATGCGCGATCAGCGGATGGCGGCCGCGAAGGACGAGATCTCGGGCTCGTAGGGGAGCACCAGGACGTATTTGCCGCCCAGCGTGCTGTGCTGTCCGATCCAGCGATTGTTCATCCGGCGCGGGACGAACTGGCGCCCGAGCTCGCGGATCGTCAGGGCCTCACCGGGGGAGGGGCTCGGGCCCCACGTGGCAGACCCATGCGGATACAGCGGGTCGTGGACGATGGCGCGCGTGACCTCGAAGTCATCGCTGACCAGCGGGTCCGCGGTCGCGGTGAAGCCGCTCAGGACCCACGCATGGCGACCGCGCCAGACCAGCAGCCCGACCGGCTTCCCGGTGCTCGCGATGGCGCGCGCGGCCGTCCGCATGGCTTCCTGGATGGTCGATTCTCCCTGGAGCCGATACGGCCCGGCACCCAGGATGTTGAGACCCGCCGCCCAGCCGCGGACGCTCGCGCCCTGGCGTTCGTGGCCGTCAGGTCGCGAGCCGCTCCACGATCGAGCCAGGTTCTGGAGCCGACGTTGGGTCGCGGCGGTCCGGTCGCGACCTGGTTCGATCATGTTGAGCATCATCTGCATGCTCGCCCCGACGCACTGGACGAAGTTGGTCTGAGCGACGAAATCGGCCCGGTCGGCGACGTCGACCGTGTGTCGCGTCGCGCCCGAGACGGGCGACGCCACCAGGACGCCGAGCACGACGACCCCCGTCAGCAACAGGGCGATGCGCCGTTTGGCCGTGGTCCTCGACAAAGTCGTCATCACGTCAACGATACGACGAGGAGGCAAGGTCCGGTTTCGGTGACGCCCCCGCCGCCCAACGCCGCGCGTCGTCAGATCGCGTCGATCCGCCGTGGCGCGAGTCGCGGTCCGTAGGCCGGCGCGCGCACCCCGCTGGACTCCAGCAATCGGATCACGAGCGCGCGCCGGCCCGCGTACGGTGCCAGCAGGTCCAGCATGCGGGTGTCGTCAGCGCGGGGCTCGCCCGCGAGCGCCCAGGCCACGAGGTTCGGCAGATGGAAGTCGCCGACGCTCACCGCATCGACGTCGCCGAGGGCTCGCACGCCGACCTCGGCGGCGGTCCAGGGTCTGATCCCCGGGACGCGTCGCAACCGCGCATACGCCTCGGGGAGCGGCAGGTCCACGATGGCCTCGAAGCGATCGGCGCGGGCCGCGACGGCGCGGATGAGGTCGGCCCGGCGCCGTTCCACGCCGAACGGGTGGTAGGCGTAGTAGGGCAGCCGGGCGAGCGCCGCGGGCATCGGCGACAGCCGCATCGCCGCGCCGCGGCCGTGCCGGCCGCCCCCAGCGCTTCCCACCGGCCCGGGCGCCGGCTCCCCGTGCGCCCGGATCAGCCCGAGCCAGGCTCGCCGGGCTTCGGTCCCGGT
>CAYVJP010000197.1:0-5127 GCA_964451745.1 uncultured Anaerolineaceae bacterium | reverse complement strand
TGGTACTGGAGATCCACGAGGTGACGCAGGACGGCGTCGCGCCGGTACTTGCCCCCGGTCCGCAGCTTGAGGACGGTCGCGCCGTAGTCCACCGGGGCGCCCAGGCCGTAGATGCACGAGACGCTGGCCACGATGATCACGTCGCGACGTTCGAAGAGCGCATGGGTGGCGGCGTGGCGGAGTCGATCGATGTCGTCGTTCCGCGACGAGTCCTTCTCGATGTAGGTGTCGCTGCGGGGCAGGTAGGCCTCGGGCTGGTAGTAATCGAAGTAGCTGACGAAGTACTCGACGGCGTTGTTGGGGAAGAACTCGCGGAACTCGGCGTAGAGCTGCGCGGCGAGCGTCTTGTTGTGGGCCAGGACGAGCGTGGGCTTGTTGTGCTGGGCGATGACCTGGGACAGCGTGTAGGTCTTGCCGGACCCGGTCACGCCGAGCAGCGTCTGGTGGCGAAGGCCTTGCTGGAGACCATCGGTCAGGCGCTCGATCGCGGTCGGCTGGTCCCCCGTCGGCTGGAACGGGGCGATGAGTTCGAAGTCGGGCACGGGACCCGAAGCGTACCACGGATCACCCGGAACCGAACGGACGTTCGACCTCCGGTCCGCCATCGAGGATGGTGCGCGGATGCCACGCCCGTACGAACGCCATCACGATCTCGGGACTGATGGAGGATGCGCTTCCCACCCCCCGGGGATCGATACTCGGGACCGGCGACGGGGGGCGGCCGCCCCCTGCGACACGACCGTGGAGCGCGATGCGACGAGGACACCACCGACGGGGCCGCCGATGGGGTCGAGGCACGACCTCGGGCCAGACCCTGGTGGAGTTCGCCCTCGTCCTGCCGCTGTTCATCACGCTGATGATGGGTGTCCTCGAGTTCGGGATCCTCTACAACAACCTCCTGACCATCCAGTTCGCTGCGCGTCAGGGCGTCAGCGCGGCGGCGCAGGCGGGGGCGGTCGACGGCGCCGACTGCTCGATCCTCAACGCCGTCGAGGAGGCCCTGACATCGCCGGTCGACCGCAGCGAGGTCGCCGCCGTGGAGATCTTCCTGTCGGACGCGGCGGGTGACCCCGTCCCCGGTCGCCTCAACTCCTACATCCGAGTCGGCACGCTGGATTGCCCTGGCACGGGCGACCAGCCGTACACGCTGGTCGGGACCGAGGGCTACGTCCAGGTGGATCGGATCGACACGCTCGCCGGCGGCCTCGACATCATCGGCGTGAGGATCGACTACGACTACCACGGCATCACCCCCATCGGTGCCGGACGGACCTGGGCCCTGTCGGACGGGGCGACCCTGCGCATGGAACCCAAGCAGTGACGCGCGGCGCGGCACAGCGGGCGGCAACCGGCGACCGTGGCCAGGCGGTGGTGGAGTTCGCCCTCATCCTGCCGGTCTTCCTGATCATCCTCATGGGGATGCTCGAGTTCGGGTCCGCGTACGACCATCGCAACGCGATGGCCTACGCCGTGCGCGAAGGGGCGCGGGTCGGTGCCAGCCTGGGCAAGGG
This sequence comes from uncultured Anaerolineaceae bacterium, assembly GCA_964451745.1. Classification (GTDB taxonomy): domain Bacteria; phylum Chloroflexota; class Limnocylindria; order Limnocylindrales; family CSP1-4; genus SPCO01. The sequence goes on along the minus strand of CAYVJP010000197.1, from coordinate 3,616 downwards.
CGGGACGACGCCGAACGACGTCGACCCGGCCATCGTGGCGGCGGTCCGGCGCGGCCTGACCGATCCCATCCTCATCGAGAACATCGTCGCCATCGACATCTTCAAGGCCGACACCAACGGGAACCCCGTCACGGGCAAGATCAACCGTTTCGATCATGACGGCGTGCTCGTGGGGACCGCGGGTTGGCCCGCATCGACGAGGGTCGCCGGCCTCAACGGCGATTCGCTCGGCATCCGGGTCCTGTACGACTTCAACCCGACGACGCCCCTGGGTGTCCTGCTCGGGCTGTTCGTGAGCGGCGATCCGCCGTACACCGCCATCCCCATGACGGACTCGCTGGTCATGAAGCTGGAGCCCACCCCGTGACGGCGGCGGACACCCGGCGCACCACCAGCCGGAGCCGGCCGCGACGTGGCCGATCCGGGGACTCGGCCGGCCAGGTCGTGGTCATCTTCGCCGGCGCGCTCACGCTGCTGTTCGGCGTCTTGGCGCTCGTCATCGATATCGGCAACATCTGGAACAACTCGCTGCGCGTGCAGCAGGCCGCCGAGGCCGCGGCACTGGCGGGCGTGCCCTATATGCCCGGCGACTTCGCGACCGCCTCGTCGCAGGCCCGCAGCGCCGCCTCGAAGAACGGCTTCTCCACCGCGACCGGGGCCACCGTCACGCCGGCCATCGACCTGGCGGATAACCGGCGCCTGGACGTGACGATCTCGAAGACGTACAACACCTTCTTCCTGCGCGCCGTGGGGATCAACAACGTCACCATCGCCAAGACCGCGACCGGGGAGTACACCCTGCCGGTCCCGATGGGCAGTCCGCTCAACGCCTTCGGCGACAACTCGGGCGGGTTCTGGACGGTCGTGGCGGCCCAGGGCTCGGACCGCGGCAACGGCGACGCCTTCGGCGCCTACTACAACCCGAAGTCGACCGTGAACGCCGGGTACGACCCCAACGGCTACATGTACGCGATCGAGGTCCCGGTCGGTGCCGGCTCGACCAGCATCGACCTGTATGACGCCACGTTCTGCGCGGTCGATCCCACCAAGGGAACGGGCGACCGCTGGCTGCCCTGGAACCAGACGGGCTGGCCGTCGTTCTCCACGTACTTCACGCTCTGGTCGGATCCCGCGGAGACGCCGCTCGACTACACCGACGACGTCCAGGTCGCCTCGACCGGCACGCTCTTCGAACACGAGCGCCAGTCCGATCGAAGTGCCGCGTATCGCGACACCTCGGCCTCGTGGCCCGGCAGCGCCTTCTTCTCGCTCCCCGACTGCACGAACACCACCTACCACAACAAGTGGTGGACGCTGGCGACGGTCGTGACCCCGGGAACCTATCGCCTGCAGGTCACGACGACTGATGCGGCCAACCCGAACGACCAGCTCGGCACGAGCGCCTCGAACAAGTTCGGCGTGCGCGCCGTTTCGACCGACCCCGTGTACAAGGCCCGGGTCTACGGTCTGGGCAAGGTCGCGATCTACGCCAACCTGACCAACGGCATCTCGCGCTTCTACCTGGCCCGGATCGAAGCGGTCCATGCTGGCAAGACGATGGTCGTGGAACTGTTCGACCCGGGCGACGCGAACGGGACGGCCAGCATCCAGGTCCTCAAGCCGACGTCCACGGGCTACACGCCGGCGACCTTCAGCTACACCGCGGACGCCAACGCGACGGGATCGCGGAGCGGGACGAACGTCACCAGCATCACCACGGTCCAGAGCGGCACGAGCCGCTACAACAACTCGTGGTTGACGCTGACGATCCCGCTTCCCAAGACCTACGACGCGCCCCTGCCGCCGGGTGAACCGGCCGGGACCCAGGGGGGCTGGTGGAAGATCGCGTACACGTTCAACTCGACCGCCACGGACTCGACGACCTGGCGGGTCTCGATCCGGGGGAACCCGGTCCATCTGGTGCTCCCCTGAACGGTCGTCGTAGACCGCGCTGAACCCCAAGGAGTCGGTCCGCCAGTACTTCCGGCGAGTTGGTGCCCGCGGGCACCCGGCGGACAATCGCCACGACATCCCGTCGCCGCCGCCTGCGGCCGATCGAGGTCGCCCGTCCGTTCCAGGAGGTCCGTTCGCACATGGAAATGGAGTACCGCGATCCGGCGCGGCGCAGTCGATTCGTGGTCTTCATCGGCATCCTCCTGGCGATGGTCGCCGGGGCGGCCGCGTTCTTCCTCGTGAACCAGGCCCAGCAGCAGGCGCAGCTGGCCGGCGGCCAGCGCCAGACGATCGTGGTGGCAGCGCGGGACATCCCGGCCCGGGTCGCGCTCGAAGCCGCCGACATCACCCTGCGTGAGGTCCCGCTCGACGGCACCACGGCGTCCGGCGTCTTCACCGATCCCGCCGCCGTCCTCGGGCTCATCACGAGCGTGCCCATCCTCAACGGACAGCCCGTCTTCGCCAACCTGCTCGCCGGACAGACCCAGGGGTCGCAGTTCTCGATCCTCGGCCCCGAGGAATCGGTGACGCCGGATTCGCCGGTCTGGCGCGCCATCGCGATCACGGTCCCCGACGACCGCGCGGTCGGCGGGTTGGTCGAGGTCGGCCAGGCGGTGGATGTCGTCGTCACTGCCCAGATCACCCTGCCGGAAGCGCTGGTCGAGGAGGGTCGCTACTACTCCGACCGCGTGACCAAGGTCGTCTACCAGGACATGGTCGTCCTGGCCAAGACGGCGACGACCTACATCGTCAAGGCGACCATCGACGTCGCCGAGGAGCTCGGCCACTTCCAGGCGAGCGGCGTCGCGAGCTTCACGCTGCTCGTGCGCCCGCCGCAGGATCTTCGCGCCGTGGACGTGTCCGGCCTCGGGACGACCACGAACCGCATCATCGAGCGCTACGGACTGCCCTTGCCGGAGGTGTATCCCCCGGGTGCCGGCCCGATCGTGACGGCGACGCCGTCGGCGGAACCGAGCCCGAGTCCATCGTCCGAGCCGAGCCCCACCCCCGCCCCCTCGATCGGGTCCAACTAGGCGTCGTCGGCCCGGCGATCGTCGGGGGCGGTGGCGAGGGCGGCAGCCAGGAACGCGTCCGCCTGATCGAGCGTGGCCTCCAGTGGGCCGTCCGTCCGGAGCGTGCGCGTCGCGACCCGCACGTCCCCGGCCGAGAGGGCCGCCTGTGCCGCGACCCGGGCGGACGCATCGTGGCGCAGCATCCCGCGCTCCTCGAGCCGGTCCCGTTGTGACGCGGGATCGCAGGTCACCAGCCAGATCTCGTCGCACAGGGTCGCGAGACCACCCTCGACGAGCTTGATGGCCTCCACGACCACGGCCCGGGCGCCCGCCTGCGCGGCCGCATCGAAGGCCTCGAGGATCCGAGGGCGGACCGCCGGATGCACGATCGACTCCAGGGCGCGCAGCGCGTCCGGATCCGCGAAGACGATCCGCCCCAGCGCAGCGCGGTCCAGCGAACCGTCCGGACGACGCAGGTCGTCACCGAACCGTCGAAAGACCGCATGCAGCTCGGCGGTCCCTGGTTCCAGGACCTCGCGGGCCACGATGTCGGCATCCACCACGACGATGCCGGGTCGCTCCCCGAGCGAGCGCGCGATCGTCGATTTCCCGCACCCGATGGGGCCGGTCAGTCCGATATGCAGCGGCCG
>CAYVJP010000196.1:0-5131 GCA_964451745.1 uncultured Anaerolineaceae bacterium | reverse complement strand
CTTCGCGGGATCGCGGTAGCGGTAGACGAGCGCGGCGGTGCCCTGGAGGTCGGCGGGCGTCTTCGAGACGGCGAGCGACTGCCAGCTGTAGTTCTGCGGATTGGGGATCCGGTACCGCGGCGCCTGGCTCTCGTAGTAGCGCCAGTAGACGTCCTGGAGCGACTGCCGGTCCACGCCGTCGGGCGCCACCCAGACGATGAGCGCGTTGAAGTTGTAGCTGCCGGTGTTCCAGTAGTTGTGGAACTGGTTCCACACCGCCTTGATGCCGGCCTGCGGGTCGTCGGGCGCGATCTTGGGGAACGGGTGCCCGTAGACGTACTCCGGGACCTGGCCGCTCGCCTTCTCGAGCACGGTGTTGGTCTTCGGGTCGACGACGTACTTGCCGTCGTTCTGCTTGGTGGACTCCTCGAAGGTCTTGTCCCAGATGATGAGCCCTTCGGGCCACGAGTCGATCGGGTTCTGGTACTCGTCCTTCTTGAAATGCGAGTAGACCTCGGGCGGCAGGAGATCCTTCGCGGTGTCGGCGTTCGCGCCCGTGAGCACGTCGCCGACCTTCAGCCCCGGGGCGATCTCGGTGCCTGGCTTGTCGTACTACGCCGGATCGGGCGGCCAACGCGGAACCGCCCCGGCGCCCGGGGCGTCTGCCGGGGCGACGATGCTAGACTCGCCGAGCTTCTCGACCGCCTTCATCGCCGTCCGGAGGGACCCACCGACCGTGGAGGACCTTCGCTCGACGACGGTCACCGACGACCCCGTCCAGCGCCGCGACCTCATCCTGCTCGAGCGAGCCCGCGATGGCGACCTCGATGCATTCAACGACCTGGTTCTGCTGTACCAGGACCAGTTGTTCGCGCTCGTCGTGCGCATGGTGCCCGATCGCGACCAGGCGTCGGACTGCGTGCAGGAGGCGTTCTTCTCCGCCTATCGCAACCTGCGCGGGTTTCGTGGCGGGAGCGTCAAGTCCTGGCTCAACCGGATCTGCGTCAACGCGGCGATGGACACCCAGCGTGCGCGCAAGCGGCGGCCCGTCCAGCCGTATCCCGAGCTCGACGACGAGAGCTGGCAGCCGCCGACCGGCGTCGAGGCCGACCCGGAGCGCATCGCCGTCCACGCGGAACGCAGCCGCGCCATCGCCGAGGCGCTGACGCAGATCACCGATGACCAGCGGACCGCCATCGTCCTGTACGACGTGGAGGGCTACGACTACGGCGAGATCGCCGACATGACCGGCGTCTCCCTTGGGACGGTCAAGTCCCGGATCCATCGTGGCCGGCTTGCGCTGCGCGGCCTGATGGAAGACCGGATGGAGCTCTTCCGTGGCTGACGGACCGGCGACCGTGAGACCCCACGACCACGCCGACCACGATCTCCTGCTGGTCGCCGAGGCGGCCGATCGCGCCGGCCAGCTCCCGCCCGCACTCGCGAGCTGCCCCGAGTGCCGGACCCTGCACACCGAGCTCGTCGCCCTGGCCGCCGCGGTCCCGAGTGCCGCGCTGCCGAGCCGTCCCCGCACCTACACCCTGACCCAGGCCGACGCGGACCGCCTGCGTGGCCCGGCCTGGCGACGCTGGCTGGGTGCCATCGGGACGTCGCGTGACGTCATCTCCCGCCCGCTCGCCCTCGGCTTCACCACGCTCGGTCTCGCCGGTCTCCTCGTGGCCACCGTCCCGGGTGCCCTGCCCAGCGGTGGCGCGACGGGTGCGGCACCGGAGCGCTACGAATCGCTCCAGGTGGCGGCTCCGGCCGCGCCGAGTGGTCCTACGGACGTTGCGGGTGCGCCCGGCGACGGGGCGGCGACCGGCGGTGGGACAGGGTCGACGGTCACACAGGAAGACCGGCAAGCGGCGGCGCCGGTGAACACGCTGCTCGTCGGTTCCGTGGTCCTGATCATCGCCGGCCTGGGCCTGTTCGGGGTGCGTCGCGTGGCGGTGCGGGGGCGCACCACATGATGCTCCGGCGATCCCCGATGCCCGGTCGCGGGAACCGACCGTCCGGCGCTCCCGTCTGACCCACGACATGACCGATCCACGTTCCACACGCCTCCCGCACGCCGACCACGATCTCCTGCTGGTCGCCGAGGCGGCCGATCGCGCCGGCCAGCTCCCGCCCGCACTCGCGAGCTGCCCCGAGTGCCGGACCCTGCACACCGAGCTCGTCGCCCTGGCCGCCGCGGTCCCGAGTGCCGCGCTGCCGAGCCGTCCCCGCACCTACACCCTGACCCAGGCCGACGCGGACCGCCTGCGTGGCCCGGCCTGGCGACGCTGGCTGGGTGCCATCGGGACGTCGCGTGACGTCATCTCCCGCCCGCTCGCCCTCGGCTTCACCACGCTCGGTCTCGCCGGTCTCCTCGTGGCCACCGTCCCGGGTGCCCTGCCCAGCGGTGGCGCGACGGGTGCGGCACCTTCGGTCACCAGCCAGGCTCCGGCGGTCGGCGAGATGGCGGCATCCGGCGCTCCGTCGGCGGCCCCCCAGGCCGGTGCACCCGGGGAAGTCCCCGCGGCCGGAGCGACCTCCGCGATCGATATGTCGGCGGCGCCGGAGGATCCGGATCTCGAGGCCGGCGGTGAAGGGTACGGGGACGGGGTGTTCTCGGGCTCCGACCAAGGCGACGCCAAGAGTGCCGATCCGGGCTCCCGCACCGACACCGGCGATGACACCGCCGATGCATCGGCCATCCGCGATGACGCGTCCGGCCTCTCGACCCTGGTCGTTCTGGCAGGCATCCTCCTGATCATCGGGCTCGGCCTGTTCGGCCTGCGCTGGACCGCCCGCCGCTTCGGGGACGGCTAAGGCCCGTCCGTTCGGGCCGTCCGGCGGCCCGACTGCCCGCGCAGCGCCGGGGGACGACCGTCACTGACGGTGCGCCGCGTACACTTCGGCCATGCCCACCACGCGCCTGATGCTGCTCGACGGCTACGGGCTGGTCTACCGCGGATACTTCGCCCTGCCGCCCCTCACGACCTCGAAGGGCGAGCTCGTGAACGGCGTCTTCGGCTTCGCCAGCATCGTCCTGCGCGGCATCCAGGACCTGGATCCGGAGTACCTCGCGGTCTCGTTCGACCTGCCCGGCCCGACGTTCCGGCACGAGCAGTTCGCGGAGTACAAGGCGACGCGCCAGAAGATGCCCGACGACCTCCGAGACCAGTTCCCCAAGGTCCGCGAGGTCGTCAAGGCGCTGCGCATCCCCGTGTACGAGATGCAGGGCTACGAGGCCGACGACGTCATCGGGACCATCACCAAGCAGCTCGACTCGAACGATGACCTCGAGACCACGGTCGTCACGGTCGACCTCGACATGCTTCAGCTCGTGACGCCGCGCGTCCGGCTCATGACCACCCGATCGGGGGTCGAGAACACGGTCATCTACGACATCGCCAAGATCGACGAGCGGTTCGGGCTCCGGCCGGACCAGATGATCGACTACAAGGCCCTCAAGGGCGACCCGACCGACAACATCCCCGGCGTGCCGGGCGTCGGGGAGAAGACCGCGGCCAAGCTGATCCGTGACTTCGGCGATCTCGACACCCTGTTCGCCCGCCTCGACGAGGTGACCCCGGAGAAGCTGCGCGAGAAGCTGCGCGACCACCGCGCCCAGATCGACCAGGGTCGTGTCCTCTCGACCATCGTGCGCGACCTCCCGATCACGTTCGATCTGGAGGCCGCACGGCTCGGCGACTACGACCGCGACACCGTCGTGCGCCTCTTCCGGGAGTACGAGTTCCGGACGCTCATCGAACGGCTGCCCCCGATGTCGGGAGAAACCGCCGCGGAGCGGACCGACCGGCTGCGCTCCGTGGCCCAGAGCGGGTACGTGCCGGCGGCCCGGGTCGCCGGTCGCCCGGAAGGGTGGGGCGCCGGACGCTCGAACGCTCGCGCCTCGGGTGGCGGCACGGAACTCCAGCTCCGCCTGGACTTCGACGCCGTCAGCGGGTCGGCGCCGTCGTCGAGCGCGCAGCCCGAGTCGCCCGCCGACGGCGAGACCATCGCGCCGCCACCCATCGATGACCTGCCCGCGGCCCTTGCGGCGGCTATCGTCGATCCCGGCCGCATCGAGGTCCGCTCCGCGGATCGGATCGATGACCTGGGGCCGTGGCTCTCGGCGCAGCCTGCGGTCGGGGTCGCGCTCATCGCCGACGACCCGCGTCCCCGACGAGGCACGCCGCTCGCGATGGCGGTGGCCGGGACCGATGGCCGGACGATCGCCGCGGACGGTCCCGAGGCGGTCGCCGCGCTGCGCCGGCTCCTCGATACCGGTCGCACGCCCCTCGTGGGACACGAGGTCAAGCCCGTGCTCGTGGCGGCCTTCGCCGAACGAGAGGGATCGGCGCCGCTGCCCGTCGCCTTCGACACGCAGGTCGCCGCATACGTCCTCAACGCGGCGCTGCGCAGCCAGACCATCGCCGACGTCGTGGCGGAGAACCTCGACCAGATCCTGCCCCCCGCCGCCGAGCTGCCCCCGACCGCCCGGGCCGGGACCGAGGCCCTCGCCGCGCTCGCCGTGCGCGAGCCGCTCGAGCGGCGCCTCGCGGACGTGGAGCTCGACCGGTTGTACCGCGAGGTCGAGCTGCCGCTCATCCCCGTGCTGGCGCGGATGGAGGCCGTCGGGGTCGCCCTGGACCTGGACGCGCTGGCCATCCTCGACCGCGAGTTCCGCGCGGAGATCGACCGGCTGGAGGCCGGCATCTATGCCGACGTCGGCCACGAGTTCAACCTCGGCAGTCCCAAGCAGCTCGAGCAGGTGCTCTTCTATGAGCTGAACCTGCCCAAGGGCAAGCGCACGAAGACCGGGTACTCGACGGACGCGTCGGTGCTCGAGGACCTGCGCGCCGCCCACCCGATGGTGGACAAGCTCCTCGAGTGGCGCGTCTACACGAAGCTGCGCTCGACCTACGTGGAGGCGCTACCGACCTTGATGGCGGCCGACGGACGGCTCCACACGACCTTCCACCAGGCCGTGGCCGCGACCGGGCGCCTCTCGTCGTCGGACCCCAATCTGCAGAACATCCCCATCCGGACCGAGCTTGGCCGCCGCATCCGACGCGCGTTCGGGGCCGGCGATCCCGAACGAGTCATGCTGGCCGCGGACTACTCGCAGATCGAGATGAGCATCCTCGCCCACGTGTCCGGGGAC
>CAYVJP010000195.1:1658-5201 GCA_964451745.1 uncultured Anaerolineaceae bacterium | reverse complement strand
GACATCGTGCCGCACCTCCAGCTGGCCCGCGCCGGCTGGCCGGCCGAGACCGACCCGGACCTGCTCTGGCTCAAGCCCCACCTGGCTCGCCTGCGGGCCAAGGTCGAGGACGCCGGTGGTCCGCACGTGGTCGCGGTCCGTGGCGTGGGCTATCGGATCGTCGTGGACGAGACCCCTGCCCCGAACTGAGCCGGACATGACGACGCGGGCGGCACTGCCGCCCGCGGTCCGGTGGGTCGGGCGGTCAGACGGCCAGCGAAACCGGTCGCCCTGCGGTGTCGTGGGCGGCATCCGCGCAGGCGATCCGGCAACCCCGGGCGTCGCGGCCGCCGATCGGGTTGAAGTGGAACCACGCCTCGCCGGTCCGCGCGAGGCGGCAACCGCAGGCCGCGCATGTGACGGGCGCGCTCTGCCCGTCGCGGACGGCGCTCGGGCGGGAGATCTCGGAGTCGGACGGGTGGATCATGGGGGTCACCTTGTCGTTGGCCGGGGCGGACGGGCTGGAGGCGGGCAGCGTCGACGAGGCTCCGGAGTGACGCTTCCCCATCATGGATCGCAGGGTAGGCCCGTGCCGTCATCGCGTCGGCATCGCGCCGGAGTCGCCCCGGTTGCGGTCCGGTTGCGGGGTCCGCACGCCCGCCCGGTCCGCGATCGTCAGCTGCGGGAAGCGGCGGCCGGCATCGCCGCGCGCACCACATCCGCCAGCGCGGCCACGGCGTCGTCGATCCTGGTGACCGGCAGCCGCCCGTAGCCCAGGATCAGGCCACGAGGCGGAGTGGTCCCACGCTCGGCGCCCGGGAGGTAGGTCGGCGACAGTGGCCGGACGCTGATCGAGCGCGCCTCGGCGGCCGTCGCGATGGCCACGTCGTCCGCGTCATCGGGGAGCGGCAGCAGGACGTGCACGCCCGCGGCGACGCCGCGTGGCACCAGCCCGGGCAGCTCACGCGCAAGCGCGGCGACGAGCCGATCGCGCCGGGCGCGATACTCGTGGCGGGATCGGGCCACCTGGCGCTCGTAGTCGCCGCGCTCGATGAGGTGGGCCAGCGCGAGCTGGTCGATGGTGGGCGAACCCGAGTCCGCGATGTGCTTGAACCCGATGACCGGCCCGACGAGTCCCGCGGGCAGGCTCAGCCACCCCAGCCGCAGGCCGGGTGCGAGCACCTTGGAGGCGGTGCCGGCGTGGACCACGTGCTCGGGATCGAGGCCCTGGAGCGCCCCGACGGGGAGCCGGTCATACCGGTTCTCCGCGTCGTAGTCGTCCTCGATGATCAGCCGGTCGCGCGCGCAGGCCCAGTCGACCAGGGCAGCGCGTCGCTCGGGAGCCATCACCTGGCCGCTCGGATACTGATGGGCGGGTGAGACCACGAAGGCGTCGGGTCGCAGGCGGTCGAGGACGTCGAGCCGCGGCCCATCGTCGTCCATCGGCACCCCCACCAGATCCATGCCCCACGACCGGACGGTCAGCCACAGGTTGGCGAGCGATGGGTTCTCCATCGCGATCGTCCGCGCCCCGCGTGCCGCAAGGGTCCGGCACAGCAGGTCCAGCGCCTGGCTGAACCCCTGGGTGATGACCATGCGCCCGGGCTCCACGCGCACGCCCCGTACGCGGCCGAGGTACGACGCCAGCGTCTCGCGCAGCTCGATGCGCCCGCGATGGTCACCGTAGTCGAGTGCCAGGTCGGGCGCCTCGCGGAGTGCGGCGTCGAGGGCACGTCGCCATGGGACCCGCGGGAACAGCGAGATATCGGGGGTCGTCGCGATGAAGTCGTAGCGCCACGTCGGCTCGGCGGGCTCCGGCGCGCAGACGTCCTGCGGGCGGACCATCGCGACCACCGGCGCGGTTCGCGGCCGGATCTCGAGATAACCCTCCAAGGCGAGCTGGTCGTACGTGTCGGTGACGACGCCGCGCGACAGTCCCAGATCGTCGGCCAGGGCGCGCGACGCCGGCAGCCGGGTCCCGGCGGTCAGTCGCCCGTCCTGGATCGCGGCGCGCAGCGATTCGCGAAGCGACCGACGCTGGCGGCCGCGGCGCACGTCGAGTTCGACCAGCAGACCGACCGTACTGGACCTATCACGTTGATCGTTCGTGGGCCTGTCCATGATGCCAGTCACGATACATCATGAGGTCAACGCACACGGAGGACCTGGACATGGACGTTCTGCTCTTCGCCACGATGATCATCGGCGGCCTGACCCTCTTCGCCGGCGCCGCGATGCGCTGGGGCGTCGACACCCGCCCGGCCCTGGCCGACGACCACCGCCGCTGACCGGCGCGGATCCGATCCGCCCCATCGAAGGACGACCGACCCATGCACGACCTGCTGGCCGCCGCCCACGCGCTCGACGTGGCCCGCGAGCGCCGACCCGACCCCTATCGCATCCACGCCGAGGAGCTCGGCCGCCTGCAGCGCGCGCGGCGCCGATCCGCCCGGTACCGGGCGGCCATGGCGCTGACGCGGCTCAGCCTCGCCAGTGCGGCAGCCGTCCGCAGGCTCGACGGATGCGTCGCCGACGACCTCTCCCGACGACTGGCCCCATCCGATGGCCGCTGACGCCTTCCGCGGGGATGACCCGATCGATCCCGTGAGCGAGCCGGATGCCTACCGTCGGCTGCTCCTTGGCCTGCTCGGCGCCGACGATCCCGAGGCGGTGGCCACCACGACCGCAGACCGGATGCGTGACCTCGTCGTCGCCGCCGGGACCCGATTGCGCGACCGCCCGACCCCGACCGAGTGGTCGGTCATCGAGTGCCTCGGGCATCTGCTTGATTCGGAGCTGGTGACGAGCGCCCGCATCCGCTGGATCGTGGCCGAGGATGAACCCGACATCGTCGGGTACGACCAGGATCGCTGGGTCGAGCGTCTGGCCCATCGCGATGACGACCCCGACGACCTCATCGCCCAATTCGCCGTGCTGCGGTCGGCGAATGTCCGCCTGTGGATCCGGACCACGGCCGCCGACCACGACCGCGTGGGGATCCATCGCGAACGGGGGCCCGAGTCGTTCGACCTGATCCGACGGCTGTCGGCGGGACACGATCGATTCCACCTGGCCCAGGCGGAACGCGCGCTGGCGCGCTGATCGCCCCGGGCGGACTAGACCAGCGGCTGCGTCGAATCCAGCGCCGGCAGATCGATCCGCAGCGGCGTCACGGACGCCGTCGTGGGGGTCGGTTGCTCGGCCGGTACCGTTTCGACGGCCGTGGGCAGCGCGACCGGCTCCACCACCCAGAAGGTCGCGGGCAGGTCGTCGAGCTCCAGGAGCCGGGCGGCCAGCCCGGATCCGGCCGACCGATGGTCCTCCAGCAGGCTCCGCAACTGGGTGTTGCGCTCGGGGCCATCGGCACGCTCGTGAAGGATCGCCGAGAGTCGCGTCGCCACGACGCTGGCCGTGTTGAGCGCCGCGGCGTGGCGGCCGCTCGGGTCGTAGAGGAACGCCCGACCGCCGGTCATCCCGGCTCCGAAGTTGGCCCCGACCGGACCCAGGACGACGACCGTGCCGCCGGTCATGTACTCGCAACCGTGCGGACCGATTCCCTCGACG
>CAYVJP010000195.1:524-1648 GCA_964451745.1 uncultured Anaerolineaceae bacterium | reverse complement strand
GCGAAGCGCATCCCCGCGCGACCCACGAGGTGCAGGCGACCACCGGTCGCGCCGTACAGGATCGTATTGCCGGCGATGGCTTCGCCGGACGGGTCCGCCGCAAGGTCCGGCTCGGGCAGGATCGTGACGCGCCCACCGGACAGGCCCTTGCCCACGTAGTCATTGGCCTGCCCGACCAGGGTCAGGTCCACCCCCGGGCCGGCGAACGCCCCGAAGGACTGGCCCGCCGCGCCGCGAAGCTCCAGGCGTACCGGCCCTCGAAGCTCGCCGCGTTCCAGCGCGCCGGTCAGCCCGGCCCCGAAGGAGCGATCCGCGGTCGAGAGCCGCAGCCCGGACGCGGTGACGGGGCCCTGGTCGCGGAAGGCGGCTGCCACGCGGGCTTCCAGCGGGGACGCGGGCGCATGCCGGACCGTCCGCGCCGGAAGCGTCGGGTCCGCCCGGCGCACGGCATCGGCAGTCCAGGCCGGAGCGCCCACCACCGGCGCGAGCTCCTGACGCGCGGCACCCGACGGTCGGAGCGTCCGCCGGCTTTCGCCGATGACGGCACCGACCGATCGAGCCCCGATCGCCGCCAACTCGCGGCGCAGGTCCTCGGCGACGGCAAGGAAGAACCGCTCGACCATCTCGGGCGTCCCGGTGAACTTGGCCCGCAGATCCTCGCGCTGGGTGGCGATGCCCGTCGGGCACGTATCCAGGTGGCACTGGCGGGCCATGTCGCACCCGACCGCGACCAGCGCCGCGGTCCCGAACGCGAACTCCTCCGCCCCCAGGAGCGCGGCGACGAGCAGGTCGCGACCCGTCTGGAGGCCACCGTCGGTCCGCAGGGCGACGCGGTCGCGCAGGTCGTTGCGCAGGAGGGTTTGGTGGACCTCCGCGAGTCCCAGCTCCCACGGGGCGCCGACGTGCTTGATCGACGAGAGCGGGGAGGCACCCGTGCCGCCGGCATGCCCCGAGAGGTGGATGTACGTGGCCCCGGCCTTGGCGACACCGGCGGCGATCGTCCCGACCCCGCGCCCGGCGACGAGCTTGACGCCGATCCGGGCGGTCGGGTTGATGGCATGCAGATCCGCGATGAGCTGGGCGAGATCCTCGATGGAGTAGATGTCGTGATGCGGCGGCGGCGA
>CAYVJP010000195.1:0-514 GCA_964451745.1 uncultured Anaerolineaceae bacterium | reverse complement strand
CGCTCAGCCACCGCGGGGCCGCTTTCCCCGATGAGCACGCGCCCGACGGAGCGCGGCGATATAGGCCGTCGCCTTGCGACCCGGCAGCTGGCCACCCTCGCCCGGCTTGGATCCCTGCGAGATCTTGATCTCGAGCTGGTCCGCCCGGGCAAGGTAGGTCGCGGTCACGCCGAACCGCGCCGAGGCGACCTGCTTGATTCGGGCGTCGCGGCGACGGCCATCGGGGCCGGGCAGGTACCAGGCAGGATCCTCGCCACCCTCGCCCGTGTTCGCGGATCCGCCCGCTCGCTGGATCCCGATCGTCAGCGCCTGGTGGGCCTCGGGCGAGAGCGCGCCGACGCTCATCGCCGACACGACGAACCGGCGCGCGATGGAGCGGGCGTCCTCGACGTCGACGAGACGGAGCGGCGACGGCGCCCGGACGATGCGCAGCTCGTCACGCGGCACGGATGGTGCCTCGGCGTCGCGCGCCAGGGCGGATCGGTAGCGCGCGAGCGCCGCATCGATCGTCTCG
>CAYVJP010000194.1:0-5202 GCA_964451745.1 uncultured Anaerolineaceae bacterium | reverse complement strand
TGCCCTGGGTCGAGCAGGCGGGTGCGCTCGCGCTGGCGGCCGTCGGCCTCTACCTAACCGCGTACTGGATTCAGGCTCTCGTGCGCTGAGCCGGTATCGAGCTTCAATTTCGTCAGAGACAGGAGACCTTACATGACCGAACAACAGCCCATCGTGTACATCGACCTCGGCGTCGGAGGGATGACCTGTGACGACTGCGTCGTCCACGTCACCGAGGCGCTCGAGTCCGTCCCGGGCGTCGAGGCGGCCACGGTCGACCTCGCCAAGCGGAGCGCGGTCGTGGCCGCACGGCCGGACGTCGAGGCGTCGGCCCTAGCGACGGCCGTGCGCGCCACAGGGCAGTACAACGCCTTCGAGCGTCGGCGCCGGGCGGCGACTGGTGAGTGACGCCTTCGACTTCCTGATCCTCGGCTCGGGGTCCACGGCCTTCGCCGCCGCGATCCGGGCGGCGGACCTCGGCGCCCGCGTGGCGATGGTCGAGCGCCGGACGCTCGGCGGCACCTGTGCGAACCGCGGCTGTCTGCCGTCCAAGAACCTGATCGAGGCGGCCCGCATCGTCCACGAGGCCGCGCACCCCCGCTACGCGGGTCTGACGCCGGGGACGGTCGGCGTGGACTTCGCCGCGCTCGTCGCCCAGAAGGACGATGTCGTCCGCGACTACCGCGCCAAGAAGTACGCCAGCGTCGCCGACGGCCTCACCGACCTCGAGCTCATCGAGGGCGATGCCGCGTTCGTCGACCCGCACACCGTCCAGGTCGGCGACCGGCAGGTGACCGGCGACCGGATCCTCGTTGCCACCGGCAGTCGCCCGACGATCCCGGTGATCCCGGGCCTCGCGGACACCCCCTACCTCACGAGCGACCTGCTCGACGCTGACGAAGTGGGCCGGTTGACCGAGCTGCCCGCGTCACTCGTCGTCCTCGGCGGCGGCTACGTCGCCGTCGAGCTGGCCCAGATGTTCAGCCGCCTGGGCAGCCGGGTCACGATCGTGGCCCGATCCGGGCTCCTCTCAGGGTACGAGCCGGACCTCGGTCGCACCCTCGCGGAGGTGTTCACCGCCGAGGGGATCGAGATCCTCGCCCACGCACGCGTCGACCACGTCCGCGGCGATTCGGGCGGCGTGGAGCTTTCGATCGAGCAGGCAAGCGCTGGGCGGCTCGTCCGGGCTGATCGCCTCCTCGTGGCCACCGGCCGGACTCCGAACACCGACACGCTCAACCTCGAGGCAGCCGGCGTCACCACCGACCATGCCGGTTTCGTCACTGTCGATGCCCAACTGCGCGCGAGCCAGCCGCACATCTGGGCGGCAGGCGACATCATCGGCCGCCAGCACCGCTCACAGATGGCGACCCCGGTCGGCGCCCGCCAGGGCCGGATCGTTGCCGACAACGCCTTCGCCGACGCCGGCAGGGCCTTTGACGGCAGCGTCATCCCGCGGGCGATCTTCACGGACCCGCCGATCGCGGTCGTGGGCGAGACCGAGGCCGAGGTCCGCGCTCGCCACTACCCCGCGGTGGCGGCCACGACGCCGCTCATGTACGTCCCGCGAGCCGGGGCCGTCCATCGAACGACCGGCTTCGTGAAGTTCATCGCCTCCACGATCGACGAGCGGGTCCTCGGGGTCCACGTCATCGGCGAGTCGGCGCCCGAGATCATCCACGAGGCGGCGATGGCGATGAAGTTCAAGGCCGGCCTGCCCGACTTCGTCGACCTGATCCACGTCTACCCGACGATGAGCGAGGCCCTCAAGATCGGGGCCCAGGCTTTCAGCCGCGACGTGACCAAGCTGTCGTGCTGCGCGGAGTGATGTGATGACCGAATCCTTCGATCTGGTGATCATCGGCGCGGGCGAGGCCGGCCAGGCCGCCGCCCACCTCGCGCGGGCGCGCGGCGCCAGTGTCGCGATCATCGACCGCGAGTTGTTCGGTGGCTCGTGTCCCTATTGGGCCTGCATGCCGTCGAAGGCACTGCTCCACGCTGCCGCGATCCATGCCGGTGGTGGCGACTATGCGTGGTCGCGCGCCTCGGACTTCCGTGACTGGATGATCGTCCGCGAGCGACCCCGCGACTGGCCCGACGACAGCGGTCACGTGACCGACCTGGAGAAGGCCGGCGCGACCGTGATCCGGGGCGAAGGCCGGCTTGCTGGCCCGGGCCGGGTCATCGTTCGCACCGCCGACGGTGAGCAGGCGCTCCACGCGAAGGCCGTGCTGGTCGCGGTCGGCTCCAACGCGACGATCCCGGACGACATCGAGGGCCTGGACCAGATCACGCCCTGGACGAACCGCCAGGCAACCACTGCCCGCGAGCTGCCACGGAGCCTGGTCGTGCTCGGCGCCGGTCCGACCGGGGTCGAGATGTCGCAGGTCTATGCCCGCTACGGCGTCCCTACCGTGCTCGTGTCGCCCCACGAGCGGATCAACCCCAAGGACCATCCGCGCAGCTCGGCGACCCTCGAGGCCGCGTTCCGTCGCGACGGCGTCGAGATCCGAACGGGCGTCCGGGCGATCCGCGTCCGGCCCGGAGCGGGGGGCCATGGCGCCCACACCGTTGAGCTCTCGGACGGAACCAGGGCCGACGGCCACGAGATCCTCCTGTCGGTGGGGCGAACTTATCCTCTCGAAGGCCTCGGACTCGAGACGGTCGGGGTGCGGTTCGATGGCGGGCAGCTGCATCCGGACGACCGCCTGCGGATCGCCGACTCGGTCTACGTGGCCGGGGATCCGGCGGGACCCGAGATGCACACCCACCTCGCCGTCTATCAGGGCGAGATGGCGGCCCGGATCGCACTGGGCGAGGACGTCCGACCCGACCATTCGGCGATCCCCCACGCCACCTACACCGATCCGCAGACCGCGGGCGTCGGGCTGCAGCTCGAGGAGGCGATCGAGCGGGGCCTCGACGCATTCGAGGAGACGGCCGACTACGCCACCAGCGCACCCGGCTACATCGCGGAGGCGGCCGGCCACGTGACGATCGTCGTCGACCGCCGCGAACGGGTCCTGCTCGGCGCGTTCATCGCCGCGCCTGGGGCAGCCGAGGCGATCGGCGAGGCGGTGCTGGCGATCAAGACCGGGACATCGATCGACGTCCTGGCCGACACGATCCATCCCTTCCCGACGACAAATCGCGTGATGGGTGGCTTGTTCGCAAAGGCCGCCCGGGCTGAGTGAATGGGGTTCTGCCGTCGGGGTTGACATCTATACTCAGGTACAGGGTTACCGTCGCGTCGAGGCATCGAGATCGGTGTCCACGAGATGGAGCATGTGATGACTGTCCTGAGCACCGTCGACCCGACTGCCACTGTCGCCTGCACGCTGCCGATCCGGGAAGCCGGCGAGCGATTGAACATGTTCGGCGACTTCGTCGGCGATCGCCTCGAGGAGGTCTCGCGCACGGGCGACCGATTGCGGATCCGCATCCGCCGCGATGGCGACGCCGAGCTCGAGGCCAAGGCCAGTGCCTGGGCGGTCGAGGAGAAGGGCTGCTGCGCGTTCCTGGGGTTCGAGATCGAGTCGGAGCCTGAGCGGGTGACCCTCGAGATCGTCGCGCCCGAGGGCGCTGGTGCCACCCTCGAAGGGATCGAGTGGATCGCCCGGACGGCGGGTCGGCCAGCGTGACCGACGGCTTGCGGATCGGGGAGGTCGCGCGGTCGGCGGGGGTCAACATCCAGACCCTCCGCTACTACGAGCGCCGGGGCCTCGTCGTGCCTCCCTTCCGCCGCCACTCCGGCCAGCGCGAGTACGACGAGGAGGACGTCCGGCGCGTCCGGATCATCAAGGCCGCGCAGCGGCTGGGGTTCACGCTCGCCGAGATCCAGGAGATGTTCGACCTCTCCGCGCACCGGCGCGCCACGGGGGAGCTGCACACTCGCGCGAAGGCGAAAGTCGTCGAGATCGATGCCCGCATCGCCGCGCTGCAGGCCATGCGCGCCGACCTGACCGCGGTCGTCGACGCGGAATGCGACTCGCTCACCGACTGTTCCTGCGGGCTCGGCTGCCCGCTCCCATTCGTGGAAATGACCAATGTCCAAGACTGACCGCACGGCCGTGGCGGTCGTCGCCGGCGCGTGCGTCGTGTGCTGCCTGCCGCTCATCGTCGCGGCCGGTCCCGTGGTCGCGGTCGCGGGGGTCGTGGCCGCGGGCACCGGTGCTGCCGCGCACGTCGCCCGGCGCACTAAGCGCAAGCGCGAGGCCGCCGCGAGCGACAATCCGTAGGTGCACATCGTTCAGTCGATCGGGTTGTTCGTCATCGCCGCGCTGGCGGAGATCGGCGGTGCCTGGTTGGTCTGGCAGGGCGTCCGCGAGGATCGAGGCGTCGTCTTCATCGGGCTCGGCATCATGGCGCTGGCCGCCTACGGCTTCGTGGCGACCTTCCAGCCCGACCCGCACTTCGGCCGCATCCTCGCGGCGTACGGCGGCATCTTCGTCGCCGGGTCACTCGCCTGGGGCGTGGTCGTCGACGGCTTCCGGCCCGATCGCTGGGACCTGCTGGGCGCCGCGATCTGCCTCGTCGGGGTGGCGGTGATCATGTACGCCCCTCGCTCCGTCGGGTCGTAGGCGCGACTGGAACGGGCAACCGCCAGGGCTACGGCGACTTGGCGCTCACCCCGGCTCTAGACTCGGGACGACGAGCCACCCCTCCGCCCGCCCACGGTAGATGAGCTGCTCAGTCGTGAGGCCCGATCGCGCACGGAGGTCTGCCAGGTGACGTTTCGCGGTGCTCGGCCGAATGCCGACGCGCTCGGCTGCATCTGGCACGGAGCCACCGCTGGCGACAAAGGCGGCGAGCACGTCGACCTGACGTGGAGTCCGCGTTACGGGCAGTTCACCGCGCAGGTACCCATCCCTCATGCCAGTCGCCTCACCGCGGCGAGCCACTCATCGCGGCCCTCGATGGGCATGTCGTAGGCTGTTATCGCGCGCCCAACACCTGTCGGGCGCGCCAGGTCAACCTTTGCGGGCAGTGCCAACGCCAAACCGTGCGCGTAGGCCGACGGCGTCAGCCTGATCGACACGATCGTCCTCCCTGTGACGGTGATCCGCTCGTAGATGGCGTGCAGCACGTCTGCCTTCTCCTTCGACTTCTCGGGGGCTTGGAGCGATTCGCCCAGGGCGCGCAGCCCCTCGACCGCGCGCTCGGCAGGTAGTCCGGCGGCCGTCCGTTCGGTGACCACGTCCCGCTGCTGCCGGAGCACCTTCG
>CAYVJP010000193.1:0-5225 GCA_964451745.1 uncultured Anaerolineaceae bacterium | reverse complement strand
GGGGGCACGGTGGGGGGCGCGTTTGGGGCCTGGTGTTTGGTTCCCTTGGGGGGGGGGGGGGGGGGGGGGGGTGGGGGCGGCGGCGGTCCCGGTGAGCGGTCCGGCGGCACCCGTCGTGTTGTGTTCGGAGGACAAACGAAAAGCCGCGGCTCCGATGTGGAGTCCGCGGCCCCGGGACCAGTGTCTGCGGTCCCGCTCCTACGTCATCTGGTAGCGCGTGACCTCAGACCCCATCCTCCGCACGACGGGGCCGCCAGCGCATACACATGTTCCAGGAGCTTCGGGTGTGCGTCATCGCCCGGGGATGGTGACGGAGATGCAGGCACGTCGTCAACCGGCGCCACCCAATCGCAATCTAGCGGCCCGGTTTCGGCTCCACCGGGTGCGACCAGGCGTCCTTGCAATGCGCCGCCGCGCTACGCTTGGCCCGTGACCGCCATCCCTGCCGCGTTCCGCGCCTACGTCGCCGAGAAGGTCGAGGGTGCCGATGGTGCCCCGGCGCTGGAACGCGGCGTCAGGACGTTCGCGGAGGCGGACCTTCCGGCGGGCGAGGTCGAGATCCGGGTCGGGTGGTCCAGCGTCAACTACAAGGACGGGCTCGCGACCAGGATCGATGGCAAGGTCGCCCGGATCAGTCCGCTGATCCCGGGAATCGATCTCGCGGGCGAAGTGGTTGCGAGCCACGACCCGGCGATCGCGGTCGGGTCACTCGTCCTGGCCCACGGCTACGAGCTGGGGGTCTCACGGCACGGCGGATACGCCGAGTACCAGCGCGTGCCTGCGGGTTGGGTCGTGCCGCTGGCGCCCGGCCTGAGCCCGCGCGATGCGATGGCGATCGGGACGGCGGGGTTCACGGCCGGCATGTCCGTGGTCGCCCTGGAGGAACGGGGTCTGAGCCCGGACGACGGACCGGTCCTGGTGACGGGCGCCAGTGGTGGCGTGGGCGGCACGGCCCTGGCGATCCTCGCGGACCGGGGCTACGAGGTCTGGGCGGCGACCGGCAAGCCCGACGAGGCCGAGCGACTCACCGCACTCGGCGCTGCCGGGATCCTGACACGGGACGAGGTGACCGCCGAGGGCAAGCCGCTCGAATCGGAACGATGGGCGGGCGCCGTGGACGCGGTGGGTGGCGCCACGCTCCCGTACGTGCTGCGGACGCTCAAGACGGGCGCCGCGGTCGCATCGAGCGGCAACGCCGGCGGCCCCAGGCTGGAGACGACGGTCTTCCCCTTCATCCTTCGCGGCGTGGCCCTGCTGGGCATGGACTCGGTCAATGTTCCCATCGCGCGCCGCCGCCACATCTGGGATCGCCTGGCCACGGATCTGCGGCCGCGGGCGCTGGGCCAGCACTGCCACGAGGTGACGCTCGACACGCTCGAGCCCGCCCTCGATGGGATCGTGGCCGGCGCCGCGCGTGGCCGTTGGGTCGTCCGCGTCGGTCAGGCGAGCGGGTAGCACACCTCGGTCCGCAGGTCGGCCGGATCGGTCACGGTGTCCGGGTCGGTCACGTAGGACTCCCACGGCCCCAGCGTGTCCTCGCGACCCTGCGCGTGGATCCAGTCGTGGAGGCCGCCATAGGTCGCCGGGAGTCCGTCGTAGGGACCCCAGTGGGTGGCGATCGCGGCGGGGCCGCCGGGCAGCACCGATCCGCCGATCTCGCCCGCCGGCACGTCGCCGAGCGATCGCAGCGCCTCAAGGGGTCGGGCGAGCACCAGCCCGATCTCCACATCGACCTCGTCGCCGCCCCATGCGAAGTACCGCCCGTACGGGGCTCCCGTCATCTCGCCGCTCAGTTCCTGCATCCGCGTGAAGAGCCGGGGAAGCTCGCGACCGTAGATCTCGCCCATGTCCAGGTCCGCCATCGGGGCCTGGATCCGGATGGCGATGGTGGGCTGCGCGTCGCGTTCGATGATCCGTGCGTCGAAGGCTCGATCCGTCACCAGAGGGTCCCTTCCAGTTGGGCGATCGCCCGCTTGAACGGTCCGCGCGCTTCCTCGGCCGGCTGCTCGGGGAAGGGGTGGGCCGCGATCGCGTCGTCGATGGTGATCTCCCCGGCGTGGACCTTCCGGGCGAGCTCGGCCAGCGCGGTGAGCCACGTGACGTGGGCCTCGGCGAACCAGCGGCCGGCGTGGTCGCCGTGCCCGGGGACGACGACGCCTCGCTCGGGGTCGATGAGCCCGGCGAGCGCCGCCGCGGTCGCCGGCCAATCGATCGGAAACCCGTCGTTGAAGAACGGCATCGCGCCGCCCTCGAGGAGGTCGCCCGCCCAGACCACGTCCGTGCCGGGGACGGTGATCACCGCGTCGTGGTCGGTGTGGCCGCGACCCAGGAAGCGCAACTCGACGGCGCGGCCGCCGACCTCGATCGTGGCCGCGTCCTCGAACGTGCGATCGGGCGGATCGATCACCACCTCGGGCAGATCCGCGGCCAGCTCGGGTTCCGAGGCGGCGATCGTGGCCCGTCGCTGCTCGCCGGTCCGGGCCATGAACGGGACGCAACCGGCCTGCCCCCAGATCGTCGCGGGTCGGAAGACGTGGTTGCCGTAGGCGTGATCGAAGTGCCCGTGCGTGTCCACGACCACCGTCACCGGATCGCGGGTCAGCTCGCGCAGGTCATCGATGATCTCGCGCGCCTGGACATGCGTGGACCGAGTGTCGATGACGAGCGCGCCGCCGCGCCCCAGCACGACCCCGATGTTCTGGTCGTAGAACGCGTAGCGGCGTACGAAGAACCGATCGCCCAGTTCCACCCAGCCGTCCCCGACACCCATGGCCCGGTATGGTACGCATCGATATGCCATCCATCGTGGGCCGTTCCACCACCGCCGACGGCACGGGACTCCTCACCCGACACTGGCCGGCGGACGAAGCCGAGGCGGGCGGTGCCTGGGCGGGCGCGCCGTGGGCCTCGGTCGTGCTGGTCCACGGTCTGGGCGAACACTCCGGCCGCTACGAGCACGTCGGCGACCAGATGGCGGCGGCCGGCCTGGACGTGCACGCATATGACCACCGCGGCCAGGGCGGCTCGGACGGACGACGCGGCGATGTCGAGCGCTGGAGCCAGTTCCACGACGACCTCGGGGAGCGGCTGGCGGCCGTGCGTGGCGCGGCCGGCGGGCGACCCGTGGTGCTGTACGGGCACTCGATGGGCGGCCTGATCGTGGCGGGGTACTGCCTGTCCCCGCGGCCCAAGCCCGACCTCGCGGTGCTCTCGTCGCCGGGTCTCGATGACACGCTGGCGGGCTGGAAGCACACGCTGGCCAAGGTCGCGAGCCGCGTGCTGCCGACGCTGAGCATCCCCAACGGCATCGACCCGAAGACGATCTCGCGCGACCCCGCCGTAGCCGCGAAGACCGCCGCCGACCCGCTCTGCGTCAAGACCAGCACGACCCGGATGGGGGCCGCGGCGTTCGCGGAGCAGGATCGGGTGCGGGCCGCGGCTCCCCAGGGGCTCGGGATCCCGACCCTCGTCCTCCACGGTCTGGACGACGGTCTGGTCCCGTCGGACGCGTCGACCGGCTTCGAGGGTGCACCTGGCGTCGAGCGTCGAACGTACCCGGGTCTCCGCCACGAGCTGCACAACGAGCCCGAAGGCCCCGAGATCGTCGAGGCGATCATCGGCTGGCTCCGCGCGCAGGTCGGTGCGGGCGCGCCGGTCGGCGCGACACGCGTGGTAGGCTGACGCCAATCGAATACGCCTCCGGGGAGCGCCTCGAGCGCTGAGAGTGTGGCAAGGCCACAGACCCGCGGAACCTGATCCGGTTCGTACCGGCGAAGGAAGCAGGCCCGATCGATCCTGACCTCGATCGAACTCGTTGACGCCGTCCCCGGAAACCTGGATCGGAGGATGGCCACGATGACGACCACATACCCAGCCGGAACCTCGGCGCCGCTGCCCGACACGCGATGGCGCACGCGCGACATCGTCGAGGCCGCCGTCATCGGCGTCGCGTTCGGCGTCGTCTTCTGGGCGTGGGGGGTGGCGTGGCCGCTGCTCGACCCGGTCTTCGCATTCGCCCCGCCCCTCAAGGACCTGCTGTATGCCGTGTGGCTGATCCCGGCGGTCCTCGCGCCGTACATCATCCGCAAGCCCGGCGCCGCGGTCTTCGCGGAGATGGTGGCGGCCGGCGTGTCCGCGCTCCTGGGGAGCCAGTGGGGCGTGGACACCCTGCTCTCCGGCTTCCTCCAGGGAGCGGCCGCCGAGCTGATCTTCGCGTTCACCCTGTACCGCGTCTGGACGTTCCCGGTGCTGGCGATGGCCGCTGTCGCGAGTGCCGCGGCCGCGTGGCTCCACGACTGGGTCGTCTACTACCCGACGGCGGATACGACCCTCCAGATCGTCCGTGGCATCGCGATGGCGATCTCCGCGGTGGTGATCGTGGCCGGCGGGACCGTGCTGCTGACCCGCTCGCTGCGGCAGGCGGGGGTCCTCGAGGGGTTCCCGGACTGACGACCACGACCACGTCCACTGGCACGAGCCCGAACTCGGCGGCGCCGGTCGAGATCGAGGCGCGCGATCTCTCCGTCACGTACGCCGGAGCGTCACGGCCAGCATTGACCGGCGTCTCCGTCGCCGTCCCGGCGGGCGCGTGCCTGCTCGTGGTCGGGCCTTCGGGGAGCGGCAAGAGCACGTTCGGCCTCGCCGTCGCCGGCCTGGTGCCGCGCGAGATCCGCGCATCGATGACGGGGTCGCTGCTCGTCGACGGCATCGAGACCCGGAGCTACGAGCCGGCCGCGCTGGCGGCCAGGGTCGGCATCGTGTTCCAGGACCCCGAGAGCCAGCTCGTCATGGAGCGGGTCGAGGACGACGTGGCGTTCGGCCTGGAGAACCGCGGCTGGTCGCCGGCCGCGATGCGGGAGCGGGTGCCTGAGGTCATCGCGGATGCGGGCCTGGCCGGGTTGGAGCGGCGGCGTTCGAATCGCCTGTCTGGTGGGCAGCAGCAGCGCCTGGCGCTCGCCGGGGTGCTGGCGCCAAGACCGGGTTGCCTCGTCCTCGATGAACCGACCGCGAACCTTGACCCAGATGGCGCGGCCGCCTTGTTCGATCGACTGCGGGCGCTGCGCGAGGAGCGGGCGGCGACGCTGATCCTCATCGAGCATCACGTCGAGGCGGCCTGGCCGCTCGCCGATCTGGTGCTCGCGCTCGATCGCGATGGCTCCGTCATCGATGTCGGGGCGCCGGAGGAGGTGCTGGGGCGCTCCGACGGGACGCCCGGCCAGGTGTTC
>CAYVJP010000192.1:0-5246 GCA_964451745.1 uncultured Anaerolineaceae bacterium | reverse complement strand
CGATGCGCTTGCTCGCGGCGTTGCGCTCGTCCTTGAGGCCCTCGCTCTCACCGTGCACGGCACGCCGGCGGGCGTCCAGCTCCAGCGCGCGCTCGACGAGCGCCGGATCCTCGCCCTTGTCGATGGCGCCCTTGCGGATGACGTCCGGCTCGTCGCGGAGCCGCTGCAGCCCGACGCTCATGCAGCACCGCCCACGGGAGCGGTATCGGCCGCCGCGGCCGCACGCAGGCGTTCGATGACGAACGACGGGGCCAGGCTCGCGAGCAGCCAACCGGCCCGCGGGCCGTTGGGCCGGCCCAGGAATGATCGGTAGATGGCGTCGAACGCGCGACCCGCGGGGAGACCCACCTCGGTGGCGACGGCGAAGATCGCATCCTGCCACGCATCCCCGGCCGTGGGCGGCTCGACACCGACGCGGTCCGCCAGCGCCGCGAGATAGGACCGCTGCGCATCGTCGAGCTCGGCGACCGCATCCGGCAACGTGTCGTGGACGCGGATGACGGCCCGATCGGGGGCGTAGACCGCGAGCCATCCGCGGGCCGCCACCTCCCGTTCCGTGAGGATCGCGGCCTCGCGCGGGGTCAGGGCACTCCCCTTCTCCGCGGCCGCGCGCTCGGCGACATCGACGCCGGGGATCTGGACCAGCATGGCGAGGTGCGAGAACGCCGGACGGAACGCGGCAGCCTCGGCCGCCACGTCCGCCGCCGGGTCCAGGAGCGAGTACCGGAACGTGGCGGCATGGCCCGGCGGCAACTCGCCCTTGACCTCGCGCCCCGCCGTCGCCGCCGCGAACTTGTCGAACTCGTCGAACAGGCGCGGGATCTGGTCGGTGCCGTCAGGATCGAAATCGATGGCGTGGTTCGGCTTGGGCCGCAGCAGCAGGAAGCGCAGCTGCTCGGGCGGGATGACCTCGGCGATGGTGTGCGCCGCCGCGCCGCGGCCCTTGGAGGTCGACATCTTCTTGCCGCCGATGTTGAGGAACTCGTACGGGACGTTGAGCGGCGGTTCGCGCTCGAACACCTCGCGGGCGATCGCGTCGCTTCGGTCGCGCGAGCCGCCGGCCGTGGAGAGGTCCTTCCCGCAGGGTTCGATGGTCACCCCGAAGTGCGACCACTGGGCCGCCCATTCCAGGTTCCACGGGAGCTTGGCGGCCCCGCCGAACGGGCTGATCCAGCCCGATGTGCCGCACCCCCGCGCCCATTCCACGTGGCGCTCGCGGCACTCGTAGTAGACCTGCTCGCCGTTCCAGTCGGTCACGATGGTCGTGCCCACCTTGCCGCAGTTGGGACAGATGACGCCGACCGGATGCCAGGTATCGGGGTGCTGCACGTTGGCGACCCGGCGGTAGATGTCGCGCACGAGCGGCGCCCGATCCAGCGCGGTCCGGATGAACGGGTCCATCGCACCCGTCGGGTAGATGTCGCTCATCCAGTAGTAGCGATCGGGGTGGACGCCGAGCCCAGCGAACGTGTCGATGAAGATGCCGGCGAAGTGGCGGGCGTACGAGGCGTGGCAGTCGCCCGCCGGATCGGGGACGTGGGCGAGCGGCCGGCCCATCTCGCGTTCGATGGCGTCGGGTGTCAGCAGGGCCTGCGCGTCCATCGGGTCGAGGTCATCGACGCCGTACAAGAGCGTCGTCTCGATGCCGTTCGCACGCAGCGCGCGGGTGATGGTGTCGAGGATGACCGGGCCGCGGAGCGACCCGACATGCACCGTCCCCGACGGCGTCTTCGAGTCGTTGACGACCTGGGGGCCGCTGTCTCGGACCCGAGTCGCGAGTTCGTCCGCCCAGTCCACGATGCGCCTCCGCGCGACCGCCCGACGCGACCCCTGGTCGCGTCGCGGCCGATGTCAGGTGATGCTGACGATCTTGTAGGTGAAGTCGCCGGCGGGGACCCGGACGAGGACCTTCTCGCCCTTCTTCTTGCCCAGGAGGGCGCGACCGACGGGACTCTCGTTCGAGATCCTGCCCTCGCCGGGCTTGGCCTCGGTGGAGCCGACGATCTGGAAGGTCTCCTTCCCGTCGGGGCTCTCGACGGCGACCGTCGATCCGATCTGGACGTGGTCGGTCGAGTGGTTCTCGTCGATGATGGTCGCATTCTTGATCAGGGCTTCCAGCGTCTGGATGCGGCCCTCGACGAACGCCTGCTCGTTCTTGGCGTCCTCGTACTCGGCGTTCTCCGACAGATCGCCGTGTTCCTTGGCGTCGTGGATCCGGTCGGCGACTTCCGGTCGCTTGACCGTGACCATCTCCTCGAGTTCGGCGCGCAGCTTCGCCAGGCCGTCCTTGGAGAGATACGTGGGCTTGTTGTTCATGCCGGTGGCCCCCGCGGTGCAGGTGGTCGGGATGTGGGCTGACCGGGCTGGGCGGTCACGCTGATAAAGGAAAGAACTCCAGGCGTCACGCGGGTCATGACCGCGCGCCTGAAGTTCCGACCGGAGGCGAATGGTAAGGGCGCCGCGAGAGGGTGTCAAAGCCACCGCGGCGTTCGTGCACCCTCGGTTCGCGGCCGAGCCCGGGGATGGGTGGATGGTCGGCGCCCGCAGCCGTCCGACCCGGCCCGGACGGGCAACGACCGCCAAGCACTCCGCTCGCAACCCGCCACGCAACTATGGGTGTCGTGGCGCCAATGAACCTGCATGGACCGTCGCCCGATCTGCGCGACAGGCGCCGGATCACGCTCGTTCGTGACGCTCGCGTCACTGCTGGTGTCGCCGGGCCGACGGTGCCCGTGGCGCCCGAGCTCCCTGCCGCCAGCCGAGCTCCACGCCGCCAGGCGAGCTCCACGCCGAGCCCGAGCGCCCGGCGAAGGGTCTCCGGCGAACGCCCTGCCGTACGGCCTGAGGAGGTCGCTGAGCGCTAAGCGTTGATCCTGATCGGTTGCCTCGTCGATCTTCAGCCGCTCGGCCGAGTCCATCATGAACAGCGGTGGTCGGCGGGATCCGGATCTATGACCCCTCGGCCAGTCGCAGCAAGCGACGCTTGACGCGCTGCAGCGAGCCCCGGTCGGGCATCGCCACGAAGAGCGTGTCGTCGCCCGCCACGGAGCCCGCGACCTCCGGCCAGCGCGCCCGATCGAGAGCCGCCGCGATCGCGTGGGCGGACCCCGGCAGCGTGCGCAGCACGAGCAGCAGACCGGCTTCGTGGATCTCGAGGGGCAGGTCGGACAGCAGCTTGCGCAGGCGGTCCTCGCCGGACGTCTCGGCTTCGATCAAGCGGGGCGGGAGCGCATACGCGGCCGTGCCCTCGCGCGCCACCTTGATCAGGCCGAGTTCCGCGACGTCACGCGAGATCGTGGCCTGGGTCGTCCGAAAGCCTCGCTCGCGGAGCGCCGTCGCCAGTTCCTGCTGGGTACGGATCGGGCGCTGGTCCACCAGGTCGCGGATCGCGCGCTGGCGGAGTTGCTTCATGACCTCCACGGTCGCGACCTCAGCCGGCCAGCCAGATGACGATGACGACCGCCGCCAGGACCAGGCGATACCAGACGAAGATGTCGAGGGAGCGGGTCCGCAGGTAGCGCAGCATGAAGTGGATCGCCAGGAACCCCGAGACGAGCGAGGCGATCAGCCCGACGACGAGCGGGGCGACCTCCACCGCGACGCCCGACTCGCCGCTAATGAGCTTGCGCGCTTCGAAGACGATCGCGCCCAGCGTGATGGGCGTGGCCATGAGGAACGCGAATCGGGCGGCTGCGGGTCGGTCCAGCCCCGCGAAGCGCCCGGCCGAGATCGAGATCCCCGACCGACTGATGCCGGGAACGAGCGCCAGCGCCTGCGCGGCCCCGATCCCCACGGCGACCGGGAACGTGACGTCACCGACGTCCTTGGTCCGGGCGCCGAAGTGGTCGGCGGTCCACATGATCGCGGCCCCCACCACGAGCATCACCGCCACCAGTCCGACCTGGCGGATCTGCGTCTCGATGATGTCGCTGAACAGGAAGCCGGCGATCGCCGCCGGGATGGTCGCCGCGACGAGGAGCCACGCAAGGATGCGATCCGGGTCACCCCGGAACGAGCGATCGCGGATCGCGGCGAATCCGGCCGGCACGAGCCGCAGCCAGTCGGCGCGGAAATAGACGAGCAGCGCCACCAGGGTCCCGAGATGGAGCATCACGCTGAACGCGAGCGAGTTGATGAAGGCGTCGTCCCACCCGAACAGGAACGGGACGATGATGTGGTGCCCGGACGACGAGATCGGCAGGAACTCGGTGAGTCCCTGCACGATCCCCATGATCAGCGCCTGTACGACCGTATCCATCGATTAGGCGCCCCGCGATCGTGATCCTGACGGTGTCGTCGTGGTCGTTACCGGATGAACAACGGTGCCAGGACCAGGCTGATCGTGGCCAGCAGCTTGACCAGCACGTGGAGCGACGGGCCGGCGGTGTCCTTGAACGGGTCGCCGACGGTGTCGCCGACGACGGCCGCGGCGTGGGCCTCGGAACCCTTGCCGAGCACGTTGCCCTGGTCGTCCTTGAGGTTGCCCGACTCGATGTACTTCTTGGCGTTGTCCCACGCCCCACCGCCGTTGTTGAGCACGGTGGCGAGCAGGACGCCGGCGATGGTCCCGACCATCAGCATGCCGGCGACCGCCTCGTAGCCGAGGAGGACGCCGATGACGATGGGCAGCGCGACCGCGACGACGCCGGGGGCGATCATCTCGCGGAGGGCCGCCTTGGTGGTGATGTCCACGACCCGGGCGTAGTCCGGGCGCTGGCTGTAGTCCATGATGCCGGGCATCTCACGGAACTGGCGACGGACCTCGACGATGATCGACTGGGCCGTCTTGCCGACCGCGCGGATCGCGAGCGAGCTGAAGAAGTAGACGAGCATCGCCGCGAGCAGGGCCGCGATGAAGACGTTCACGTTCGCCAGGTTCACCGATTCGAGGAGTTCGGCGCCGGGCACCCCGGCCTCGATGCGCCGGCCCTGGATGACGTTGATCTTGTCGATGTACGCCGAGAACAGCAGGAACGCGGCGAGCGATGCCGAGGCGATCGCGTAGCCCTTGGTCAGCGCCTTGGTCGTGTTGCCGACGGCATCCAGTCGGTCGGTGATCTCCCGGGCGCCGGCTTCGGCGCGGCTGAACTCGGCGATGCCGCCGGCGTTGTCCGTGATGGGCCCGAAGGTGTCCATCGCGAGGATGTAGGCCGTGGTCATGAGCATGCCCATGGTGGCGACGGCGGTCCCGAAGATGCCGCCGACGTTGCGCCCGCCCTCACCGATCAGCCCGGCCTGGTCGCCCA
>CAYVJP010000191.1:0-5251 GCA_964451745.1 uncultured Anaerolineaceae bacterium | reverse complement strand
TGGCGGGCGAGGGCCAGCAGGAGCCCCGCCTCGCCGGGCGTGAGCCGTCCGCCGATCGGGGTGTCGGCGGCGCCCGTGAGCGTGAAACGGCGGCTCGCGCCATCCAGCACGAGGCGTCCGGCGGCAAGCGAGAGGACCTCGTCGTCGGGCGGGCTCGATGCCCCGCTCGCCGCCCGGCTGCGCCGGAGGATCGCCGCGACCCGTGCCGTCAGTTCATGCGGGTTGTACGGCTTGGCGAGGTAGTCGTCGGCGCCCATCCGCAGGCCCGCGATCCGCTCGACATCGCTGCGCTTGGCCGACGCGATGAGGACCGGGGTGTCGCCACGTTCGCGGATCGCGGTCAGGACCGCCTCGCCGCTCATCCCGGGGAGCATGAGATCGAGGACGACGAGGTCGATGGGGACGGCGTCGAGAGCGTCGAACGTCTCGATGGCGACGCGCCCGTCGGTGACCACCGTCACGGCGTGGCCGTCGCGCTCGAGATAGAGGCGTACCAGCTCACCCAGGCGCGGTTCGTCCTCCACGACGAGGATCCGGGCACGGCGACGGACGACCATGGCGGCCATCCTAGCGGTGGCGCCATCAAGGAGACGTGAAGACCCGCAGGCAAACCTTTGCGGGTTCTTCATGGCGGGGCGGCATGGTTCGGGCATGACGCCGGCCCGGCCGGCCGTTTCCAGCGATCACGAGATCTGAGGGGACTTGATCGATGTCGAAGCTTCGCCTCGCCGGCATGGCCGGCTCCCTGGTGGTGGCGGCCCTCGTGGGCGGCACCCTTATCAACGTCGTCGCCGCTGCGCCCGGTGGGCCGGGTGGGCCGGCCGCGGCCGGTCCGGTCGGTGTGGTGCCCGCGGCGGCGCCGGCCGCGCCCGCCGCCGGGACGTACTGCGAGGCCTTCCGCACGGCCTTCGCCGCGAATCTCGGCGTGAGCCAGGACGAGCTGGTCGCGGCCGCGAAGGCCGCCGCCGCCACGGCCGTCGACAAGGCCATCGCCGATGGCACGCTCACCCAGGCCGCGGGCGACAAGCTCAAGGAACGGATCACGGCGGCGGATGGCGAGGGCTGCGGGTTCCTGGCCGGGCCGCGTGGCCGGATCGCGCAGAAGGCGCTGGCCGTGGCACGGGACGGGGTGACCGCGGCGGCCGATGCCCTGGACATGACGGTCGACGAGCTGCGGACCGCCCTGCGCTCCGGCAAGGACCTCAAGGAGGTCGCGGCCGACGAGGGCGTCCCCTATGCCACGGTGACCACGGCCGTGCTGAACGCCGTGAAGGCGGACCTCGATGCGGCCGTCAAGGCGGGCACGATCACGCAGGCTCGCGCGGACCGGATCCTGGACCGGATCGAGCAGCGCCTCGAGAACGGCTGGGTCCGCCCGGGCCGCGCCGGCCGCTAGGCTCGTCAGTCGAACGTGATGACCTGGCGCGTGTACTCGCCGCGACGCATCGCGGCAAAGGCATCCTCCAGGTCATCGAGCCCGATGCGCCGGTCGATGAGGCGTGCGACCGGCAATCGGCCCTCGATGGACCACGCGGCGTACCGCGGGAAGTCGATCGCGGGCTCCGCGAACCCATAGTTGGACCCCAGGATCCGCCGCGAGCCGTCCACGAACGGATAGACATCGAACGCGGCGCGCTCGCCGAGCGGCGTCATCCCCACGAGCACGGCCGTTCCCCCGACGGGAAGGGCCGCGATCGCGAGTTCCGCGGTCGGGACCCGACCGATCGCCTCGAAGATGACGTCGGGGCCGCCGTCGGTCAGGTCGCGCAGCGCCTCGATGGTCGCGGCCGGGTCGTCGCCCGCGAGCAGGCCGTCCGTGGCACCCACGCCGGCCGCCGCCTCGAGCTTCGTCGCGACCCGGTCGATGGCGACGATCTGCGACGCGCCCGCCCCGACCGCGCCCATCACGCATGACAGCCCCACGCCGCCGAGCCCGATGACCGCCACGCTCGCTCCGGCCGGCACGGCCGCGGTCTTGAGTACGGCACCCACACCCGTCGTCACGCAGCAACCGATGAGGGCGGCCACCGCGGGATCGGTGCCGTCGGGGAGCGGGATGGCGGCCGCGGCCGGCACCACGGAGGCCTCGGACATGGTCCCGATCGCGCAGTAGGAACGGATCGGCTCCGAATCCTCGGTGCCACGGAACGGGGTACTGCCATCGAGGAGGGTGTGCCGATAGGACGGCGAGTCGGGGCACGCCCATACGTGTCCGCGACGACAGGACCGGCACGTACCGCATGGGATGAGCCACGACAGCGCGACGAGCTGACCGATCCGGTGCGTCGTCACGCCCGGACCCAGGGCCTCCACCACACCTGCACCCTCGTGCCCCATCACGATCGGCGTGGGCCGCTCCCACTCCCCGTCGCGCACGTGCAGGTCCGAATGGCACACGCCGGACGCCAGCATCCGGACGCGGACCTCGCCGGCGCGCGGTTCGATGAGGCCGAGCTCGCGCACGACGGCGGCCTCGCCCGTCGACTCGAGCACGGCCGCGCGCACGAACGTCGTCACGCCGCGGACCCCGCGCCGACGCTCACGCGCCCACGTGCCGCTGGCGTCGATCCTCCCGCGTCAGCGGGAGGTACGGGACGTACTCGGGCCACCACATCGCGCCATCGACGGCGGCTTCGACGCCACCGGGTCCGGCGACGCCGCCCGCCTCGGTCGCGACCGCGATGGCGATGCGCCGCGAGACGTCGCGCAGCGTCGAGACCGGTGGGTAGAGCGCGCCCGAGGCGAGTCGATCGGGTGTCACGCTCGCCGCCAGCTCCCGGGCCGCGAGCAGGAACATCCGATCGGTCACGGTCCGCGCCTCGGCCACGATCGCCCCGAGCCCCACCCCCGGGAACACGAACACGTTGTTCGCCTGGCCCACCTCGTGGCGGACACCGTCGAGCGTGACGGCCCCGAACGGCGAACCGGTCGCGACCAGGGCCCGCCCGCCGGTCCAGGCGAGGATGTCGGCCGGGGTCGCCTCGGCCATCGCCGTCGGGTTCGACAGCGGCATCACCAGCGGCCGATCCGCCGGCCCCACGCGTTCGTCCATCGCCTCGATCACGGCCTGGGTGAAGGTGCCGGCCACGCCGGTCGTGCCCACGAGCACCGTCGGGCGCCGCAGGCCCACGGTCTCGAGCAAGGTCGGCGTCTGGCCGTCCACCGCGGGCACGGCCAGCGGCGCCTTCGATGGGTCCAGATCCGCCCGGCTGGCATGGACGAGCCCGTGCGTATCCACCAGCGCGATGGCCTCGCGCACGTGGTCGTCGGACAGGCCGGCGTCGAGCATCGCCAGACGCAGCAGCCGCCCGATGCCGATCCCCGCGGCCCCCGACCCCACGAGCACGATCCGCGCATCCGCGAGGCTCCGACCGGTGGCGCGCAGGCCGGCCAGGACGCCCGCGACGACGACCGCGGCCGTGCCCTGGATGTCGTCGTTGAACGAGGGCAGCCGGGCCTGGTATCGATCGAGCAGGCGCAGCGCGTTCTGCTGCTTGAAGTCCTCGAACTGGACGAGGGCCCCCGGCCACACCTCCTCGACGCCGGCGATGAACGCCTCGACGAGCGCGTCGTACGCGGCGCCGCGGAGCCGCTGCCCGCGAAAGCCGAGATACAGCGGGTCGGCGAGGAGCGCCGGGTTGTCCGTGCCCACGTCGAGCGAGACCGGGAGTGTCAGCGCGGGGTGGATCCCGCTGCCGGCCGTGTACAGGGCGAGCTTGCCGATCGGGATGGCCATGCCGCCGGCCCCCTGGTCGCCCAGGCCCAGGATGCGCTCGTTGTCGGTCACGACGATGAGCCGCACGTCCTCGTATGGGCCCTGGCGGAGGATCTCGGGGACGCGGTGCAGGTCGTCGGGGGTGATCCACGTCCCGCGCGTCCGGCGCAGGATGTGGCTGAACTCCTGGCACGCTCGCCCCACCGTGGGGGTGTAGACGATCGGCAGGAACTCGTCGAGGTGCTCCGCGAGCAATCGATAGAAGAGGGTCGCGTTGCGGTCCTGGAGCGCGGCGAGGCCGATGTAGCGCTCGAGGTCGTCGTCCTTGACCCGCAGGTGCTCGAGCTCGAGGGCCAGCTGCTCCTCGATCGAGAGCACGCGCGGCGGCAGCAGACCGTGGAGCCGGAACGCATCGCGTTCGTCGTCGGGGAAGGCCAGGTCCTTGGTCAGCAGCCGGCTGCCCAGCAGGGCCGGTCCCGTGACGCCGCTGTGCGCCGGTCGACCGGCGGCGATGTCGTCGAATGGGGCGGGCAATGGGCGCACGTCGCAAGTATGGTTCGCGCATGGACCCGCTGCCTCCCGGATTCCGATGGCCCGACGGCGTCCGCGCCGCCGCGATGTTCACCTTCGATGTCGATGCCGAGGCGGTGATGCTGACCGATCACCCGGAGACGGCCGACTACCTCGACGTCATGGCCCACCAGCGTTATGGACCCAAGGTCGCCGTCCCGCGGCTGCTCCGGATGCTGGACCGCGTGCGCCTGCGCACGACGTTCTTCATCCCCGGCTGGGTGGCCGAGACCTGGCCCGACGTCGCGCGGTCCATCCGCGACGCCGGGCACGAAATCGGGCACCACGGGTATCTGCACGAGAGCGTCCGCGGGGCCGACGAGGCCACCGAGGAGGGGTACCTGCTGCGCGGCCTCGAGGCGCTCGATTCCGTCGTGGGGGTGCGGCCGGTGGGGTATCGGCCGCCGTCATGCGACATCAACTACCGCACGCCCGATCTGGTGGCGCGACACGGGTTCGCCTACTGTTCCGGGCTCATGGATTCCGATCATCCGTACCGGCACGCCTCCGGGGTCGTGGAGCTGCCGATGCACTGGTCGCTCGACGACTGGAATCGCTACAACTACGTGCCCGGGTATGCGGCGTCGCCGATCCTGCGGCCCAGCGTCGTATGCGACGCGTGGTACGAGGAGCTCGAAGGGCTGGTGGCGGTGGGTGGGTTGTTCGATCTGACCATGCACCCGTTCATCAGCGGCCGACCTGCGCGCGCTCTCGCGCTGGAGGACCTCATCCGGCGCGCGAAGGCCATCGACGGGCTGTGGGTCGCCGCCGGCGACGAGATCGCTTCGTGGGTCGCCGGCCTGGATCTGCCCGGCGTCGTGCACGAGCCGCCGCGGTTCTAGGGCCGGCGCGGACGGCAGGACCCACCGTTGATGACAATCGGCCGCATCAGTTCCGGCCCCTGCCGCGCCAGCCCGCCGCGCCCGCCGCGCCCGCCGCGGCCGGCGCGGACGTTAGGCCCCCCGT
>CAYVJP010000190.1:0-5320 GCA_964451745.1 uncultured Anaerolineaceae bacterium | reverse complement strand
GTGGCTCGGGATCCCGCCCGGGAAGCTGAACTGGCGGAACAGGCGACGCATGCCCCCTTCGTCGAGGCTGATGCTGGGGTAGACCTCGCTGTACGTGCCCTCGAGGTAGGCATTCGCGACGAGCCCCGGACCGCCGTGTCCCGGTCCGGTGATGTAGATCGCGTCGAGGTCGCGCTCGCGGATGGCGCGGTTCAGGTGGACGTAGACGAAGTTCAGGCCGGGCGTCGTGCCCCAGTGGCCCAGGAGGCGGGGCTTGACGTGTTCCGAACGCAGCGGCTCACGCAACAGCGGGTTGTCGAGCAGATAGATCTGGCCGACGGATAGGTAGTTGGCGGCGCGCCAATACGCGTCCATCCGCGCCAGGAGTGCCTCGTCGGGTCCGGGACGGGACGTCGTCGGGTCCTGATCCATCACGGGCTGCATGGCGTCCCTCCCTTACCAGAGCCCCAGGTCGTGGGCCTCCGACTTCAGTCGATCTCGATGGTCGGGATGGGCGATCCCGATGAGCGCCGCGGCCCGTTCGCGCAGGCTGCGACCGAACAGTTCCGCTACACCGTACTCCGTCACGATGGTCCGAGCATGAGCCCTGGTCGTCACCACCCCGGCGCCCTGCTTCAACGTGGCGGTGATCCGCGACATGGATCCACCGGCCGCCGTGGCGGGCAGCGCGATGATGGCCCGGCCCTCGCTTGCCAGGGCGGCACCGCGGATGAAGTCCATCTGTCCACCGACACCGCTGTACACGCGCTGGCCGATCGAATCGGCGACGACTTGACCGGTGAGGTCCACCTCGATCGCGGAATTGATCGCGGTCATCCGGCTGAAGGACCGGATCACGTGCGTGTCGTTGGTGAAGTCCACCGGGCGCATCTCGATCATCGGGTTGTCGTGCACGAAGTCGTACAGGCGCCGCGTGCCCATCATGAACGCGGCCACGATCTTGTCGCGGTTGCGCTCCTTGCGCGCACCGGTGATCACACCGGCTTCCACGAGTTCCACGATGCTGTCGGTGAACATCTCGGTGTGGACGCCGAGATCGCGCCGGTCCGTCAGGGCGAGCGCCGTCGCCGCCGGGATGGCCCCGATCCCGAGCTGGAGGGTGGCGCCGTCGGGGACGAGCTCCGCGACGTATTCGCCGATCCGGCGCTCGATCGGGCCGATCGGTTCGCCCGGTCGTTCGGCGGGCGGGATGTCCACCTCGACCGCGAGATCGATGTCGTCGACGTGGATGAAGCTCTCGCCCAGGGTCCGCGGCAGGGCCGGATTGAGCTGCGCGATGACCGTCGTCGCCGCGCGGATCGCACTGTGCATCGCCTCGACGGAGACATTGAGCGAGCAGAAGCCGTGCTTGTCCGGGGGTGTGACGTTGGCGAAGACGACGTCGAGTGGGACGGCGCCGGAATCGAACAGCCGTGGCACATCCGACAGGAAGACCGGAACGTAATCCGCGCGTCCCTCGGCGATGGCGACACGGGCATTGGGACCGACGAACAGGGCGCGGTGCCGGAAATATGGCGCCATCTCGGGCGCCAGGTGCGGTCCCGGGCCTTCGGTGTGCAGGTGGACCATCCCGACATCGGCGAGGTCCCCCGCCCGGGCGACGAGCGCGTCGAGCAGGACGGTCGGGACCGCAGCGGCACACTGGACGTAGATCTGCTCGCCCGAGCGAATCCCCGCGACGGCCTCCTCGGAGCTGACGATCCGCATGCGTCGATGATGCCCCAGGCGCCGTTCAGCGGTGCCGTCGTCGCGCCGGGAAGTCGGCGACGTCGCTGGCATCGATCCACGGCTCGACATCGATGATGCGGTCCGGCCGATGCGTGACCGCGATGAGCGCACGCTCGAAGGACGTGCGGGCGAATGCGGGGCCGGACACCGTCACCATCCCGTAGTCGATCAACTCGTCCACGGCCCGGGCCTCGAAGGCCGCCTCCGGCTCGAATGGACCACGCCCGAGCCGCTCGACGAACGGCGACCCGTCACCATGACGGGCGGCGATGATGGCCTGCTGGTGATCGATCCAGATCATGGCATCAGCCGCGTCTCCGGGCGCGTCTGCTCGCTCGATCATCGGGCACCTCCGATCTGACCACAGCATGCGACGGCGTGCGGGCCTCGCCGTACCGCCGGATGGCACCGTTCCACCCGGGCCGACCGGCTCGTTTGCGGGGGCGGGTGTCGCGGGCGCACCGGGCGTGGGGCGGTCGTAGGGCCTGCGCTGGATCCGTCGCGTGCCACGACCCCATCCGAGGGCCGGGGGACGTGGGGCGGGGTGCGTCAGCCGTCCTTCGCCCGAGGAGCCGGGAAGCGCGCCGTCCGAGCCTCCGTCGAGGTGATCGTCCAGGACCAGGCGTACCAGGTCCCGAGGCCGAAGACCACCGCGAAGCCGGCGAGGCCACCGATGAACGCGATCTCGGACGCGACCCCGACGCCGAGTGCGATCGTGGCCACCAGGGCACCGCCGACGATCGCGACGACGACGCCCACCATCGCCGGCGCTGTCGTCAATCCGTGAACGAGGTTCTGGAGCGGGGTCGTGCCACCCTCGGGGAGGCCGTACGCGGCGAGGACGCTCTGGGCATCGTCGTGGAAGGGCGTCGAGAAGTACGGCTCGATGCCCGGCACCATCTCGCGGTACGCGTGGCGGATGCGGTTCATCCCGGCCACGCACGACATCTCCTCGTGGCTGGCGTCCAGGATGCGACCAAGCGTCGCCAGCCCGACGAACAGGTTCGTGGCGAGGACCACGGCCGCGACCAGGGCGAGCTGCGGCGTGAAGCCGGTGGCGCTTGCGATCAGGCCGAGGGCCACGAGCGACGCGCCCAGGAACGTCAGGAACATGCCGGCTCGCGCGAAGGTCTCGTTGTACGAGAGCGACCGGCTGGCCAACAGGCTCCAATGCTCCGTGCTCAGGATCTGCAGGGCACGCGGGTCGTCGAGGGCCGGGTTGCCGCCGGCCGTCTTCGCGCCACCGGCGGAGCCGGAGGTGTGGACCGGGATCTCCGTGGCCGGCATCTGTTCCTGCATCGGTGTGCTACCTCCCGGGGTCGCTGGCTGGTTCCGCGAGCAGCCGTGTGCGGATGCTCTCGTGTAGATGGCCGTTGGTCGCGAGGAACGTCCCGGTATCGATCGCGCGACGACCCTCGAAGTCGGTCACCCGGCCGCCGGCCTCCTCGACCAGCAGGAACGGTGCCGCCGCGTCGTACGCGTTGAGGCCGACTTCCACCATCGCCTCGGCGGCGCCTTCGGCGAGCAGGGTGTAGCCCCAGAAGTCGCCGAACCCGCGCTCGCGCCACGCCTCGCCGAGCATCGCCGAGAACCCGGGCGCCCGCCCACCGGTCGTCAGCTCGCGGAGGCCGCCGTAGAGGACCTGCGCGTCGGCCAGGCGCGTGATGCCGCTCACGCCGATCCGTCGCGCGCCGGCCTCGCCGCGATCTCGTGCCCACGCTCCCCCGCCACGATGCGCCCACCAGCGCGCGTCCAGGGCCGGCGCGGACAGGACCGCCGCTTGCAGCTCACCGTCGCG
Source organism: uncultured Anaerolineaceae bacterium (assembly GCA_964451745.1). GTDB lineage: Bacteria > Chloroflexota > Limnocylindria > Limnocylindrales > CSP1-4 > SPCO01. Next base: position 1,794 of record CAYVJP010000190.1, on the reverse strand, counting down.
CTCCACGGCGATGAGGGTCGCGAAGATCGGCACGCCCCGGATGAAGTTGTGCGTCCCGTCGATGGGGTCGATGTACCAGCGGACCGACCGTCCCGCGCCTTCTGTCCCGAACTCCTCGCCGATGATCCCGTGGTCGGGGAACGCCGCCAGCAGATGGGCGCGGATGTGCTGCTCCACCTCGGTGTCGGCTTGCGTGACGAACGTGCGGTCCGGCTTGGTGTCGATCTGCAGGTCCCGGCGGAAGTGTCGGCGGGCGATCGGATCCGTCGCGTCGCAGGCGGCCTGCGCTACCTCCAGCCAGCGCCGGAGCTCGGTATCGCTGCCACGTCGGAGCGAGGCGGACCAGTCAGCGCCGAACGGTGGAGCATGGCGATCGCCGCTCACGTTCGGATCCGCTCGCCCGTCGGGTCGTAGAGCGGCTCACGCGCCACCTCGAACCCGACGCGTTGCCCGAAGACCTCGACCTCGCCGCGGGTGCCGAAGGCAGCGCGGTCCGGCGGCAGGTAGGCGTACGCGATGGACCGCTCCACGGCGAAGCCATAGCCGCCGCTGGTGACTCGCCCGACGACCTGGCCGTCGACCCGGACGGGCTCGTTGCCAAGACACACGGACCGCGGGTCGTCGAGCACGAGCGCGCGAAGACGCTTCCGGGGCCCGGTGGCCCTCGCCGCCAGCAGGGCCTCGTGCGCCTGGGAAGGGATCGCCTTGTCGAGCGCGACCGCGAACCCGAGTCCGGCCTCGAACGGCGTCTCGTCGGGTGTGACGTCGCTCGACCAGACCCGGTACCCCTTCTCGATGCGCAAAGCGTCGATCGCCCGGTAGCCGCCGGCGACCATCCCGTGATCGCGGCCCGCGGCCCACAGCGTGGACCACAGCCTGCGGCCGTACTCGGTGGGGGCGTACAGCTCCCAGCCGAGCTCGCCGACGTAGGTGACCCGCAGGGCAAGCAGCGGGACGGATCCCACGGTGATCTCGCGCGCGGTCAGGTACGGGAAGGCGGCATCGGACAGGTCCGCGCGCGTGAGCGGCGCCAGGATATCGCGCGCCCGGGGACCCCACAGCCCGTAGCACACGCGCGATGCGGTCATGTCGCGGACCTCCACCGACCCATCGTCGGGGACGTTGGTCCGAAGCCATGCCGCGTCGTGGTTCCAGAATGCTGTTCCGGTGACCAGGAGGAACCGATCCTCGCCCAAGCGGGTGACCGTCAGGTCCGCGTGGACCCCGCCCCGCCGGTCCAGGAGCTGCGTGTAGACGACGGAGCCCACCGGCCGATCGATGTCGTTGCCGGCGACCCGCTGCAGGGCCGCGCACGCCCCGGGCCCGCTCACCTCGAGCTTGGCGAACGAGGTCTCGTCGAACAGGGCCGCGGCCGTCCGTGTCGCGAGGGATTCGGCGGCGATCGCCGGCGACCAGTACTCCCCCGCCCAACCGCGTGGGCGGAGCGCCTCGAGCGCCTCGCGACCGCCGAAGCGCGGGTCGTCGGCGTTGGGCTCGAACCAGTTCGGGCGTTCCCAGGCCGATTTCTCGCCGAAGACCGCCCCGAGCCGGCCGAGGTCGTCATAGGCGGGCGCGGTCCGCAGCGGTCGATCGGCCTGGCGTTCCTCGTTCGGGTAGTGGATGTCGTAGTAGGTCGCGTAGTTCTCGGTGGCGCGCGCCAGCGTGTGGCCCTGCGACCGGTACGCTGCCCCGAACCGGCGGATGTCCATCTTCCAGAGGTCGAGCTCGGGTTCGCCCTCGGTGATCCAGGCCGCCACCTGGCGCCCGATGCCGCCTGCTCCCGCGATCCCGTGC
>CAYVJP010000189.1:0-5389 GCA_964451745.1 uncultured Anaerolineaceae bacterium | reverse complement strand
ATCGTCGTGTCCGACGGCTGGGACCGGGGCGATCCAGCCCTCGTCGCCGCCGAGACGGCCCGCCTCCGACGCAACTGCCATCGGCTCGTGTGGCTCAATCCGCTGGCCGGCACGCCCGGGTACCAGCCACTCGCCGGCGGGATGCGGGCGGCCATCCCCTACGTGGACGACTTCCTGCCCGCAGGCACCGTCGCGAGCCTGGAACGCCTGGGCGAGATCCTGGGCGGCGTGCGCTCGGCCGATACGCGGCGCGGCTCCGAGGCCGCGGCCCATGCCGCCATCCCCGCCCCACCGACCGACCTGGGCGCCGTGCCGCCGCCGGCCGTGGTGTCCGGCCCAACCACCGATCCCGATACCGCGAGGCCCCTCCGATGAAGGAACTGCTCGAGACGCTGCATGCCTGGCAGGGGGAGGGAGCCGACGTCGGCCGGGCCGTGGTGGTGCGCACCTTCGGTTCCGCCCCGCGACCGGAGGGGGCCGTGCTGCTGTATGCCGCCGATGGCCGGATCGCGGGTTCGGTCAGCGGCGGGTGCGTGGAGGGTGCCGCGGCCGAGGAGATCGAACGCGCGCGCGCGACCGGCCACGCCCGGGTCATCCGCTACGGGATCAGCGACGAGCAGGCATGGGACGTCGGGCTCGCCTGCGGGGGCACGATCGATGTCCTCGTGGAACCGAGCGTGCCATCAGTCGCGGTGCAGGCGGCCGTGGCGTCGCTGGGCGCCGGCGGCCACGGGGCGGCGGTCATCACGCCGCTCCCTGGGGACTCGCCGCCGGCCGCGTTCGGCCAGCACACGCCGGGCGCCGGGGCACCGCCGGCCGCCGAGCTCGTCGTCCACGACGACGGCCGCCTCGACGGCACGCTCGGCGACGTGACGCTGGACGCGCAGCTCGTCGAGCAGGCCCAGGAGGCCCTGCGCCGCGGGCTCTCGCGCACCGTGGAGCTCGGAGGCCGCTCGCTCTTCGTCGAGGTCTTCCCGGTCCGGCCGCGTCTGGTGGTGGTCGGGGCGGTCGAAGTCGCGCGTTCGCTCGTCCGGCTCGCGCGCGAGCTCGGCTTCGAGACCGTCGTCATCGATGGCCGCGCATCGTTCGCGACACCCGAACGCTTCCCCGACGTGGATCGGCTCGTGGTCGGCTGGCCCGACGAGGTCGCCGATGAGATCGGCCTCGGGCCGAACGACGCGGTGGCGGTCCTGACCCACGACGTCAAGTTCGACGAGCCGGCGATCGTCGAGGCGCTGCGGCGCCGCTGTCGCTACGTCGGCGCGGTCGGGTCGCGCAAGACCCAGGGCGACCGTCGCCAGCGCCTGCTCGACGCCGGCGTGACCGCGGACGAGCTCGAGCGGCTGCGCGGCCCGGTCGGGTTGGACCTGGGCGGCCGTGCACCCGCCGAGACCGCGCTCGCGATCCTGGCCGAGATCGTCGCCGAGCGCTATGGCGGGTCGGGCGTCCCGATGAAGGAGCGCGCCCTCGCCTGAAGCGGCCTGCCGGCACCCGGGTCAGGCCGCGCCGGGCGACCCCGGGCGATCGGGAGCATCGTCGAGCGCAGGAGCCTCGGTCGCCAGCGCGGTCGCGATGTCGACCGGCGGTGCTTCGATGGTGGACGGCTCGGCGGCCGCCCACGGCGGTGCCGTCTCGCCCACGGCTGGCGGCGCCTCGGCCATGGTGGTCCGGTCCTCGGCGACGGCACCCGCCTGGACCTCGTCCTGGCCGTCCGTGGCGTCCGAGCCGAGGACGCCGGCCAAGGCGGCGCCGGCCGCCGGTGTCGCCTGGATCGCGGTCATCACGGCGCCACCCAGGACTAGCAGGATCCCGGCGACGTACACGAGGAACGGCAGGTAGTCCTCCAGACCCAGCACGACCTGGCCATCGCCGACCTCCATCAGCGCGCCCCATTGCCCGAACGCGGTCCACCCGCCGAACAGGGCCAGGACGACAGCCACCCAGCCGATCCACGAGGGCAGGCGCACATCCGGCGCCACGAGGAGCAGCACGGCCGCGACGACGATCGCCGCGAGACCCCACGACGCCGGCCCGAGCGCCCAGAAGCCGATCGTGAGGTGCAGGACCCACGCGAGCAGCACGAGTCCGGCACCCACGGCCGCGAGCATCGCCCCGCGCTCGGCCCCGCGCAGGTCCGGGGCCGTCCGCCGCACGGCGCCCCACAGGACCATGGTCGAGGCGCCCAGGATCACGATCCCGAGCACCAGGCCGAGCGGCCCGCCGTAGTCGTCCATGTCCTCGAGGTCGCCGATCATCTCCACGACCGCCAGCAAGCTCAGCGACGTCGCCACGGCCCCGGCGACGAGCTGGCCCACCGGGAACGTCGCCTGCGCCGCCTCGGGGACGGTCATGGTCTCGCCGACCCACGCCGCAGCTGCCGCGATGAGGGCCGCGGCGATCAGGATGAACCCGAACGGGTTGAGCTGCCATGCCCCGATGATCAGCCCGATCACGGTGACCAGGAACACGACCGCGGACCCGATGATGACGATCCGGCTCGCCGGATCGAACGCCGTGAAGGCCGGAGGCGGCGACGCTGCAGCACCCGGTGGCGTATCGATCTCCGCCGGCTCGAACCCCTCGAGGGGCATGCTGTCCTGCGGCGACGCCGTGGGCTCGGTCATCGAGGTTCCCTCTCTCATCCCGCGGCGCCGTAGCTGGGCGGGCGTCGCGTGCCGCCACCGTACTCCCGCGGCGCAAGCCCGCTAGCATCGAGGCGTGCCAGATCCGACACCACCCAGGGTCGCCGCGGTCGTCCTCGCGGCCGGCGCCGGGTCGCGCTTCGGGGGCGGGAAGCTGCTGGCCACGATGGACGGCCGGACGGTGCTCGGACATGTCCTGGAGCGGCTCGCCCACGCCGGGCTCGATGAGGTCGTCGTGGTCCTGGGGGACGATGCGGACGCGATCGAGCGCGCGACGCCGTGGAGCGGGGAGCGCCGCGTTCGCAATCCGGATCCGGGCCGTGGGCTCGCGAGCTCGCTGCGGATCGGGATCGATGCGCTGGGACCGGAGGTCGGTGCGGCCCTCATCGCGCTCGGCGATCAGCCATTCGTCCCGGAGGAGGCGCTCGCGGCGCTCCTCGGGGCGGGTGTCGACGCGGACCGGCCGATCACGGTGCCCCGCTATGGTGGTGACGGCGGCCGCAACCCGGTCCTGCTCGGCCGCCGCGCCTTCGGTCTCGTGGCCGAGACGACCGGGGATCGTGGCCTGGGGCCGATCCTCGCCGCGCACCCGGATCTCGTCCGCGAGATCGCCGTCCCCGCGCCTGGCGGCAACCCCGACGTCGATACCCGCGGCGACCTCGTCCACCTGCTCGAGCGCGCCTGGGCCGACCGCGTGCACGCCAACAACGAGCAGGTGGACCGCTTCCGCGAGGTCCCCGACGCGACCGACTTCTACGCGCCGGTGACGAGCCTCTTCCGCGCGGACCCGACCCGGACCGACGAGCCGGCACTGGCCGCGCTCCTCGCGAAGGTCCGGCCGGGCGACACGTGGCTGGACATCGGGGCGGGCGCCGGCCGCTACGCGCTCCCGATCGCACGGGCCCTCGCGTCGTCCGGCGGCGAGGTCATCGCGCTCGATCCATCGGCGGGGATGCTCGCCGGCCTGCACCAGATCGCCGCGGAGTACGAGATCGCCAACGTGCGAACCGTCGAAGCGCGCTGGCCCCCGCCGGAAGGCGAGGTTGGGCCGTACGCCGCGGACGTGGCACTGATCGCGCACGTGAGCTACGACATCGCAGCGATCGGGCCGTTCATCGATGCGATGGAGGCCGCAGCCCGCCGCCTGTGCGTGGCCGTCCTGATGGAGCGCCAACCGTCATCGATCGCGGACGTGTGCTGGCCACCGGTCTGGGGCGAGGCACGGATCGCCCTGCCCGCGCTGCCCCAATTCGTCGAGCTGCTCCGCGCGCGCGGGCGTGAGCCGTCCATCGAGCGGCTTGAGCGCGATCCGCGCCACTTCGGCTCGCGCGAGGAGCTCGCGGGCTTCCTGCGGCGGCAGCTCTGGGTGGAGGAGGGGAGTGCCGCCGACATCCGGTTCCGGACCGCGCTCGAACCGATGATCGTGACCGATGACGAGGGCCGGGTCGGGCTGCGCGATCAGCGTCCGCTGCCGATCGGGATCGTGACCTGGACGCCGGAAGGTGGGCGATGAGCGAGGAGCCGGGAGGAGACGTCGAGCCGGGTGGCATCGCGCCCGACGGCAAGCCGTACGTCGGCCCGTTCGATCGGGCGACATGGCGTGCGTGGCTGATCGAGCACCACGCGACATCAACCGGGGTCTATCTCGCGTCGTGGCGGCGCGCGACCGGCCGGACCGGTGTCCCGTACGAGGAGGCGGTCGAGGAGGCGCTGTGCGTGGGTTGGGTGGACGCCACCCAACGGCGCCTCGACGACGAGCGATCCATCCAGTGGTTCGCGCCACGCTGCCCGCGCAGTGGCTGGGCGCGCTCCAACAAGGAACGCGTGGAGCGGCTGACGGCCGCCGGGCTGATGCTCCCCGCCGGGATCGCCGCGGTCGAGGAGGCGAAGCGGCGTGGGACGTGGACGATGCTCGACGACGTCGAGGATCTCGTCGTCCCGGAGGACCTCGCGGAGGCGCTCGATCGCACGCCGCTCGCGCGCGTGCATTGGGAGGCGTTCAGCAAGAGCAGTCGCCGCGGGACCCTGGAGTGGATCCGCCAGGCGAAGCGGCCCGAGACGCGCGCCAAGCGGATCGCGGAGACCGTGACGCTCGCCGCGCGGAACGAGAAGGCCAACCAGTGGGTGCCGCGCGACCAGCGGTCCTAGGGATCGGAGCGCAGCCGCGAGTACGTGACGAGGTCGTGCCGCGCTCCGGCCCGGTACTGCGCCCCGCGCTGGATCCCCTCGCGCACGAAGCCGGCCTTCTCGAGGGCGCGCTGCTCCGCGACATTCTCCACGTCGGTCGAGGCCTCGACCCGGTCGACATCGGTCGTGGCGAAGAGCTCGGCCGCCAGGAGGCGTTGCGCCTCGGGTCCGAGACCCTGCCCTCGTGCATCGGGGATCAGGGCGATCCCGATGTTCCAGGCTCTCGAGGCCTCGGTCGGCCCGTAGCCGACCTGGTGCCAACTGACGGTGCCCACGGCCTTCCCATCGGCGATCCGTTCCACGATGAGCGTCCCGTTGCGCTCATTGCGCAACGGCCCCTTGGCGAGGACGTCGTGGAGCGAGGGGCCGGGTGGCAGGTCGAAGTCGTTGAAGGCGCCACGCATCTCCGGCGTCTCCCACGACGCGAGCAGGTCGGCGTCGTCGAGCGTGGCGTCGCGCAATCGAACGAGGGACGAGTCGGTCATCGGGCCTCCGTTGGTCCGTCCATGATGGCCGCCTGAACGAGCCGTCGCACGGCGGCTAGGCTGTCGATCGTGGAT
>CAYVJP010000188.1:0-5443 GCA_964451745.1 uncultured Anaerolineaceae bacterium | reverse complement strand
CGGCGTGTCGGTGAGCAGGTCGGCGGTCGCCGGCGCCGCCGCATCGGAGGGCGAGGTCGTCGCGGCGCTCCAGGCTCTGGGCTACTCGCTGGGCGAGGCCCGCGAGGCCTCCCGCGCCGCGCTGAGCGACCTCGAGGTCGGGAGCACGCTCGAGGATCGGGTCAAGGCGGCGCTGCGGACCCTCCTGCGCGACTGAACGGGCGGGCTCAGCCCGCGATGCGGCGCTGCTTGATGCGCGTGGCATCACCGGCGAACGGCCCCGCACCGAGCGGGTGTGTGGCGATCACCGGCAGCATCGCCCCCGGGAACTCGCCCACCGACGATCGATAGTCGAGGTTGAGCGCGCTCAGACCGTCGCGGACCCGCTCCGCGGCCGCCGACCGCCACGCGTCGTCGACGCCGTCGAGCTCCGACAACTCGAGCGCGACGGCGGGCCGGGGCGTGCCGCCCTCGTCGTCCACCACCGAGAGCATGAACGAGTGCAGCCGCGGGGCGATCAACGGATCCCCGTACAGGACGGACTCCACGTCCTCGGGGTAGATGTTGGACCCCATGACACTGACCGTGGCGTCGCGCCGGCCGTGGATCCACAGGAACGGCAAGGGGATCGGTCGCGCCCACGGCAATGGGCCGCGCGGTCCGTGCACCTCGGGCGAGCGGCCCAGCGTGTCCAGGTCGAAGCCGAAGCCGCGCAGGATCTTGCGCACGTCCCCGTACGGCACGATGCCGCCCGAATCGTGGACGTTGTAGCGGATCCGCGGTGCCAGCAGGTCCAGGCGCGACACCGTGCAGATGACCTCGCCTCGCTCGTTGACCTCCATGAAGTGGATGAGCGGGTTGTACTGGAACACCATCGGCAGCCGGGAGTCCGTCCCGAACAGCGCCCGCCCGATCTCCGGTCGCGCCCGGGCGAGACGCCGGACGGCGATGCTCACCGGCGACTCGCCGGCCATCCCGATCTCGATGTCGGTGGCGCCGTACCCGGAGTACACCGACACGAACCGCCCCAACAGGATGTCGCGCAACTCCTCGGTCATACCCTCGCCGCCCACGAGCCCGTGGATCTCGTAGTCGGACCACGGGAAGCCGCGCCGCTCGCCTTCGTCGATGAGGTGCTTGAGGAACGGGGGATAGCCTGAGATCAGGAAGCGGTAGGACGGGCCGAGGACCTCGAGCGTGGACAGGATCTTGTCGAGGTCGGGTCCGACGGACTTGACGATGCCATGGCGCAGCATCCCCAGGCTCATGTTGAATCCCGCCGCCCAGGCGCCCATCGAGAAGGCGTTGATCGTCACGAGTGGCCGATCCCCGAACGCGTAGCGCGCGAAGAACCCGATGTTGCGATGGGCGACCTCGCGCTCGCGCCGGCTGCGGATCCAGTTGTAGGGCGTGCCGGTCGAGCCGCTCGATTCATCGATGGACGTGCCCGCGAACGGCACCGCACCACCGATGCAGCGCTCCATCAGCGAGTAGCGATCGACGTAGGCCGCCTTGTCCGTCTCGGGGAGGCGGCGCAGGATGCCGAGCGGGAAGAGTCCGGCGACGCCGACGCCGGCGTCGTCGAGATACGAGCGGTAGGCCGGCACGGAGCGCGATGCGCGCCAGGCGGCCCGTTCAGCGCGAAGCTGACTGACCCCGCGCAGGAGCCATGGCGGCGCCCAGGTGAAGAGCCGCATGAGCCAGCCATAGCGCAGGCCCACGGTCTTGAAGGTGATGTCGAGCGGGAACAGCCACAGACCGCGCCCGACACCGACGAACGATGCCGCCGCGTGCCGTCCGATCCGCCGCACCTGCGCCATTCCGACCCTCAGCTCTCGTGGGCGACCGCGTGGATCGCGGATGCTCCGACCGATGACGCGTGGTCCCGGACCCCGTTACACGGCCCTCGAAGCGGTGCCGGCTCGCGCGGTCATGGGCGCCGACCGGCGAGCGCGTCGGCGTGCCGCCCCCGCGGGTCGATCGATTCGCGGCCCTGCCTGGCCGCCAGTTCGGCCAGCGTTTCGCGGTCGAGGATCTCGAGCATGGCGTCGCGGACATCGATCATCACGTCGCGCAGTGGGCACGTGGCCTCGTCCGGGCACGAACAGCGCCCGTAGTAGCGCAGTGAGACGCAGGGGAGGGGCGCCAGCGCGCCGTCCAGGAGTCGAACGACCCGCCCGATCGTCACGGCGCCGGGATCGGCGGCCATGGCGTATCCGCCGTGCGCACCCAGGGTGGTCCGGACGATCCCGCCGTGCTTGAGCGTGGCCATGATCTGCTCGAGGAACTTGGACGGCAGGTTGTTGCGCTGCGCCAGCGTCCCGAGCGCCAACGGCCCCTCCCCATCGTGGCGGACAAGGTCCACGAGGGCGCGGAGGCCATATTCGGAGCGGCGCGACAGGCGCATGGCGGGCATGGTAGTCGGCAAGCCCTAGTCGCGTGGTGGGACTTCTGCACGAGCGCTCGCGCAGGTAGAACATGCGTGCGAAATAGCCGCGGACTGTGCTACCATCCCGCCCGATGGTCGACGACGTCTCGCGCATCCTGTCCGGCGATCTCGACGAGGAGGCGGATCCCGTCATCGAGGGCAGCCTGCGCCCTCGCTCGCTGGGCGAATACATCGGCCAGCCGGAGGTCAAGGCCAATCTCTCCGTGCTGCTCCAGGCGGCCGTGGGCAGGGGAGAGGCGGCCGATCACATCCTGCTGTACGGGCCGCCGGGTCTGGGCAAGACGACGCTCGCGACGATCGTCGCCCGCGAGCTCGGCGTCAATGTGCGCTATACGAGCGGGCCGGCCATCGAACGGGCGGGGGACCTCGCCGCGATCCTGACCTCACTGGAAGAACGCGACGTCCTGTTCATCGACGAGGTCCATCGTCTCAACCACGCCGTCGAGGAGATCCTCTATCCGGCGATGGAGGACTACGCCCTCGACGTGATGATCGGCAAGGGGCCCTCGGCCCGGTCGCTGCGGCTCAGCTTGAAGCCGTTCACCGTCGTCGGGGCGACCACGCGCGCCGGGCGCATCAGCTCGCCGTTGCGTGACCGCTTCGGCGCCACGTATCGCCTCGACTTCTACACGGACGACGAGCTGTCGCAGATCGTCGAGCGCTCGGCCGAGATCCTCGACGTCCCGATCGATCCGGCGGCGGTCCGCGCGATCGCGCGCCGCGGGCGAGGGACGCCACGCATCGTGAACCGGCTCCTCAAGCGCGTCCGGGACCACGCCCAGGTCCATGGCGACGGGCGCGTCCACGAGGCGACGGCGACCGCGGCGATGCGCCAGATGGAGATCGACGACGAGGGCCTGGACTCAGCCGACCGCAAGCTGCTCGCGGCGATCGTGCAGAAGTTCGCCTCGGGACCCGTGGGCGTGGCGGCCCTCGCCGCGGTTCTCTCCGAGGAGACGGACACCATCGAGGACGTCCACGAGCCGTTCCTGCTCCGCCTCGGCTTCATCGATCGGACCCCGCAGGGTCGGATCGCGACGGACCTGGGCCGCGCCCACCTGTCGGCGCTGGGCTACGAGATCCCGCCGCCGCGCCGCGCCGACGCCGGCATGCCCTCGCTGTGGGACGAGCCGATCGCCGCGGACCCCCTCGATCCGATGGCGCCCGACGCGTGATCGCCCCGTACGTCTCGCCCGCGGCCCAGTTCGAGGTCCACGTGGCGCCCCCGGCGGACGGGACCACTCGGGCCCGAGCCGGGCGCCTGACCCTGGCCCATGGCGTGGTGGAGACGCCGCAGTTCATGCCGGTCGGGACGAACGCCACGGTCAAGGCGCTCTCGCCCGACGATCTGCGCGAGGCCGGCGCCAGCATCATCCTCTCGAACACCTACCACCTGTACCTGCGTCCCGGCCACGAACGGATCGCCGCGCTCGGCGGCCTCCACCGGTTCATGGACTGGGATCGGCCCATCCTCACCGACTCGGGCGGGTTCCAGGTCGTCTCGCTCGGGGACCTGCGGGTCGTGGATGAAGAGGGAGTCACCTTCCGCTCGCATCTCGATGGCTCCATCCATCGCTTCACCCCGGAGCACGCGACGGCCGTGCAGGAGGCCCTCGGATCGGACGTGGCCGTCGCGTTCGATCAGCCGGTCTTCCCGAGCTCGGAGCGCGCGGTCGTCGCCGACGCGACGGCGCGGACCCATCGCTGGGCGGAGCGCTCGCTCGCCGCGCACACGCGGACGGACCAGGCGATGTTCGGGATCATCCAGGGGGGCCTCGATCCGGAGCTGCGCGAAGCATCCACGCGGTTCATCGCGGCGATGCCGTTCGACGGGCTGTGCATCGGTGGTCTCGCCGGCGACGAGACCCCGGAACAGCGTGATGCGGCCTTGGACGTGGCGGTGCCGCTGCTGGCGGATGACCCGCGGCCGCGCTACCTGATGGGCCTGGGTTCCCCCGCGGACCTGCTCGAGGCCGTCCAGCGGGGCGTGGACCTGTTCGACAGCGTGCTGCCGGCGCGCGTCGCCCGGAACGGGCAACTGTGGGTGCCGGGCGGTCGGTTGAACCTGCGCAACGCGCGCTTCCTCGACGATCCGGAGCCGGTCCAGGACGACTGTCCGTGCCTCCTCTGCCGGCGCTTCTCGCGTGCCTACCTGGCCCATCTCTTCCGCGCGAAAGAGCTGCTCGCCTACCGCCTCGCGACTTGTCACAACCTGACCTTCACCCTAGACTTCATGGCCAGGATCCGAGCCTCGATCCAGGCCGGTTCGTTCCCCGCTGATCTGCCCGGACTGCGCACTCGCGCGGGCCGGATAAGCGGCGGTGAAGTGGCCGAGCAGTCGGCGTGAAGGATCGGCCGGTACGCTGCAGGACAAGTCGGAGGCGAAGCCATGGGCTCGCGGAATCGACCTGGCAAAGAGGCCAAGAAGAAGCCAAAGTCCAAGACCGGGCCGTCGAGCCTGTCGCCGCTGTCGGAGCCTCCGCAGAACGTGGAGGTCATCCGCAAGCCGCGCAAGCCCAAGCCCGTGGTCGAAGAGGAAGCGGACGAAGCCTGAGTCGCGCCGATCGCCCCGCGATCCGGTCCGTCGACGGCACCAAGAGCGGTCGATAGGAGCGTGACGAGCGGATGGCGATGACGGACGAGCGGGCCACGGAGCGGGCGACCGAGCGAGCCCAGGCAGAGCGCGGCAAGGCGGTGGACGCCGCCCTGCAATCGATCGAGAAGCAGTTCGGTCGGGGCGCGATCATGAAGCTCGGCTCCGCCGAGCGCCAGGCCGTGGATGCCATCCCGACCGGCTCCATCGCGCTGGACCTCGCCCTCGGCGTCGGGGGGATCCCGCGGGGCCGCATCACCGAGATCTTCGGCCCGGAGTCCTCGGGCAAGACGACCGTCTGCCAGCACGTCCTCGCGGAAGCCCAGCGCCGCGGCGGCGTCGTCGCCTTCATCGATGTCGAGCATGCGCTCGATCCCGCGTACGCCCGCGCGTGCGGCGTCAACGTCGATGAGCTCCTCGTC
>CAYVJP010000187.1:0-5457 GCA_964451745.1 uncultured Anaerolineaceae bacterium | reverse complement strand
AACCACCGACCAAGGGCTTATGAGTCCCCTGCTCTACCACTGAGCTACTCCGCCGTGGGCACGGATTCTACCGCACCCTCGCACGGACCGGCTACTGCGCGAATGTGTCGCAGTCGTCGACGTTCCCGCTGCGATAGCCGGTCGTGAACCAGGCCACGCGCTGCTCGGAGGAACCGTGGGTCCACGATTCCGGGTCGATGCGGCCCTGGGTCGCCTGCTGGATGCGATCGTCCCCGACCGCCGAGGCGGCGCTCAGCGCCTCCTCGATGTCCCCCGCTTCGAGATCGGACTGGGCCGACCTCGCCCACACACCGGCCAGGCAGTCAGCCTGGAGTTCCTGGCGGACCGACAGGTCGTTGCGTCGGGACGGATCCTCCTGCGACCGCCGCTGGACCTCCTCGGACACGCCCAGGACGGTCTGGATGTGGTGGCCGTATTCGTGCGCGACGACGTACGCGATCGCGAAGTCGCCGCCCTGCGCCCCGAAGCGCGATTCCAGCTGGTCGAAGAACCCCAGGTCGAGGTAAACCTTCTGGTCGGCCGGGCAATAGAACGGGCCGGTCGCCGAGGAGGCCGGTCCACAGCCGGACGTGGTGGCACCCTCGAAGAGCACCAGATCCTCCATCGGCAGGTCGCGGCCCGCCGCCGCGAATCGGTCGAGCCAGAAGACCTGGATGTCGTCCACGACGTAGGCCAGGAACTGGTCGGTGTCGTTCTGGGGGTCCAGCGTGCCGCCTGGCTCCACGGCGCCGCCCCCGAGGCCGGACAGGCCCGAGAGACCGTCACTCCCGCCAAGGACGCCGCTGATGACGACGAACAGGATGATCGCGATCACGAGTCCGCCGATCCCGCCGCCGGCCTTGCCGCCGGGGATCGGGATGGGCAGGCTGCCGCCGCCCCCACCGAGCATGCCGCCGAGACCGCCCGCGCCACCGGACTGGCCACGGCGGTCCTCGATGCGGTCGAAGCCGGTGTTGCGCTTCCACTTCATGGTCTGTTCGCCCCTCTGGTCGCCACTGGGACCGTGAGGCTACCGCGACCGGGCGACCGACGGTATCGCGGCTGCCGCTCTCCCCATTGCAGCCGCATCGCACGCCGTCGCCATCGCACCCGGGATCCGTCGTGCGCTCATGCGACCTCGTGCAAGGCTCCGGTGGCCACATCGAAGAGCAGGCCATGGATCGGCACGCGCCGGAGCCAGCGATGCTCCCGCAGCAGGGCCACCTGGACCCGGATGTTCGCCTCGAGATCGGCGAACGACCCAAGCGCGAGATCGACCTCTTCCACGTCGATCCCGAGATCGTCGGCGATGCGCGCCCGGATGGCCGGCTCGTCGGCCCGATACAGGCCACAGCCGGTGTGCTCGATGAGGATGATCTCGGTCGTGCCCAGCAACTGCTGGCTGACGATCAGCGACCGGATGACGTCGTCGGTCACCAGGCCCCCGGCATTGCGGATGATGTGCGCGTCGCCCACACGCATCCCGAGGGTCTCGGCGAGATCGAGGCGCGAATCCATGCAGGCGACGATGGCGAGTTTCCGCTGCGGCGCAGCGGTCAACGACGAGCGATCGAACGCCTCCGTGTAGCGCTGGTTCTCGCGGAGGAGTCGCGCGTACTCCGGGCTCCGCGACGGCTCGTCGCTCACCGAGGCGCGGGACCGTACAGCTCGAGCAGTTCGCCGATGGTGAGCTGGCCGTACTGCTCACCCAACGGTTCACGAGCCATCCGCCAGAGCGTCCGCAACGGCCGCGGGCCACCGCGCTCGAGTTCGGCCAGCTTGACCGCGGCGAAGCGCTCGATGCCCGGGACGGCGCGGAGGTCGACGGCGAGTGCCCGAGCGGCATCCTCGACGGTCGACTCGGTCGTGATCCCGGCGGTGGCCATCGCGGGTCGGGCGGGGCCGGCCGCCGTGTCGGTACGCCCGGTGGATGTGGTGGCCGCGGCCCGGAGCGCGCGATCGGCATCCGCGAGGGCTGCGTCGACCGCCTCGGGAGACGTGAAGCGGGGCGGGCTGGCAGCGCCGGCATTCGACACGAGGACCGCGGCGGCCGGGGTGGAGGTCGCGCTCGTGACGCCCGACGAGGCGGACGTCGCCGACGATCCGCCTGCATCGCGGGCCGGCGGAGGGGGCGCCGGCTGATCGCCGGGCGGACGCGATGAACCGGAGGTGCGGGCAGCACCCGTGGAAGCGCCGCTCCGCGCTGGCTTCGGAGGATCGCCTGCCGGCCCACGATCGCCGCCACCGCGACTGCCGCTGCCGGACGTCCCGAGGGCTTCGTTGAGCAGCTCCGGGATATCGATGCCGGTCAGGCCCTTCACCGTGGCACCGGCCTCGGTGACGGTCCGGGTCACGTTCTTCACCAAGTCGGATGCGCCGTCGTTCGACAGCACCGTCAGCTGGTCGATGTGGCCCATCGGTTCCGCGGCGGCACGGACGATATCCGGCAGCATCGAGAGCACGGTCTGGATGATCGCGGCCTCGTTGAACTGGCGATACGCCTCGGCGCGCAGGGCCAATGCCTTGGCCTCCGCTTCGCCCTTGGAGAGGACGATGCCGGCCTCCGCGTTGCCCTCGAGGGTGGTCTGCTTGGCCGTCGCCTCGGCGGTCACCTCGACCACCCGCGCCTGCGCCTCGCCGGCGAGCTTGACCCGCTCGGCGTCGGCCTGCGCCTGGGCGATGGCGGCGCCCTTGGCACCCTCGGCGCGTCGGATCTGCGCCTCCGCCTCCGCTTCGGCCGGGCGGACCGTGCTGGTCAGCAGTTCCTTCTGGGTCCGCGCAGCCTCGAGTTCCGCGAGCTCGGTCTGCTTGCGCGTGACCTCCTGGGTCGCCTCCGCTTCGGCGAGGGGTCCGGCCTGTGCGGCCCGGGCCTCGGCGGCCGCGGTCTGGGTCTCGGTCTCGGCGCGGCGCAGGGCCACGTCGCGAGCGGCGTTGATCTTGATCTGCTCGGCCTCGGCCTCGCGAACGGCAGCCTCCTGATCGGCGGCGGCCTTGGCCATGCGGGCATCCCGCTCGCGGCGGGCGGTCTCCTGCTGGCCGATGAGTTCCATGTACCCGGACTCGTCGCGGATCGCCTGGATCGTGAACGAGTCGATCTGGAGTCCCGACGTGGCGAGATCGCCCTTGGCCGCATCCTGGACCGCCTGCTGGAACTTCTGGCGATCGAGGTTCAGTTCCTCGACGGTCAGCGTCCCCACGATCGAGCGGAGCGAGCCCTCCAGGACGTTCTTGACGATGGAGTCGACCGCCTCCTCCTGCGACTCGAGGAAGCGTTCGGCGGCGTTGCGGATGGATTCGTCGTCGGCGCCGATCTTGAAGGTGGCCACGCCCTGGACGGCGACCTTGATGCCCTGTCGGGTCACGGCGTCCGCGAGGTTCACGTTGATCTGGCGAGCCGTCAGCTTGAGCTTGCCCACCTTGTGGACGAGGGGGAGCACGATCACGCCGCCGCCGCGGACGACCTTGAGGTTCTTGCGCCCATCGGGCGTCTTGTCGCGCTGACCGGAAACGACGAGCGCCTCGTTGGCTCCCGCGACCTTGTAGCGACTCCCGATGTAACTGACGATCAGGACGACGACGATGATCGTGAGGAAGATCGCGAAGACCCCGCCTCCGAGGAAATCGAACAAGCCGTCAAGCATCCGATCCTCCATCCGACGCCGCAGCCGGCGCGGTCGACGTGGTCGATTCGACGATGAGTCCCGAGCCCGCGACGCCGGTCACCCTGACGACGCTGCCGACCGGGATGTCGTTACTCGATGTGGCGCTGAACTCGTGGGTCTGCCCCTCGGCCTTCACGAGCACGCTCCCGTAGCGGCCGGCCGGGATCCCGACCTGCACGTACGCCTCGTGCCCGACCAGGTCGCGCGTCGAGAACGGCTCGGGGGCTTCCGCCCGCCGCAGGGCGCTGAAGATGCCGTAGGCGATGGCCATGCCGACGAGCCCGAACCCGGCACCCCAGATCGCGGCCTGTCCACCGTGCACGTCGAGGACCTGGGTCGCGAACAGCCCGCCGACCCCGAACATCGACACGAACGAGAGCAGGAGCGGCATGAGCGACACGCCGCCGATATCGAAATCGAAGATGGCACCCAGGATGTCGTCGACGAGGACGGTGATCAGCAGCAGACCGCCGCCCACGAGCGCGCAGACGACGAAGATGAAGTCCTCCACCGGGATCTCGAACATCGCGGCGCCGTGGCCTCCCCTGTCCGGCGCATCCGCGTCGGGAAGCAAGGATAGCGACCCGGGCCCCCGTCGCGCGACGGTTCGACCGTGGTCAGTCGGACGGGCCGAAGAGGACCGTGAGCCAGCGGTCGAGCGGCGTGACCTCGTCGGTCACGGCACCGACCCGGACCGCCGCCGAACCCGGGGCATCGGCGGGCAGCGCCGGTGCATCCTGGGCGAGCGTGAACGCGATCTCCTTGGACGAGCCGAGTCCGTAGCCGCGGGCCTGCTGCTCGATGTAGCGCTGGCGGCCGATGCGCTCGAGCTCGCGCTCCAGCATCGCCACCTCCGCGCGGAGGCTGATGTTGGTGGTGTTGATGCCATCGACATGCGCGGTGGCCGCCTGGGCCTCGCTGACCTGGCGCGCGAAGACGATCACGATCCAGGCCGCCAGGACCGTGCTGACGACCGCCGCGGCGCGACGTCGCGTGATCCCGGCGATCGGCAGGGCGCCCAGGCCGGGCTCGGCGACCGGAACCACGCCATCGAGGGCCTCCGCGACGCTCGGTCGCGGGTCGTTGGTGGGGTCGTCGGCGGCGGCGTCGGGGTCGGTTGGGCGGAGCCGTCGGAACATCGCGGGGAGCGTAGCTACCCGTAGCTGGCGTGTCAACCGACGCCCTGTGACACCCGAGCTGTCACGCGAGCACGCCAACGTCGCGCTAGACTGCCTCCATTCCGAACGGCTGTTCGGTTTCTGTCACGTGGGGTCCACAGCACATGCGAACCTATGCCCCCGCCGATGCACCCACCGTGCTGGCCTCGCTGCTCGAGGAGCCGTCGCTCGCCCGCGGTGTCGTCCATCACGCCGTGATCCCGCCGCGCGAAGCGGCGTTCGCCGCGATGCCGGACTGGCTGGACAAGCGGATCGTCGCCGGCCTGGGCAGACGCGGGATCGAACGCCTGTACACGCACCAGGCCGAAGCGATCACGGCGGTCCACGATGGCGAGGACGTCGTGGTCGTCACCCCGACCGCCTCGGGCAAGACCCTGTGCTACGCGGTCCCGGCCCTCCAGGCGATCGCCGACGATCCATCGGCACGGGCGCTCTTCCTGTTCCCCACGAAGGCCCTCGGACAGGACCAGGTGACCGAATTCGGCGAGTTGTCGGCGTCCGCGGGCCTGTCCATCATCACCTCGACCTACGACGGCGACACGCCAGCTCCCATCCGCTCGGCGATCCGGACGGCCGGACAGGTCGTGGTCACGAATCCGGACATGCTCCACTCGGCG
>CAYVJP010000186.1:0-5485 GCA_964451745.1 uncultured Anaerolineaceae bacterium | reverse complement strand
CCTTGACGAGCCCACGACCGGGCTCCACTTCGCGGACGTGGAGAAGCTCCTCGAAGTGCTCCATCGACTCGTGGACGGCGGGAACACCGTCCTGGTCATCGAGCACAACCTCGATGTCATCAAGACCGCCGACTGGATCGTGGACCTGGGACCCGAGGGCGGCGACCGCGGCGGCCGGATCATCGCCGAGGGCACCCCGGAACGGGTGGCCGCGACGGCCGGATCGGCGACCGGGGAGTACCTCGACCGCGTCCTGCGCGGGGAACCGCTCGTCCCGCTGTCGGACATCACGTTCGCGGATGCGGCGGGGCGCGGTGATCGCGGGAATGGCCATGGGGCCGCGAGCGCGATCCCGGTGATGGCCACCCCGTCGCGCAAGCGTGCCTCGGCCGCGACGAAGTCGCGCTAGGACGGGCTTGCCCGAGCCCCGCCGCGACGCGTGACGATCTCCACGTGATCACGCCGGGCGACTAGCATACGCACCGTGCCGGACATCGATTTCGCCTTCCTGGCCGACGCCGCGGAGACCGTCCCGGGGCAGAAGTTCCATGTCCTCGGCGGCGGGATCGCCCGGATCGGCGGACGGAAGTTCCCGCTGCGTCACCCACACCTGGCCCTCGTGATCGGGCTGCAGGTCACGGCGCCCGAGACCGAGCGCGAGCACGACATCCGCTTCGTCCTCCTGGATCCCGACGGCGGCGAGGTCGCCGGGGCCACCGGAAGTCTCGTCGCCCGGAGCCAGCGCGATGGGCGCGACGCGATCCTCACCTTCTCTATCGACTTGTGGAACCTGACGTTCCCGGCACCGGGTGACAACTCGTTCCGGATCCCCGTCAACGGGTCCGAACGCAAGCGCCTCCCGCTCCTCTTGCTCGCCCCACCGGACGGCGCGACGGGCACCGAGGCGAACGTGGCCGCGCCCGGGGATGGCTGAGGGCCGGACGTCGACGCGGTCGGCCGGATGGACGGGTCGCCCGCGTCACGAGTTGCCCGCGATCGATGACCTGGGGCTCGCGGCGGCGCGCCACGCGGATCGACTGCTGGCGGAGGCGCGACGCCGCGGCGCCGATCGCTGGGCCGACTTCCTTGCGCCGCTGCCCGACCGTCTGCGGGACGAGGAGCTGCCCGCGCTGCGGGCCACCGCGGTCCGGGCGCGAGCCGCCTACGGGGCCAAGGACTCGATCCGCGATGCGCTACCGGCCGACCTGACGGAACCGTTCCTCGATTCGATCGACCGCCTGATCCGGGAGATCAACCGATCCAGGGGATGAATCGCTTCGTCCGGGCCCGATAGGCGGCGTAGCCGGGGTAGCGCCCGGTCAGCCAGATCTCTTCGCGCGCCGACTTGAGCACGAAGAAGCCGGCGAGCACGACGGTCAGGCCCAGCGCGACCGCGGATGCGGTCAGCAGGCTCCAGCCCGCCGAGGCCACGATCAAGCCGCCGTAGATGGGATGTCGCACGTGGGCGTAGACCCCGGTCTCGACGAGGTCGGCGTCGGGGCGCGGATGGGGGAGGGGCGTGAGCGCCCCGCGCAGGTCCACGACGCCTCGAACCGCCAGGAACCCACCGATCGCGATGAGGCAGATCCCGGCGGCGAGGGCGATCGTTCGCAGCGGATCGTCGGCGGCGGTACGGCCCAGCCAGCCGGCGGCCGCGATCAGCCCCAGCAGGATGAACTGGAGGACCACCCAGCCCTCGCCGCGGGGTCCAAGGCTCGGCAATCGGTCCATCGCGAGCATCCTACGCGGCCGGGTATCCGAGCTCCACGGCCGTGAACGCTTCGCGCAGGAACAGGGACGGGGCGTCGGGGTCGTAGGACAGGGTCAGTGTCCGGCGGGCGCGCGTCCAGGCCACGTAGGCGAGGCGCCGTTCCTCCTCGAGCGCCCGCTCCGGATCGTCCGCCTCCGCGACGGCCCGGCCACTCGGGAAGCGACCGACGTCGAGACCGATCACCGCGACGTGGTCGAACTCCGCACCCTTGGTCGAATGTGCTGTCGCCAGGACGAGGCGCGCGTCATCGCGCCGGAGCTCGGCGAGGCGACGGCGCGTGGCCTCGATCGCCTCGCTGAGGGCCTCGAGACTCGCGTACGGCGGCGCCCACGCGAGCAACGCGGTAGCGAGCGCTGGGTCCGTGCCGGTCACATCGGTCAGCGCCGCACGGATCGCCCCGATGCGCACGAGGGGCGGGTCGTCCTCGCGCGTTTCGTGCTGGATCCGCTGCAGCAACGGATCCAACCCCGGGTCATCCACCAGCAATTCGACCCGGTCGGCGCGGAAGGGGATGGCCAGGGCGAGGGCGCACACGACCGCCGGTCGGAGCTCCCGGTTCGTCCGGGCGAGGATGGCGTGCGTCCCGTCGTCGACCGGCCACGACGCGAGCAGGCGCTCGGTCCGCGCGGGCTCGTCGGATGGATCGGGCGCGAGGATCAGCGAGCCCGCGGCATCCGGCCGCGGGCGGATGACCTTCGCAAAGCGTTCCCGGTTGTGACCGATGAGCCGAACGGCGCGTTCCACGACCGGGACCGGACAGCGATGGTTCACCTCGAGGTCGACGCGCTCGAGGCCCGGCAGCATGGCGTCGAGGGCCAGCACGCGGCGCACATCGGCGAGTCGCCACCCGTAGATCGATTGATCGTCGTCGCCGACCAGGAAGATCCGGTTCGCCGGAGCCGCAAGGA
The DNA here is from genome assembly GCA_964451745.1 of uncultured Anaerolineaceae bacterium. GTDB lineage: Bacteria > Chloroflexota > Limnocylindria > Limnocylindrales > CSP1-4 > SPCO01. Next base: position 2,806 of record CAYVJP010000186.1, on the reverse strand, counting down.
GCAGGGCGAGCCGCAGTTGCGAGCGATCGACGTCCTGGACCTCATCCACCAGCAGTTGGTCGCAGCGGCCCCGCCACGACGCGAGAAGGTCCGGCTCCGACTCGAGCACCGCGAGTGCCCGGCGGACGAGATCGTCGAAGTCGAGCGCGGAACGCCGTTCCAGGGCTCGTTCGTAGTCGACGAACGCCCGCGCAGTCGGACCGGCCTCGGGATCGGCTGCGACATCGTCCGCCGTCACCGCGTGCTCCAACTTGAGCCGCGAGAAGGCCGTGTCGAGCCGGGCAGCCTCCGCGGGCGCCGTTCCGGGGAAGACCTCGGCCACGACGAGCTCGCGGGCGACGAGGCCCGACACATCGACGCCGGCATCGCGGAGGATCTCCCGACCGAGGGCGTGGAAGGTTCGGACTCGGATGGTCCTCGGGGCGATGCCGAGTGGTGCGGCGGCCGCATCCAGTCGCTCCCCGAGCTCCTCCGCGGCTCGCTTGTTGAAGGTGATGGCAGTCAGGCAGCGCGGGTCCACGCCGCCGTCGACCAGCCACGCCATCCGGGCGACGAGCGTCGTCGTCTTGCCGCTGCCGGCCGGAGCCACGCAGAGCACGGGGCCCGCGGGCGCGGTGGCCGCCGCCCGCTGATCCGGTGTGAGGCGTTCGAGTCGGGCGCGGACGTCCGGGTGACTGGCCATCGCCGGAGTCTGACGTCCGCGACTTCGCTCGCCGTTCACCGATTCCGGTGCGCTCGTGCACCGCTCGCGCTGCGCGGATGTTGACCGCGCGCCACACCAACGTTCACCGGCCGATAAGGTTGCCCCTTCAGTGTCCTCGAGGAGGCCTCGCCGGGTGAGCGGAGCCGGACACTCGATCCGTGCCGCGGTGGACGGCCAGTCGTGGAGGAGTCTCATGCGTCGCTCCCGAACCGTGACCAAGTCCCTGATCAGCCTGATCATCGTGGTCCTGCTCGCCACCATGGCGGCAGCACCCGCGGTGACCGCGACCGGCTCCAGTGCGCCGAAACCGCGGGCCACGAAGGCGGTGTTCTTCGCCGCCGATGGGCTGCGCCAGGACCTCGTCGAGCGGTTCGCCGATCAGGGCGTCATGCCCACCATGCGCGGCTTCCTGCGCAAGGGCGTGAAGGCCTCCGGCAACGGCATGCTGACCCAGGCGCCCCCGAATACCGGTGCCGGCTGGTACACGATGGCGACCGGCACCTGGCCGGGCGTCCATGGGTCGACCAACAACACCTTCCACAAGTCTGGCCCGTCGTCCGCGACATTCGGCGGGACCCGGACCAGCGCATTCGACGCCGGCGTCCTCCAGGCCGAGACGATCGCCCAATCGGCCGAGCGCGGCGGCCTCAAGGTCGCCCAGGTCGAATGGGCCGGTGGTCGCAACGGCACCATCGCCGGCCCCACCATCGATTTCCGCGGCTTCTTCTCCGGCCGTGGCGTGGCCACCAACTTCATCGGCGGCCCCGCGGACGCCCTGTTCGACGACGTGCCCTTCATCACGTCGTTCGGACTCCAGTTCGATCACCCCGCCGGTCACGCCGGCCAGGCGCCGTTCCCGGGCGCGGCACCCAGCGCAGCCACCGGCTGGACGAACGTGCCGGCCTCCTTCAGCCCGCCCCAGGAGATGCGCCTGCGCGTGCTGGACTTCGGCACGGACAAGTACGGCCTCAACGCCTACATCTACGACGCCACCGACAACGGCACCGTGGACTACGACCGCGTCCTCTTCTCGCCGTCCAAGGACGGCGCCGCGCAGGTCGCCGACCTCAAGAAGGGGCAGTGGGGCGACGTCAAGGTCAAGCTCATCGGCGGGTCGCTCGCGGGGAAGACGGCCGGCTTCCTCGTCAAGGTCGAGGAACTGACCAAGGACCTCTCGCGGGTCCGCCTGTTCCACACCTCGGTCACGCGTGCGAACGCGAGCTGGCCCGGCTTCCCGGGTGACGCCGGCATCACCGAGTTCGATGAGTTCCTGGCCCAGAAGTTCCCGACATCGACGGCGGCCGACTTCGCGGTCCTCGAGGCGGGCATCGTCAGCGAGGAGACGTACGTCCAGCAGGGGCTGTACTGGGCCAAGGCCCACCACCCGATGCTCGAGTACGTGGTCAAGACCTACAAGCCCGATCTGCTGCTGGCCGGGTACCCGGTCACCGATGAGTTCCAGCACCAATTCCTGGGGCTCATCACGAAGAAGCTGCCCAACGGCAAGGCCAACCCGGCCTACGACGACGTTCAGGTGGACGGGACCCGTGACGGGCGCGTGAGTGCCCGCACCCGGTTCATCCGTGACGCGTACAAGGGCGCCGACGCCGTGCTCACGCTCGCACGCAAGCTCATGGGCAAGGATCCGACGACGTTCGTCGGGTCGGATCACGGCTTCGCCCCGCAGTTCCTCGCGATCGATGCCAGCAAGGTCCTCGTGGACCTGGGCCTGCTCTCGCACCCGCAGACATCCAACTGCCGCACGGCGACCGGTGAGACCATCGGCAAGGCCAAGGCCTGCTGGGCCGGCGGGACGGTCCAGATCTACCTCAACGTCGTCGGCCGCGACAACGCCGGCGGACTCCAGCAGGTCCCCGCGGCCGATGTCGCCGCCACTGTGGCCACCATCAAGGCCGCCTTCCTCGCCCTGACGGATCCGAACGACTGGAACCACGACGGTGCGCCCGAGGGCTGGAAGATCATCGAATGGTTCCCCTCGGACAAGTTCAAGGACGGGAGCCCGGCCATCGTCGGTGACCGCCGGGGCTGGTCCGCCGCCGCCTGGCGTCAGGCTTACGACATGTGGAAGCGGTACGGCGAGGA
>CAYVJP010000185.1:0-5526 GCA_964451745.1 uncultured Anaerolineaceae bacterium | reverse complement strand
GAGGGCGAGCGGTTCATGGAGCGCTACGCGCCCACGATGAAGGACCTCGCTCCGCGCGACATGGTCAGCCGATCGATCTATCAGGAGATCCGGGCCGGCCGCGGCATCGATGGCAAGGACTACGTCTATCTCGACGTCCGCCATCTTGGGCGCAAGGTCATCGAGGAGAAGCTTCCCGACATCACCGATTTCGCCCGCGTCTACCAGGGCGTGGAGCCGCTGACCGAGCCCGTCCCCATCCAGCCGACCGCCCACTACGCGATGGGCGGCATCCCGACCGACGTCAACACGCGCGTCACTCGCGACGCGGCCGGGACGGTCGTGCCGGGGCTGTATGCGGCGGGGGAGACGGCCTGCGTCTCGGTCCATGGCGCGAACCGCCTCGGCACCAACTCGCTGGTCGACCTGCTCGTGTTCGGGCGGCGTGCCGGGCGTCAGATGATCGAGGACGTCAAGGGCGTGGGCATGCCCGAGGTCGCCGACGATGCCGGCGAACCGGTCCGCGCCGAGATCGAGGGGCTGCGGGCGTCCACCGGGCGCGAGTCCGTGCCGCGCATCCGTGAGCAGCTCGCCGATGTGATGATGGACAACGTGGGGGTGTACCGCGACGAGTCGCTGCTGCTGGCGGCGCGGGCCAAGGTCGCGGAGCTCCGGGCCCGCTACACCCGGGTGAGCGTGGCCGACAAGGGGCTCGTCTTCAATACGGACCTGCTCGAGGCACGGGAGCTCGGCTACCTGCTCGACTGCGCCGAGTCGACGGTCACGGCGGCCCTGGCCCGGCGGGAGAGCCGCGGCGCCCATGCTCGCGAGGACTACCCCGAGCGCGACGACGTCAACTTCCTCACGCACTCGCTGGCGACGCGCTCGGACGGGGGTCCGAAGCTCACGTACAAGCCTGTCACGATCACCAAGTTCGAACCCAAGCCGCGCGTGTACTGAGCCATGCAGGTCGACCTCCGCATCCTCCGCTATGACCCCGAGCGCGACGAGGCGCCGCACTGGGAGGCCTACACGGTCGAGTGCGATCCGAAGATGGACCGGGTGCTGGACCTGCTTCATCGGGTCAAGTACGAGCAGGACGGGACACTGACCTTCCGCCGGTCGTGCGCCCACGGCGTGTGCGGCTCGGACGCGATGCTGGTCAACGGCCGCAACCGCCTCGCCTGCAAGTTGCGGGTCGAGCAGCTGGGCCGGCGCCGGATCACCGTGGCGCCGTTGCCGGGTCTGCCGGTCATCAAGGACCTGGTCGTCGACATGGACGGGTTCTTCGACAAGTACAAGAGCGTCCAGCCGTACCTCGTCAACGACGCGCCGGCCCCCGAGCGGGAGCGTCTCCAATCGGCCGAGGACCGCGAGCGCTATGACGACACGACCAAGTGCATCCTCTGCGCCGCGTGCACCTCATCCTGTCCGTCCTTCTGGGCGCAGCCCGAGTACATCGGGCCGGCGGCCATCGTGAATGCCCACCGATTCATCTTCGATACCCGCGACGACGGCGGTGACGAGCGCCTGGAGTTCCTCGCCGACGAGGACGGGGTGTGGCGCTGTCGAACGATCTTCAACTGCACCGATGCCTGCCCGCGCGGGATCCACATCACCCAGGCGATCCTCGAGGTCAGTACGGCGATCGCCGGGCGGCGGCCCTGAGCGGCACGCTGTTCGGCGACCTGGACGACGTGCCGGGCGAGCGGGAACCACCGGCACCGGCCACCGGGTTCGTGATCCGGACCGATGGCGCGGCCCGCGGGAACCCTGGGCCGGCCTCGCTCGGCGCGGCGCTGTACGACCTGGGCCGCGCCGACGCGCGTGACCACACGGCCACGCCGGACGCCTCGATCTCGGAATACTTGGGCATCCAGACCAACAACGTGGCCGAGTACACCGGGACCCTGCGTGCCCTGGAGCTGGCCCGCGACCTGGGGGCGTCGGAAGTCCATCTCCTGCTCGATTCGAAGCTGATCGTGGAGCAGCTCTCGGGTCGGTGGCGGGTCAAGGATGCCAAGCTCATCCCGCTCTGGTCGGCGGCGCGATCCATCCTGGGCGGCTTCCGTCGCTGGTCGGCGGGGCACGTGCCGCGCGCCCAGAACTCGGTCGCGGACGCCCTCGCCAACGAGGCCATCGACCGGGTGCTGGCGGGCGGACCGGCGTCGGTCGTGCGGCGCCCGCCCGGCGCGTAGGCCTGCCCGGCGCGCAGGCGAGCGAAGCGAGCGATCGATGGACGATCCGACCCGGCGGCCACGGGGCGCCTGGCCGCGCGACCGACCGGTCCGCTGGGGCGCCCTCGGCCACAGTCTCCTCTGGCTCGTGCTGTCGACCACCGCGCTGATCGTCCAGTTCGTCCTGGTGATCCCACTGCTGGCCGTCGCCGCATCGGAGGTGGGCGATGGGCTTGGCGGGTTCGCGCGGATCGCCATGCCCCTGGCCTGGGGAGGGCTCACGCTGTTCGGCGCCTGGTCGTGGCTGGTGGGTCGATGGCGAGTGGTGCTCGCCCCGGTCGGCACGATCGCGCTGCTGCTGCTCGTCGGGGCCGCGTTCGGTTGAGGGCGGGGTAGAATCGATCGGTCAGCGAGGCGGTCGGATGGTCGCGCGGTGCCGGCGGGGTGACCTGCCGGCACGGTGAGGAAAGTCCGAGCTCCTCAGCGCAGGGTGGCGGGTAACGCCCGTCCGTCGTGAGACGAGGACCAGTGCCACAGTGACGATGCCGCCGCCCGGCCCTCGGGTCGGACGGCGGAGTGAAACGCGGCAAACTCCACCCGGAGCAAGGCCAAATAGGAGGGCGCAACCCACGCCGGGCGACCGGGGTGGGGGAGAGGTGCGCTGCCCAGCCCTCGGGTCGGCCGCATGAGCCGTCGGGTGACCGACGGACGCAGATGGATGGCCATCCCCGCCGGCGCACTTCGGTGCGTCGATGGGACAGAACTCGGCTTATAGGCCGCCTCGCTGACGCGTTCGAACCGCGCGCATGCCCTGCTGCGGCGGCCGCCGGCCGTGACGTCGGACGCGCGCCCAGCGCCTCGCTGTAACGGCAGCCTCGGTGAGCGCGTCTCACCTCCCAGCGAGGTGCGAAATGACCGCGAGCACGTCTCTTCGAGCCCTGATCATCGCGAGTGCGGCGATGCTGCTGATGGCGCCACCGGTGCTGGCCGACACCTGTTGCGCGAACCTGCCCGTCGACCTCGAGCCGACGGCCGCACGCCCCGGCGGCGCCGTCCGGCTGATCGGGATGGAGTGCCGCAACGCGGACAACTCGGGGCCGTTGCCACTGGTCCTCGGGTCGTACTGGCTCGCGAGCACCGATCGCCCGGCGGAAGCCGAGCCCGACACCACCCCCGGCGAGGGCCTGCCGGCCCTCCCGCCCGTCGAAGACTGGCACGCGTTCGCGAGCGTGGCTGCCGGGGCGGCCGGCGTCGCTGCGCCCGGTGATGCGACGATCATCGTCCCCGAGCTACCCGACGGGCGCTACCAGCTGTGGTGGTGGTGCGACGACGGATCGGGACCGGGTGGAGGGATCCATTACTCGACGGGGCCACGACTCGTGATCGGCCAGGCACCGGATACCGCGACCGCAACACCCGGTGTGGCGGGGGACGACGGCCGCCCTGCATGGCCGACGGGCATCGTCCTCGGCATCGGGGCCGTCGTCTTCCTCTGGTTCCTGCGCCACCCGATGGCGCGTGTCAGCGGCCGCGCCGGCTGAACGCCGTCAGTCCTCGTCGGGACGGAAGATGTGCGGGGCCGTGCAGGCGTTGCAGATGGGCGTCGCGGATTCGAGGTCGCCCAGGGGGATCGGCACCTTCCGGTCGGGGAACAGACACTCCACGTCGTAGATGCGATCGGAACCGGCCTCGACATCGATGAGGCGGCGGAACGTGCAGCGCTTGATGCGGTGCGGCGCCAGGTGATAGGCGTCGGGCTGCGTCGGGATGACGGGGAGCGGCAGGGCCATCGCGGGGTCTGGGCCTCGATGCGCGGAGAGCGGTCAGGTGATCCGCTCGACTCTGGCGGCGCAGCCTAGCACCGGGTCCGGTGTCACGGCAACGCGCGAAAGGTACTAGACTCCGCGCCGTTCCACCCACGAAGGACAGGAGCGCGCGTGGCCGACGACCCGGGCACCACCCCCGCCCCACGCCCCCGGCGCCGCCGAACGGACACCGATCCGACCTTCAAGCCGCCCAAGGTCGCGAACGAACGCCGGCGGACCAAACGGGCGGTGTCCGACCCGATGGACGCGACGTCGACACTGAGCGAACCCTCGCCCGTGCCGGCCGATGCGGTGCCGGCCGATGCGGTGCCGGCCGATGCGGTGCCGGCCGATGCCCGGCTTGCCGCACCTTGGACGGCGCTGCCGATGCTCGAGGATCGATCGCCGAACCCCTCGATCTGCCCGTTCCTCCGAGCGGCGGAGGGTGACGAGGTCAAGCCGCCCATCGAGGCGCCGGACCCGGCCAACCGCTGCGCTGCACTGCGCGAGGCCGTCCCCCAATCGCTTCGGCAGCAGGAACTGGTGTGTCTCACGAGCGGACACGTGAACTGCCCGAGGTATCTGCGGGGAGCAGCGGTCACGGAGAAGCCGAAGGCCAGTATCCGCCCCACGACCTCGATCGCGCCGTCGATCCTGCTGTCGATCGTGGTGCTCATCGCTGCCTTCGCTGCATCGGCCGCCTTCGTGGTGTCCCGCGGCTCGCTCGAACTGGCTGCCGTCCCCACCCAGTCACCGGCCGCCTCCTCGACGGCCGCGGCGGTGGCATCGCCGTCGGCAGCAGCGACGCCGGCCGCCACGCCGAGCGCGATCGCGACCCCGAGCCCGGAACCGACTCCGTCGCCGTCACCCGTCCCGACGCCGTCACCATCGCCGACGCCGACTCCCGAGCCGACGCCGAGCCCCACCCCGACGCCCACGGACGAGCCATCACCGACATCGGACCGGTACGAGTTGCTCACGGCCTGCAGCGACGCCGATGACTGCTGGATCTACGTCGTCCGCCGGGGCGACAACCTGTTCAGCATCGCGAACTACTTCGGCGTCCCACTGGCCCGCGTCTACGCCATGAATCCCTGGCTCGAGAACTCCGGCCTGCGCGCCGGCCAGGAGCTGCGCCTGCCGCCTCCGACCCGCTAGCTTCTCGGGCCGGGTCGCGCCCACGGCCCTGACCGCGCCGCTTGGCCACGGCCCTGAGCACGCCGCTTGGCCATGGCATCGGCCCCGCCGCGCCGCTGGCCCGAACCCAGGGCCCAGCCCTCGCCCCTTGGGCCCGGCCCTGAGGGCCCCACAGGCCCCGGCCGTCGCCATTTGCAGCACTGGTCTGCACGCGCCGGGCTGGAACGTGCGCTGGGCGACTTCCAGGCGCCGTTTGCAGCACTGGTCTGCAGAAGGCGCTCGCAACGGTCGCCCCGAGCGTGGGACCAGCACGTCGCCGCTTCGGAATGCTCAGTCCTTCCGGCTCGTGCAGACCATTACTGCAATTGGCAGGAGGCGCCGCCGCGCCCCGCCGCGCCCGCCGCGCGACCCGGCCGCTCCCGCTCCCC
>CAYVJP010000184.1:0-5585 GCA_964451745.1 uncultured Anaerolineaceae bacterium | reverse complement strand
GGTGAACTGGATCCGCTTGAAGCTCCCACCCAGGACATCGGCGAGCGTCTTGATGGTGAGGGTCTTGGCGAGTCCGGGAACGCCCTCGAGGAGGATGTGCCCGCCGGACAGCAGCCCGACGAGGATCCGTTCGAGCATCGCGTCCTGACCGACGATGACGCGGCGGACTTCGAAGAGGATCGCCTCCGAGGTGGCGCGCGGGTCCGCGGGGTCGGGGAGCGCGCGCAGGTCAGGCTGCGGCTCGGGTGCCTGGGGCTGGGTCATGTCGGCATCTCACGTGCGGCGGGCGGCGATGGGGTGCCCGCGGTGGACGCCTATGGTGACGAGGCTTCCTGAGGGTTCGGTGAGAGAGATGGTGTGGGTTTCTGAATCGAATCGGCCGAACCGAGCCCCGGTCGCAGCTCGCCGCCTCCCAGAAGCCGATCGATCTGCGGCATCATGGTTCGACGAAGCGAAGAGGACCTCCATGGCGAAGCACAAGGACAAGAAGGGTCACCGCGACCATGACCCGGTCGCTCGGCCAGCGGGAACGTCTCCCGAGTCGTCGGAGCCCGTTGCGAAGCTCAAGACCAAGGAGTACGAGCGCGAGATGCGCCGCCTCCATGGGGAGCTCGTGGCGATGCAGGAGTGGGTGAAGGCGACCGGGGCCAAGGTGTGCATCGTGTTCGAGGGACGCGATACCGCCGGCAAGGGCGGCACCATCAAGCGGATCACCGAGCGCGTCAGCCCACGCGTGTTCAAGGTCGTCGCCCTCTCCGCGCCGACCGAGCGAGAGAAGTCGCAGATGTACATCCAACGCTACCTCGCGCACTTCCCGTCGGCCGGCGAGGTCGTCATCTTCGATCGGTCCTGGTACAACCGCGCCGGCGTGGAGCGGGTCATGGGGTTCTGCAGCCCGGGGCAGACCGAGCGGTTCCTGGAGCAGGCCCCGGCCGTCGAGAAGGCCATGGTCGAGAGCGGGATCATCCTCATCAAGTACTGGCTGGAGGTCAGCCCCGACGAGCAGACCCGCCGCCTCGAAGGTCGTATCCACGACCGGCGCAAGATCTGGAAGCTGACCGAGATGGACCTCAAGTCGTACAGCCGCTGGTACGACTATTCCCGCGCCCGTGATGCCATGCTCGCCGCGACCGACACGCCGTGGGCTCCGTGGTACGTCGCACATACGGACGACAAGAAGCGTGGACGGCTCAACATCATCAGCCACCTGTTGAGCCGAGTGCCGTACGAGCCGCTCGACCTTCCCAACGTCAAGTTGCCCAAACGGCAGGGCGCCGGCAAGTACGTGACGCCGGACCTCCCGCTGAAGGACATCCCGACGCCCTTCTGAGCTTCAGCCCAAGGCCACGCCCTCGAGGTCGGCGGCAGGCTTGATCTCGGGCAGCCGCATCATCCGGAACGCGATAACGAGACCGAGCACGCCCGCAAGCAGCGGGACCAGTAGGGCTGCCTGGAGAGCGATCGGTCGGGCCTCGGTGTTGATCCGGATGATCTCGTCCTGAACCTCCTCGGGCTGCCCGGCGAGCTGGGCGTCGAGCGCGGTATTGCTCATGAGCTCCGCGTCTTCCTCGAGCGCCGTGGCCACCTGCACCTGCTGGTCCGGGGACAGGATCGTGCTCGCCTCGGACATCGAGGTGAAGGTCATCGCCAGGACGGCGAGCATGATGCCGCCCGCGAAGGCCAGCCCGAAGGAGAGGCCGAAGTTGCCGGCCGCCGAGTTCACGCCGGCCGCCTCGCTCACGCGCTCTGCCGAGATCGGCGCAAGCGTGTAGTTGTTCAGCTGACTCACGAGCAGACCCAGCCCCGAGCCCGCGATGACGAGCGGGACGAACAGGTACCAACCGGCATCGACCCGCGGGACGAGCGGCAGGAGGATGGCCATCCCGATCACCAGGAGGCCGAACCCGCTGCGGACCACGCTCGCGGCCCGTCGCTTGCCGGCCATCCGACCGGCGAGCAGGGCGACCGCGAACATGCTCAGCGAGAGCGGAGCGATCGACAGGCCGGCCTGCAACGCGTTGTACTCGAGGACCATCTGCAGGAAGATCGGGAGGGCGATCATGGCCCCGCCGAGGGCGATCTGCTGGAGCATCTGCTGGGTGACGCCCAGTCGGAAATGCGGCGAGCGGAAGAGGTCGGGGTCCAGGAGGGCGATCTGCCCCTGGCGCTTTCGTCGGAGAAGCCACCACGCGAGGCCGCCCAGGGCGACGGCGCCTGTGGCCATCAGCGCAGCGACCGCGCTCCCGCCCTCCTGCCAGACGAGGATGCCGAGCACGATCCCGCCCATCCCAACCACCGATAGCGCCGCGCCGACGACGTCGATGCCGCGTGGTCCGGTGTATGGCGTGTCGCGCACGAGTCCGATGCCCGCCAGGACGATGCCGATGATCACCACCTCGAGCAGGAAGCCGACCCGCCACGAGAGGAACGTCGTGACGAAGCCGCCGATGAGCGGCCCGACCGCGGCCCCGATGGCCGCCGCCGCGCCGACGAGGGCATAGGCCTTCTTCCTCGCCGCGCCATCGAAGTTGCCGTGGATGAGTGACTGCATCGCCGGTAGCAGCAGCGAGGCGCCCAGGCCGCCGAGGATCGCCCAGAAGATGATGACCGCGGTGAGCCCCTGGGCCACGGTCATCGCCAGCGCACCCACGGCGTAGCCCAGGAGGCCAAGGACATAGGCCCGCTTGCGCCCGATCAGGTCGCCCACCTTGCTGTTGATGAGGATGAACGCGGCCGACACGAGTGCCTCGAGCGCGATCGCCGACTGGACACCGCTGACGGTGGTGCCCAGATCCGCCACCACCGCGGAGATCGACACGTTCATGAGCGACGTATCGACGACGAGGACGAACATCGCCATCGCCAGGAGGATCGCCAGGCGCTGGTCGCCGCCCTCGGCTTCGGCCCTCGGGGCGGCCGAGCCGCCGTTGGTCGTGTCGTGCTGTCGGTCGGTCGTCATCGGTCAGACCTTAGTGGATGACGAGGACCTTGAACACGACGATCGCGACCCCCAGCGCGCCGTCGACCAGGCCGACGAGCACCGCCCGTGGCCAACTGGCGTGGGCGGCGCGCCCGACCACGACCCCCCAGAGGAACAACTGGGCGATGCTCACGACGAGCGCGCTCGCGATCGCCTCGTCCACCGAGATGCTCGTGGCTCGCCAGAGCCCAAGGACGAGGGCCGGGACGACCGCAGATGAGAGCATCGACACCTCGTCGATGGCGATCTCGCGAGCTTCCTGGCCACTGACCTGGCCCCGGACTCGACGATCCATCAAGGCCGACCACACGTGGGTCAGCCAGAACACCCCGACCGAGACCACCAACGACGCCGCGATGAGTTCGGGGACCGCGTCGTACCGCCACTGGACGGCGATGAGGGTCGTGACGAGCAGGGATCCGTAGATCGCCGGCGTATACGACCGACGTCGGGCCCCGGCGACCGCCTGATCGGCGTGGGCGTCGGCGATCGTCATCGTGACGAGCGGTTACGCCGCCTGTCCCCTGAGCATCGCTGGCTCGTGCGCGGCCTGCTCGCTCGAGATCGACCGTCGCCGCAGGAACTTGCGGGCTTCCTCGACGACGATGACCGATGCGGCGACGACAGCGCAGACCGCCCACTGTTCGGGCGAGAGCTCGACCGTGTCGAGCAGTCGTTGCAGGGGTCCGAAGGCCGTTGCCAGGAAGATCGTCAGCAGCGAGAGGGCCGAGGTCTTCATGAGCGTGGGGTTCTCCAGGAGCTCACTGCTGAAGAGCGTCCGCTCGGCGTTCGCCGTCTCGAGCGAGTAGAACAGGTGGAACAGCGAGAACGTCACGAGACCCATCGTGTGGGCGACGGTGTCGCCGTGCACATCCCCGGCCCAGACGATCACGCCCAGGGTGCCTGCAGCCATGAAGATGCCGACGCCCATCAGCCAGAGGAAGAGCGGACGCGGCAGGATCTCCCGGTCCTTGGGACGCGGCTTCTCGTCCATCAGGCCTTCCCGTGGCTTGCCGTACCCCAGCCCGATCGCCTGGAAGATGTCCGCCGTGAAATTGATCCACAGCGTCTGGAGCGGCAGGAACGGCACGCCGCCGAGGATGTTGAAGATGCTGGCGCCCAGGAAGGTCCCGATGAAGCCGAACAGGCAGGTCATCTGGAACCGGATGTAGCGCAGCAGATTGTCGTACAGCGCCCGCCCGAGTTCGACCGCCTTCACGATGGTCGCGAAGTTGTCGTCGGTCAGGATCATCACCGCGGCCTCCTTTGAGACCTCGGTCCCGGTGATGCCCATCGCGACCCCGATGTCGGCTCGCTTCAGGGCGGGGGCGTCGTTCACGCCGTCGCCGGTCATCGCGATGATGTGGCCCTTCTGACGGAGGATGTCCACCAATCGGACCTTGTGCTCGGGCGCGACGCGCGCGATGACGCCGATATCGTCGATCGCGACGACGGCCTGCTCGTCCGACATCGCCGCGAACTCGGCACCGGTGATGGCACGCCCGCGGATCCCCAGCTGTTCCGCGATCGCGCCGGCGGTCACCGCGTGGTCGCCGGTGATCATGCGGACCTCGATACCGGCAGCGTGGGCCTCCTCGATGGCCTTCTTCGCCTCGGGCCGCGGTGGGTCCACGATGCCGACGATGGCGAGCAACTGCAGGTCCGAGATGAGCGGGAGCAGGTCCGCATTCGGGTCGAACGTGGCCGGGTCGAAGTCGCGCTGGGCAGTCGCCATGACGCGCAGGCCCTGCTGACCGTATCGCTCGTTCTCCGCCATGTATCGACCGCGGACCGCGTCGTCGATCGCGACGTTCTCGCCGGCCGGCCCATGCGCCGATGCGGCCCGGGCCAGGAGCTGGTCCGGCGCGCCCTTCACGTATGCGCGGATGACGTCCTTGCCGCTGTCGTCGGTCATGCGATGGAACGTGGCCATCATCTTGTAGGCCGCGTCGAATGGCAGGGTCGCGACACGGGGATAGCGCTCGCGCGTGAGGGTCGGATCGACGCCGCCCTTCGCCGCGAGGACCACGAGGGCGCCCTCGGTCGGATCGCCGACCAAGGCACCGTCCTTCACCTCGGCGTCGGCGCACAGCGCCATCGGCAGCAGCAGCTTGTCGAGCGGCACGTCCGGCTGGCCGGCGACGTGCGTGATCTGGCCGGTCGTCGAGTACCCCTCACCGGAGATCGCGTAGCGGCGCCCGACGACGGCCATCTGGACGGCGGTCATCTGGTTGAGCGTGAGCGTGCCGGTCTTGTCGGAGTTGATCGCGGACGTCGACCCCAGGGTCTCGACGGAGCGCAGCCGCTTCACGATCGCACCCGCCGCGGCCAGCTTCTGCGTTCCCGAGGAGAGGACCGCGGTCACGACGGCGGGCAACCCGGTCGGGATGGCCGAGACGGAGAACGCGATCGCCGTCAGGAAGAGCACGTCGAATGGCGTGTCGCGCCACAACCCGATCCCGATGGATGCCATCAGGGCGACGCCCGCGATGACGAGGATCTGGTTCGTCAGTGTGGTCAGCTGGCGCGTGAGCGGCGTGATCTCCTCGGTCGTTGCCTGCAGCATCCCGCTGATGTGCCCGACCTCGGTCGACATGCCCGTTCC
>CAYVJP010000183.1:0-5594 GCA_964451745.1 uncultured Anaerolineaceae bacterium | reverse complement strand
GAACGGCTTGACGACGATAAGGAGTTGCTTCATGGCATCACTCAGCTTCCACTCGACACAGCCCGCCCCGTCCCGCCGAACCCGCCCCGGCTGACGGACGAACTTGACGATGGCCCGGACGTGCTCCGGTTTGCTCACGCCGAACCCGACCGCGACCGGGACCGGCGATGCGGCCGTGACGTCGCGGACGAGCTTGCCCACGGACTTGGGCAGCGCCGTCCGGGCGCCCGTGACGCCGACGAGCGACACGCAATAGAGGAACCCGCCACTCCGCCGGGCGATCTGGATCCGCCGTTCGGGCGGGGTCGTGGGCGCCACGAGATAGACCACGGCGAGGCCCACCTCACGGGCGACGGCCTCGAACGGCGCGCCTTCGTCGGGCGTGAGATCGGCCACGATGAGCCCGGCGGCACCGGCCTTCGCGAGTCGCGTGGCGACGGCCGTCCCGTCGCCGCCGCTGATGACCTGGTTGGCATATCCCATCGGGACGAGCGGCAGGTCCGGACGCGCGGCGCCGATGCGCTCGATGAGCCGGAGCGAACCTTCCAGCGTCGCGCCGGCGCCGAGCGCCACGCCCGATGCCCGCTGGAGTGTGGCGCCGTCGGCGAGCGGATCGGAGTACGGCAGGCCGACTTCGAGCAGGTCCGCCCCGGCGTCCGCCACGGCCAGGGCGATCGCGAGACTCGTGTCGGCATCCGGATACCCGGCCACGACGTACGGGATGAGGGCCGCGCGACCCTCGGAGCGAGCCCGGGCGAATGCGCCCGCGATGCGCTGCGCACCAGCCGTGCCGTTCGTGCCGGCGACGGCGCCCGGGAGCGTGGCGAGCAAGGTGGTCATCGGGCGCTCGCCCAGGGCTCGACATCGTCGAATCGGGTGAGGGCCGCAAGGTCCTTGTCGCCGCGGCCGGAGAACCCGAGCAGCACGAGGAGCTCGCGGTCGGGATCGAAGCCGCCGGGCAGGCCCTCGACGCCGGCCAGCACCTTGGGCAGCGCCGCGATCGCGTGCGACGTCTCGAGCGCCGGGAGGATGCCCTCCGTGCGGGTGGTGGCCTTCATGGCCGCGACGGCCTCGCGATCCGTTGCGGCCGCGACCTCGAGGCGTCCACCCTCGGCCAAGGCCGCGAGCTGCGGCCCGATGCCCGGGTAATCCAGGCCGGCCGACGCGCTGTGCGCCTCGATGACCTGGCCGTCGCGGTCCTGGAGCATCAGCGAGCGAGAGCCGTGGAGGATGCCCGGCGTCCCGCCCAGGATCGCGGCGGCGTGGCGACCGGTGGACATCCCGTCGCCGGCGGCTTCGGCCACGGCGAGACGGACCGTCGGTTCGCCGATGAACCGCGCCAGGAGGCCGATCGCGTTGGAACCGCCACCGACGCAGGCGAGCGCGAGATCGGGAAGGCGGCCCTCCACATCGCGGAGCTGGACCGCGGCCTCGTCCCCGATCCGCCGCTGCAGGTCGCGCACGATCGTCGGGTATGGGTGGGGACCCATGGCGGACCCCAGGACGTAGTGCGTGGTCTCGACGTTCGTCACCCAGTCGCGCATCGCCTCGTTGATCGCGTCCTTGAGCGTGGCCGTCCCGGACGTGACGCTGCGGACCTCCGCCCCGAGCGCGCGCATCCGCAGCACGTTGGGCCCCTGGCGCTCGATGTCTTCGGCGCCCATGTAGACGACGCACGGCAGGTCGAGCAGCGCGCAGGCCGTCGCGGTGGCGACACCATGCTGTCCGGCACCGGTCTCGGCGATGACCCGCGACTTGCCCAGGCGGCGCGTCAGCAGCGCCTGACCGAGCGCGTTGTTGATCTTGTGCGCGCCCGTGTGCGCGAGGTCCTCGCGCTTGAGGTAGAGGCGGATCGGGGGCACCGCCGTGCCTCCCAGGCGCACGGCCTCACGCTGGACGGCCGCCGCGAGTCGGTCGGCGCGGTACACGGCCGTGGGGCGACCGGCGAACCGTTCCAACAGCACGCGCAGGTCCGCCCAGAAGACGGGGTCGTGGCGAAGGGCGTCGTAGGCCGTCTCGAGCTGGGCGAGCGCGGCCATGAGCGTCTCGGGCACATACCGCCCGCCGAAGTCGCGCTCCATCCCCCAGCGACCGGCGGCGTCGACATCGAGCAGGCCGGGGTGGACGGGCGTGGGTCCGAACGGCACATTGGGCCGGTCGTCGCGGGCTGCCTTGGCCCGCTTCACGAACAGCTCGACGAGGAACGGGTCCTTCGTGGGTCGCTCGCCGCGCTCGCGGGGCCGCTCCACGCCCGACGCCACGTCCACCCCGACCGCCGGGATCTCGCGCAAGGCGCCTGCGACGTTGGCCGCGGTCAGGCCACCGGCCAGCGTGACCGGCACCTCCCGGGCGATCGCGGCGGCAGCGCCGGCGTCGGCCCGGACGCCCGTCCCACCCGGATGCGGCCCGCCGGCGGTGTCGACGAGGAGGCGATCGACACCGCCGGCAAGGAACGCATGGGCACGAGCCAGGAAGGGATCGGCGGCCGTGGTGTCGGCGGCCGCTGCCGGCACGTGGAGCGCGCGCCAGGCACGGCGTCCGGCGCCAGCCACCACCGCGTCGGATTCGGCGCCATTGAACTGGATGACATCGGGATCGACCGCCGCGACGAGAGCGCTCAGCTGCGCGGGCTCGGCGTCGGCGGTGACCAGGACGATGGCCGGTCGCCGATCGGCGGGGGCGATCTCGCGCACGAGGGCCGCCAGGATCGCGGCCTCGGCCGCCTCGAGTTCCCGGGGCGTGCCCGGCACCACGTTGAGCCCGATCGCGTCGGCGCCGGCCCGGACGGCCGCTCGCACCCCCTCGGCATCGGTGATGCCACAGATCTTCACGAACGGGCGCCGATCGCGGTTCGCCGGGTCGGCCGGCTGCCGTCCGGCGGCCACGAACGAGCGGAGGGCGGCGGCCGGATCGGATGCGCGCATCAAGGCCTCGCCCACGAGGGCGCCATCGAACCCGAGCGCTCGCCAGCGCGCGACCGTGGCGACCTCGCGGACGCCCGACTCGGCGATCACGATCCGGTCATCCGGGACGAGCGACCGGAGCCGGTCGGCGCGCTCGGTGTCGACGACGAGGGTCCGCAGGTCGCGATTGTTGATCCCGATGACCCTCGCGCCGCTCTCGATGGCGGCGTCGAGCTCGCGCCGGTCGTGTGCCTCGACGAGCGGTTCGAGACCGAGGTCGCGCGCCTGCGCGACGAGGTCCCGAAGCCGGCGTTTGCCCGGATGCAGGACCGCGAGCAGGAGCACAGCGTCGGCGCCCGCCGCGCGAACCAGCGCGAACTGGCGCGGGTCCACGATGAACTCCTTGGCCAGGACCGGGATGCCGACGGCCGCGCGAACGCGGCGCAGGTCGTCCAGCGAGCCGCCGAACCAGTGCGGTTCGCACAGGACGGAGATGGCCGCCGCTCCACCGGCTTCGTAGGCCCGTGCCTGCTCGATGATGTCGAGGCCATCGGCGGCGATCCGCCCCGCCGACGGCGACGATCGTTTCACCTCGGCGATGCAATGCAGCCCCGCCGGGAGGAAGCGCTCGGCGAAGGACCGGGGCGCGGCGGCCGTCGCGAGCGAGTCCGCCGCCTCCACCGGTCGATCCGCGAACTCGCGCTCGAGGTCCGCGCGGCGTCGCTCGGCGATCTCCTCGACGACGTTCCGCGGCGCCTTCGGATCGGCGGTCGCGGTCACGATGGCGCTCCGACGCCCGCCCCGTCCGAGGCGCTCGCGGCAGCGGCCTCCGCGGCGCGGCGCTCCTGCCGCAGACGGCCGAGCAGCTCGGTCGCGAGCCCGGCATCGATGGTCAACGCCGCCCGCTCGATACCTTCCTGTAGCGAACCGACCACCCCGGCCGCGAGGAAGGCCGCACCCGCGTTGAGCACCACCACGACGCGCCGCGATCCCGGTTCGCCGCGCAGGACGGCCTCGACGAAGCGTGCGTTCTCGGTCGCGTCGCCCCCCGCGAGCTTCGACGTCGCTGCCGGACGGAGGCCCAGGGCCGCAGCATCCACGGATCGCTGCTCCACGCCGCCCTCGGTGACCTCGTAGAGGACGCCGCTGCCGTCGAGCGGCAACTCATCCACGCCGGTCCCGTGGACCACGAGCGTCCGCTCGGTGCCCAGGCGATGCACGACCTCGGCGAACCGACCCGCCGCCCGGGCATCCCCGACGCCGAGGACCTGTCGGCGCGTGCCGGCTGGGTTCGTCAGGGGCCCCAACAGGTTGAACGCCGTCCGGACGCCGATCTCACGCCGGGTCGGTCCCGCGTGGCGCATCGCCGGATGGAACGTGGGGGCGAACATGAACGCGAACCCGATCTCCCGGAGCGCGGCGCCCGCCGATGCGGCGTCGTGATCGATGCGGATGCCGAGGGCATCGAGCACGTCGGCCGAGCCGGCTGTCGAGGAGATCGCCCGGTTGCCGTGCTTGGCCACGGGGATGCCGGCCGCCGCGGCCACGAGGGCCGATGCCGTCGAGATGTTGAACGTCCCGCTGCCGTCCCCGCCGGTCCCCACGACATCGATGGTGCCATCGGGCGCCTCGACCCGAACGACGCGCTCGCGCATCGCCGTCGCGAACCCGGCCAGTTCGTCCACGGTCTCGCCGCGCATCCGCAGGCCCATGAGCAGGGCCGCGAGCTGGGCCGGCGTCGCTTCGCCGTCCATCACGGCACCCATCGCGAGGCGCGCCTCGTCGAGCGAGAGCGTGCCGCCCTCGACGATCGTGACGAGCGCGGCGCGGACCTGGTCGCTCATCGGTCGTCCTCGGGCGACCCGTGTCCCGTCGCCCCGGCCCCGGCGAGTCCGGCCGTCGCGAACGTGCCGGTGGCGTCGTCGAGGCGCGAGGCCTCCCCTTCCCCGGCGAGCCGCAGGAAGTTGGCGAGCAGGTGAGGGCCCTGCGGCGTGAGCACGCTCTCGGGGTGGAACTGCACGCCCTCGAGCGGGAGCGCGACGTGACGGATCCCCATCACGACCCGGTCCACCTCGCTCATCGCGGTCACGCGGAGCTCGTCGGGCAGGGTCGCCGGGTCCACCGCCAGCGAGTGGTAGCGCGCGGCCATGAACGCCGGCGGCATCCCGGTGAGGAGCCCGGCGCCGTCGTGGGTCACTTCGGTCGCCTCGCCGTGGACGAGCGTCGGGGCACGGACGATGGACGCGCCAAACGCCGCCGCCATCGATTGCATGCCCAGGCAGACGCCGAGCAACGGGATCTCGCGCGCTGCCGCGACCTTGATGGTGTCGACGCTCACCCCCGCGTCGTCGGGATCGCCCGGTCCGGGCGAGATGACGATCCCGCGCAGGTCCTGCTCCGGGTCGTCGGCAAGCGCCTCCACGCCGGCGCGATCGATGGCGTCGTTGCGCACGACGCGCACGTCGGCGCCGGCCGCCTGGAGGGCCTGCACGAGGTTGAACGTGAAGCTGTCGTAGTTGTCGACGACGAGGATCATGCCCGGGTCCCGGCTTCAGCGGCGGCGCTGGCGCCCGCGTCGGCGCGCGGCGTCTCGGGGATGCCCGCCGCCAGTTCGATGGCCCGACGCAGCGCGGCGGCCTTGTGCTCGGTCTCCTCGAACTCCTTGTCGGGCACGGATCCGGCCACGATGCC
>CAYVJP010000182.1:0-5668 GCA_964451745.1 uncultured Anaerolineaceae bacterium | reverse complement strand
CGCCGCCTGTCGCGCATGGAAGGACAGGTCCGCGGCATCGCGCGGATGATCGAGCGCGAGGAGTACTGCGTCGACATCCTCCAGCAGACGGCTGCCCTGCGCGCCGCCGTGGATGCGCTGTCGATCCTCGTGCTCGAGGACCACGTCCAGGGTTGCGTCCGCACCGCCGCCGAGCGCGGGGAAGCCGATCAGTACGTGGACGAGGTGATCGACGTCGTTCGCCGGACCCTGGGCCGACCGGTCCGGGCTGGCTCGCGCGCGACCTGACTTATCCACGAATCGCAGGTCCGCCCGACGGTTGGTGGATAACCCCGTTGACGGACTCCGGGCGGACTCCTAAGGTCCATCTCCCGCACTGGGGCGAACCGCAGGGTAACGCGGTCCACGAGGGGCCCGAGGAGACTCGGCCACGAACCGGATGGACGGCGGAAGACCGAACAGGCGCCCATGGTGCGAGACGAGTCGACGCCGGGAGCGGTGCCGCACGCGATTGGCACGCAAGACGCGAGGAGGCGTGCGTGGATCGCGTGCGTGAGCCGCTCCCGACGCGCGTTGAGGACACCCCACCCCTTCCACCCGCCTATCGGCACGCTCTCGACGCGGGGCTGGCGAGCCTCTCGCTGGACGTGCCCGGCGCGGCGCGGCTCGCCGTGGACGGTCACATCCGCCTACTCCTCGCGTGGACCGCGGCGATCAACCTCACCGCGATCCGCGACCCGGCCACCGCCGCGACCGCGCACGTGGTGGACAGCCTCAGTGCCGTCCGCGTGCTGCGCGGGATGGGCGCGGAACGCTTCATCGACCTCGGGTCCGGCGGCGGGCTCCCCGGCATCCCGCTCGCGGCGACGCTTCCGGCGACGGAGGCGCTGCTCGTCGAGCCGATCGGCAAGAAGGCTCGCTTCCTGACGACAGCCGTCGATGCGATCGGGCTCACGGGAACCGTGCGGGTCGCCAACGCGCGTGGCGAGGATCTCGCCAGGGACCCCCGCCGTCGCGGGACGTGGCCGGTCGTGACGGCGCGGGCCGTCGCATCGTTGGGGGAACTCGTCGAGCTCGCCTTCCCGTTGCTCGTCGACGGCGGCCACCTCGTCGCCTGGAAGCGCGGCGACGTGGGGGACGAGCGCACCGCCGCGCTCCGCGCCATCCGCGCCCTGGGTGGGGGCGGGATCGAGATCGTCGAGGTCGGGGCAGACGGCCTGGCGGGCCACGTCCTCGTCGTCGTGACGCGACGTGGTGACGTCCCCGATCGCTACCCGCGCGATCCCGCGACGCGGAAGCGCCAGCCGTGGTGACCGGCTCTCGCGTGCGCCACGGCTGGTACGCTCAGCGGCGATGCGCGTCGCGGTCCTGTCGGACGTCCACAGCAACCTGGTCGCCCTCGATGCGGTCCTCGCCGACGCGGGGGCGGTCGACGCCGTGTGGCATCTCGGCGACATCGTGGGATACGGTCCCGACCCCGACGGCGTCGTCGCCCGGCTGGCCGAGCGGGGCGCGATCGGCGTTCGCGGGAATCACGATGCCGCGGCCCTGGGCGGACCCGAGATCGAGTGGTTCAACCCGGATGCCCGCGCCGCGGCGGCCTGGACCCGCGACACGATGTCGGATGCCACGCGGGCGTGGCTCGAGGGTCAGCCCGTACAACGCCAGATCGGCGACGTGACGCTGGTCCATGGCAGCCCACGCGACCCGCTTCGCGAATACGTCGCGTCGGTCGGCGTGGCCCGCGCCAACCTGGCCGAGCTGACCACCCGGTATGGCCTGCACGGTCACACGCACGTGCCCGTCGCGTTCATCGTCGATGACCCACGGCTCCGGATCGTGGAACCGGAACCTGGCGCCATCCTGGCGCTCGACGAGCGCACGGCGCTCATCAATCCCGGGAGCGTGGGCCAGCCACGCGACGGGGATCCGCGAGCGTCCTACCTCCTCCTCGACACGGACGAGCCCACGGTGACCTGGCGCCGGGTCGCCTATGACATCCCGGTCGTGCAGGCCGCCATCCGCGCGGCGGGGCTGCCACACCGGCTGGCGGATCGTCTCTCGATCGGCCAATGACCAGCGCGGGCGCGACGGCGTGATCGGCGGTCGTCGCGAGCTGAAGGGTCGCAAGCCGGGCGATCGACGCGTGCGCGTCGAACGACCGCATGCCCCGTACTTCCGCTACACCGGCCCGGGCCAGATGACGGCGAAGGAGGCGGCCAGCGTCCCGACGACGCCCGGCGCGAAGCTGGTCGCGCGGATCCGCGGCGTCGTCCTGGGTCGGCCATTGGCCTCGGAGGAGGAGCTCGGCGAGCGGCTGTCCAAGAAGAAGGCCCTTGCCATCTTCAGCTCGGACGCCATCAGCTCGTCGGCCTATGCCACGGAAGAGATCCTGCGAGCCTTCCTGCTCGCGGGTGCGGCGCTCGCGGCGCTGAGCTTCGCGATCCCGGTCTCGATCGCCATCGCCCTGCTGCTGGGGATCGTCGCGTTCTCGTACCGCCAGGTCTGCATCGCGTATCCGAACGGCGGCGGTTCGTACTCGGTGTCCAAGGCGAACTTCGGGCGCCTCGCGTCGCTCGTGGCAGCATCGGCGCTGCTCATCGACTACAACCTCACGGTGGCGGTCTCGACCTCCTCGGCGGTGGAGCAGGTCATCTCCGCGGTCCCGTCTTTGGCACCGATCTCGGTCGGAATCGGGGTCGGCGCCATCGCGCTGATCACCATCGGCAACCTCCGCGGCCTCCGCGAAGCGGGCAACATCTTCGCCGTCCCGACCTACCTGTTCCTTGGCAGCGCGCTGCTGATGATCGGTATCGGCGTCTACAAGATCGTCGTGCTAGGCGAGGGCACGGTCAGCCCGGAGCAGGTCGAGAGCGCGACCCAGACCACGCAGGCAGTGGGGGCGCTGGTCCTGCTGCGCGCGTTCGCGTCCGGCGCCGTTGCCCTGACCGGGACGGAAGCCATCGCGACCGGCGTTCCCGCGTTCAAGCCGCCGGAGTCCCGGAATGCCGGGACGACGCTCATGGTGATGGCCGGGATCCTCGCCGTGCTCTTCGTGGGGATCACGTTCCTGGCCACGAGCTTCGGCATCGTGCCGATCGACGAGCCGGTCAAGCAGACGGTCATCGCCCAGGTGTCGGCGACAGTCTTCGGAGCCGATTCCATGGGCTTCTACCTGTTCCAGCTGTTCACCGCGCTGCTGCTGTTCCTCGCCGCCAACACCTGCTTCGCGGCGTTCCCGCGGTTGGCCGCGGTGCTCGCCCAGGACGGGTTCTTCCCGCACCAGTTCTCGTTCCGGGGCGACCGGCTCGCCTTCTCGATGGGCATCATCGCCCTGGGCCTGATCGCCGCGTCGCTGGTGGTCATCTTCGGAGGGGACACGCACGCGCTCATCCCGCGCTATGCGGTCGGCGTGTTCATCGACTTCACGATCAGCCAGGCCGGCATGGTCCGGCACTGGTGGCTCGAGCGATCGCCGGGCTGGCGACGGCGGATGACGATCAACGCGGTCGGGTGCGTCGCCACCGCGGTGGTGGCCGTCGTCGTGACCTCCGTCAAGTTCGTCGATGGCGCCTACCTGGTCCTGATGCTCATCCCGGTCCTGGTGGCGGGCATGCTGTTCATCCATCGCCAGTACGAGGCGCAGGCGCGCGAGCTGCATGTCCGCGAGGACCTCGTGGTGGAGGGGCCGCATCGCGAGCAGCGGGTCGTCGTGCCGGTCAACGGGATCAACCGCGCGGTGATCCAGGCGGTCAACTTCGGACGCACCATGAGCCGCGACATCCGGGCCGTGTACGTGACCGAGGACGGCGACGCTGCGGAGGAGCTCCGGCATCGCTGGGAGCGCCAGGTGCCGGGCGTGCCGCTGGTCATCGTGGAGTCCCCGTTCCGGGCCGTGATCTCCCCGGTCCTCGCCTATCTCGATGTGCTCGACCAGGCGTGGCCGCCGGACAAACCGGTCCCGATCACCGTCGTGGTCCTGCCCGAGTACGTGGCCCGACACTGGTGGGAGCGCTTGCTGTATAACCAGACCGCCAAGCGCCTCAAGGCCGCGATCGTGGGTCGCGAACACACCGTCATCGCGGACGTGCCCTACCGACGGAAGCACTGATCCCGGCATCGCGCGCGGCGACAGCATGCAGATCGGATCGGAGTCGAGTTGATCGGAGGCCGTCGGCCACTCAAGGGCCGGAAGGCAGCAGACCGGCGTGTCCGCGTGGAACGCCCGCACGCGCCGTACTTCCGCTACGCGGGGCCTGGCCAGCTCATCGCCAAGCCCGCCGCGAACGTCCCGCTCACACCCGGAGCGCGCTTCCTCGCGCGCGTCCGGGCGATCGTGTTCGGTCGTCCGCTATCGACCGAGGAGGAGATCGGCGAACGGCTCTCGAAGCGCAAGGCCCTCGCGATCTTCAGCTCGGACGCCATCAGCTCGTCCGCCTACGCGACCGAGGAGATCCTGCGCGTCCTCGTGGTGGCCGGAGCCGGGGCGCTGCTCGTCTCGATCGAGGTGTCCATCGCCATCGCGGTCCTCCTCGCGGTCGTGTCGCTCTCGTATCGGCAGGTCTGCCGCGCCTATCCCAACGGCGGCGGCGCGTACGTCGTGGCGCGCACGAACCTCGCGCCGATCTTCGGCCTGGTCGCCGCGGCCGCCCTGCTCATCGATTACGTGATGACGGTCGCGGTCTCGACGGCGGCCGCGATCGCCCAGATCCAGTCGGTGATCCCGGCGGCGTACGACTTCCGGATCCAGATCGCCCTGGTGTCGATCACGCTGATCACGGTGGCCAACCTGCGCGGGCTGCGCGAGTCCGGCAACATCTTCGCGGTCCCGACCTACCTCTTCGTCGGGCTCGCGCTGTCCATCGTGGCGATCGGCGCGTACCGGATCGTGACCGGGACGGCAGAACCGGTCCCGCCGCGCCCGGATGCCGTCCCATTCGGCACCGAGACGCTCGGGATCCTGCTGCTCCTCAAGGCGTTCGCCGGGGGGTCGGTCGCGCTGACCGGTGTCGAGGCCATCGCCAACGGCGTGCCCGCGTTCAAGCCGCCCGAATCGAAGAACGCCGCCAACACGATGACCGCGATGGCCATCCTCCTGGCCATCCTCTTCGTGGGTCTGACGGTCTTCGCCGTGGCGTTCGGCCTGGTGCCCACCGAGGAGGGCGGACCATCCATCGTGGCGCTCGCGGCACAGACGGCGTTCGGGGAAGGTTCCGCGCTGTTCGTCACCTTCGCGGCGAGCACGGCCCTCATCCTGTTCCTCGCCGCGAACACGAGCTTCAACGCCTTCCCGCGCCTCGCCGCGATCCTGGCCGAGGACGGCTACATGCCCCGCCAGTTCGCATTCCGGGGCGATCGCCTGGCGTACTCGTGGGGGATCGTCCTGCTCGCGGCCGTCGCGTTCGCCCTGCTGTGGGCATTCGGGGGCGACACGCATGCCCTGATCCCGCTCTATTCGGTCGGCGTCTTCCTGTGCTTCACGCTCAGCCAGACGGGCATGGTCCGGCACTGGCTGCGGACACGCGAGACGGGGTGGCACTGGCGCCTCTCGATCAACGCCGTCGGGGCGGTCCTGACCGGGGTGGTGCTGGGCATCGTGGTCTTCGAGAAGTTCGCGGACGGCGCGTACCTGGTAGTGATCCTGGTCCCGCTCCTGGTCGGGATGATGTGGTTCATCCATCACCAGTAC
>CAYVJP010000181.1:0-5678 GCA_964451745.1 uncultured Anaerolineaceae bacterium | reverse complement strand
CTACCTGCTCCGGATCGAGGAGATCAAGCAGAGCCTCCGGATCATCGACCAGTGCCTCCACCAGATGCCCGACGGCCCGGTCACGGCCAAGCTGCCGCGCCTGCTGCGACCGCGGCCGGGTCGCGCCTACGCCGGCATCGAAGGTCCGCGCGGGCAGTACGCCGCCTACGTCATGAGTGACGGCACGGACCAGCCGTTCCGGATGCGCATCCACGACCCGTCGTTCATCCACCTGCAGGCCGTCGGCCTCATGACCCAGGGCCATCTCATCGCCGACACGATGGCGATCATGGCCTCACTGGATCCGATCATGGGTGGAGTGGATAAGTGAGGGCGCTGAACTGCCTCGCGCCGCTTGGGGCGCGTCGAGGCGAAGGCGCCGGTGAGCAGCGGAGCGAGCGCACTTCGACGTGCGCGAGCGAGCACGCGCAGCCGGCAACGCGCGGATCGGCCGCCCCGGGCGGCGCTAACGTGACCGCCACATGACCACGCTGGCCCGAGGCTGGAACAGGCTGACGCTGCCGGGGAAGATCATCTTCACGGCGATCCCGGTGCTGCTCGCACTGACGATCGGCCTCGTCATCGCCATCGTGCTCCTCGGTCCGTGGCTGGTGGACCTCGCCGCCAACAACCTCGAGGTCGTCCGGTTCGTCGTCGCGGTCACGGTCGTGCTGCTGATGACCATCCCGACGGCGTTCCTCATCATCTACATGGAGATGAAGATCATCGCCCTGATGAATCTTCGGATCGGGCCGGACCGGGTCGGGCCGTTCGGATCGCTGCTCTCGGTGGTCCACGGGCTCAAGGTCCTCATGAAGGAAGACTTCACCCCGACCGGGGCCGATCCGCTGGTGTTCACCTGGGCGCCGGTCGTGGTCTACCTCTCCAGCGTGATGACGCTCCTGGTCATCCCGTTCGCGCCCGGCCTCTTCGGGCAGGACTTCAACCTGGGCCTGCTCTATTTCTTCGCCATCGGTGGCCTGGCGGTGGTGGGGCTGCTCATGGCCGGCTGGTCCAGCTACAACAAGTACTCGCTGCTGGGCGGGCTGCGCGCCGCGGCCCAGGTCGTCAGCTACGAGATCCCGCTCACGCTCTCGGTGGTCGGACTGATCCTGCTGGCCGGGACGATGAGCCTCAACCAGATCGTCCTCAACCAGTCCGGCTGGTTCACCGATTGGTACGTCTTCCAGCAGCCGCTGGGCGTCCTGATCTTCTTCATCGCGGCGACGGCGGAAGCGAACCGCACCCCGTTCGACCTGACCGAGGCCGATAGCGAGATCGTGGCGGGCTTCGCGACCGAGTACTCCGGGATGCGCTTCGGCTTCTTCTTCTTCGCCGAGTACGTGAACGTCTTCATCATCTCGGCACTGACCGTGACGCTGTTCTTCGGCGGCTGGAACGCGCCGTTCCCGTGGCCCTGGCCGCTGGACGTGGGCATCGACCCCGGCACGTGGGGGATCGGCCTGCTGCTGTTCATCGGCATCGTGCCCGTCGGGCTGACGCTGCTGTTCGCCGCGCCGGTGTGGATCGCGAGTCCGCGGATCAAGGGTTGGCAGGCCCTCATCGTGGGCTTCCTCCTCGCCAACCTGTTCATCGTCGCGATCATCGGTGCGTGGGCGTACATCGGGCTCGACTGGGTCGCCGGTATCCTCTGGTTCATGCTCAAGACGTACTTCTTCGTGTTCACCTTCGTGTGGATGCGCGGAACGCTGCCGCGGGTCCGCATCGACCAGCTGATGGACTTCGCCTGGAAGTGGCTGCTCCCGGCGGCCCTGCTGAACCTGTTCGTGACGGCGGCGGCCATCGTCGTGGTCCGGAGCTGAGGGCCGCCGCATGAGTCTCGTTCCCGGCCTCGGCATCGCGAAGGGCATGGCGCTGACGCTGCGCCGCTTCTTCGAGCCCAAGGTCACCGTGATGTACCCCGAGGTGCGGCTCGACGTGCCGCACAAGTTCCGCGGGCGACTCCAGCTGCTCTACGACGAGTACGGCACGCTCAAGTGCGAGACGTGCTTCCAGTGCGCGCAGGCGTGCCCCATCGAGTGCATCGACATGGGCGGCATGGACACGCGTGGCCGCTACCACGTCCATTGGGGCGCCCCCGAGACGTACGGCGAGCGGCGCGAGGAGAGCGCCCTGCGCCGATCCGGACGGCCCGTCCCTGACCCGGCCTATCGGCCCTTCGCCGCGGTGGACCTGGCGCTCGTGGACGACGTCCTCGAGGAGTTCGACCACGACCCGGCCCAGATGCTCGCGATCCTCGAGGCGACGCAGGCGGCCTACGGGTACCTGCCCGTCGCCGCCCTCAAGCGCATCAGCCACAAGACCGGCGCGTGGTACGCGATGATCTACGGCACGGCGAGCTTCTACGCGCATCTGCGCTTCGAACCCGAGACCGCCACCGACCAGGCCGCCGCGGTCGCCACGCACCGACCCGCGGAAGCCACCTACCTTGCCGCCCTCGATGCCGCCCTCGGCGGGAACGGGCGCCCGGGCACCCCGGCGCGGGCATAACGATGACCGAACTCCTCCCCACGCCGGCCGGCTGGCCGACGATCCTTCTCGCGCGGGCCGACGCCGCAGACCCGACCGACCTCGACGCCGCGGTCGCCGCCGACGCGTTCGTCGGGTTGCGCCGAGCGATCCGCGACCTGGGCGGGACCGCGGTGACCGCAGAGATCGGTGCGAGCGGCCTGCGCGGCCGTGGCGGTGCCGGCTTCCCCGCGGGCGACAAGTGGCGGACGGCCAGCGCGACGGACGCTCCGCGGCGCTACGTGGTCGCCAACGGGTACGGCGCCGATCCCGCGTCGCACACCGATCGCACGCTGATGGCCCGCGATCCGTTCGCGGTCGTGGAAGGCGTCGCCATCGCGGCCTACGCGATCGGGGCGGGCGAGGCGTTCATCGCCGTCCGCTCGGAGGACACCGAGGTCATCGAATGCCTGACGGCGGCGATCGATGCCGCGACGGATGCGGGCTTCCTGGGGACAGACATCCTGGGATCGGGGTTCGACCTGTCGATCACGGTGCGACCGGTCCAGGGCGCCTACATGCTGGGCGAGGAGACCGTCCTGCTCAAGGCCCTCGAGGGCAAGCGCGGCCAGCCCGAGCAGCGTCCACCGCACCCGGCGGAGCGCGGGCTGTTCGGGATGCCGACCGTCGTCCACAACGTGCAGACGCTCGCCGCCATCCCGTGGATCGTCCGCGAAGGCGCCGCAGCGTTCGCGGCGATCGGTGCGCCCGAGTCGCCGGGCACCGTGCTCGTCCAGCTCCGGACGCCGAGCGGCGACGGCGTCGCGGAGGTGCCCCTCGGCACGCCATTGCGCGACGTGGTCGGGCTCGGCGGGAAGCTGCCGGCGCGGCGTTCGATCCAGGCCGTGCTCGTCGGCGGGCCGTCGGGCGGGTTACTGCCACCGGACGCCCTCGATACCCCGTACACGTTCGCGGGGTTGCGCGCCGCCGGTGCCCACCTTGGTTCGGGGTCGGTCATGGTCGTCGACGACCGGACCGACCTCGTGGAGCTGGTCGGCGTCCTGACCCGGTTCTGCTCGGGCGAAGCCTGCGGCAAGTCCATCCCGTGTCGCATCGGGACGAAGCGCCTGGCCGAGATCGTCGGGCGTCGGGAGGCCGGCCTCGCCCGACCCACGGATCCGGCGCTGGCGATCGACCTCGCCCATGACATCGTCGCGTCCGCCCTGTGCGACCACGAGCGCCTGGCGACCCTCCCGCTCACCAGCGGGATGCGATACTTCGGCTCCCAGTTCGATCCTGCCAGCGCGCCCGTGCCGGCCGCGACCGAGGCCTCCCGATGACCGATACCCTCGCCCGCCCCGAAGGCCGCCCCGTCCCCGCCACGACCGCGAGGACCAATGCGGATTCGCTGGCCGAGCGACTCCTCGAGACGCAGTCGCCGCAGCGCCCGCAGTCGACGCCGCGGATCCGCATCGAGGTGGACGGCCGGGTCGTCGAAGGGTTCGAGGGCCAGACCATCCTCGAGGTCTGTCGCGACAACGGGATCGAGATCCCGACGCTCTGTTACGAGCCCAAGCTGCCGGGCTTCGGGGCCTGCCGCATGTGCGTCGTCGAGGTGGAGGGCGAGGAGCATCCGCCGATCTCCTGCTCGCGAGTCTGCGAGCCCGAGATGAAGGTCCAGACCCAGACCGAGGAGGTCCGGCGGCTGCGCCGGACGAACCTCGAGCTGATCTTCAGCGACCACAACGCCTATTGCCTGCCGCCCTGCCAGAACAAATGCCCCAGCCATATCGACATCCCGGGCTTCCTCAAGGCGAACGCCGAGGCCGATTGGCGCGAGAGCACGCGGATCTTCAAGCGGACGATCCCGTTCCCGTCCGTCCTCGGGCGCGTCTGCCCGGCTCCGTGCGAGGAACACTGCCGGCGCGACGAGGTGGACGAGGCCATCGCCATCCGCGATTCGCACCGCTACGCCGGCGACCAGGTCCTCAAGGCGATGCTGGACGAGGGCGTGGACCCGCCGGTCCCCTTCGAACAGCAGGTGAAGAGTGGTCGCCGCGCCGCGGTGATCGGGTCGGGACCGGCCGGGATGAGCGCGGCCTACTACCTGCTCCTCGCCGGCCACGACGTCACGATCTTCGAGCGCGACCCGGCACCGGGCGGCATGCTCCGCTACGGGATCCCGCAGTACCGCCTGCCGAAGGTCGAGGTGCTCGAGGCGGAGTACGAGTCGGTCACGCGCCTCGGCGGGAAGATGGTCTGCAACGCTGGCCTGGGTCGCGACTTCACGCTCGACGACCTGACGAACCAGGGGTTCGACTCGGTCGTCATCGCCATCGGCTGCTACGACACCAACAAGCTCGGGATCCCGGGCGAGGACGCTGCCGAGGTCCTCGACGGCCTCGAGTACCTGCGCACCGCGACCCTCGGGCTCGAGTATCCCGACCACGCCGGCAAGCGCGTCGTCGTCATCGGTGGCGGCTTCACCTCGATGGATTGCGTGCGGACCTCCGTCCGCCAGGGCGCGAGCGAGGTCACGCTCGTCTACCGGCGCGACATGAAGGACATGCCCGCGGCCGGCGAGGTCCACGAGGCCATCGAGGAAGGCGTCACCGCGATCTTCCAGGCCGGCCCCACGCGGGTCATCGTCGACAAGAAGGGCAACGTCACCGGGGTCGAGTTCATCCGGATGCAGCTGGGCGCCCCCGACGCTTCCGGGCGCCGCCGGCCGGAGCCCGCCCCCGGCACCGAGTTCGTCATCCCGTGCGACCGGGTCCTGCTGGCCATCGGTCAGGGGCCGGACCTGACCTGGATCGGGCCGGGCTCGGAGGGGCCGGAAGCGACCAAGCAGCACCGCCTCAAGGCCGACGCGGTCACGTTCGAGACCGGGCGTCCCGGTGTCTTCGGCACGGGGGACGTGCGCATCGGCGCCGCGACCGTCGTCCAGGCCATCGCCGAGGGTCGCCGCGCCGCGTACGCCGTGGACGCCTTCCTCAAGGGCCTGGATCTGTCCGCCATCCGCACCCGGCAGACGCTGGCGGAGCCACAGCCCGAGTTCCTGTCCATCGTGCCGTTCACGGCCGAGGTCAAGGAACCGCGCTACCGGATGACCGCCCTCGAGGCCGAGGAGCGCAACCACAGCTACATCGAATACGAGCTCCCGTACACCCGCGAGGCCGCCGTCGCCGAGAGCACGCGCTGTCTCCAGT
>CAYVJP010000180.1:2101-5709 GCA_964451745.1 uncultured Anaerolineaceae bacterium | reverse complement strand
GCGAGCCGCGTCGGGCGCTCGTACGCGAACGGCCGCATCGGTCGCTACAGGACCCGCTCGACCTGGTCGAGGAGCACCTGCGGGGTCGCCGCCCGGACGAGGTGGAACGGCCGCTCCGCGAATCGGCGGATGAAGTCGGCCCGGGTCGCGCGGAGCGCATCGGTGTCAAGCAGCGGCATCGGGAACCCCGGGGCGAGGAGTTCGTTGAGCAGGAAGTAGTTCTGGACGGAGTGGAACGCCTGGAACTGGCGCTCGAACGGGATGAGCGCCGTGGACGTCGGCGCGAAGTTGCCATCGATGGCGGGCACGACCACGAGATCGACGTTGCTGGGCTCGCGATACGTCTCCCACGTGGGCAGCTCCCCGAAGAAGCGTTCCACGGCCTGGTCCGGTCCGGCCTTGTCGGCACGCTCGGTCCCCTCGGTCCGTTTGCGCAGGAACGGCTCCTGCGACCCGAGCACCGCCCGGCCGGCATCGTCGATTACGGTCGTCTCGGTCGCGATGAGCGCCGCGCCACGGCGACACGCCTCGATCTGGCCCATCGACTTGCCGTGGTTCGACTCCCCGCCGAGGAACACGATCGTCCGGTCGCGGTAGCGCACCGCCGACGCGTGGAACGGGTGGAGCCCGACGGCCTCCATCCGCAGCGCGAGCATCGCGACGATGATCTTCTGGATCGGCCCCGCCGGCCAGTCCCCGCCGAGCGTCAGGCGGCCGCCGTCGTAGGCGATGGCCCGCGGCGCATCCACGTCCCAGACGATGTCCGGCGCCGCGAGCGCGACCGACGGCCCGACCCGGACCTCGGCGAGCCGGTAGTCGAGGAACGCCTGGTCGGCAAGGACGTGCTCGATCGGGTGGGCGGCGAGGGCGTCGACGCGCAGGGTCGCCGGGCCGACGCTGAGTTCCTCGGAGCGCTGGAGCACGGGGGCGATCATCGCCGGACCCCGTCGTCGGGCCAGCGCTCGGCGAGGTTGTCGGCGACGGCATCGAAGTGATCGGTCAGCGCCGTCACGACGGCATCGGTGTCGCGCGTCTCGATCGCGGCGAGGATCGGGGCGTGGAGATCGGCCGACCAGCGGCGGTCCGCGCCCGGGACGACGAGGGTGAGATACGTCCGCAGGAACGGTTCGAGCGAGCCCCACACGCGCCGGAGGGTCCCGTTGTCGGCGAGCTCCACGATCCTGCCGTGGAAGCGGGCATCGGCGTCGGCCTCGGCGCGACCGTCCTCCGCGGCCGCGGCGGCACGCATCGCCTCGAGGAGGGCGCGCAGGTCGGCCACGTCGGCGTCGGTGAGGCGCGGGACGGCGAGGCGCGCCGCGAGCGTCTCGAGGTTCGAGCGGACGACGTACGCCTCGAGGATCTCGCGCCGTGACGGTCGCCGGACACACGATCCGCGGAATGGCGTGATCTCGACGACGCCGAGCGCCTCCAGGCCGCGGAGCGCTTCGCGGACCGGTGCCTGGCTCGTGCCCAGTTGCCGGGCGATCTTGGTCTCGATGATCCGCGACCCGGGTGGCAGTCGCCCGGTCAGGATGTCCTCGAGCAGCCGATCCTTGACCTGGTCGGCGAGGACGCTCCGCCCCAGGAGCGGTTCGACGGTCATGTCGTCCGGGTCCGGCTCGGCGGTCATCGCGGGGTCCTCCTCACGGCGCCACAGCTGCCCGTTCCAGCACCTGGACGTGCCCGGTCGTCCCGTCCACGCGGATGCGATCGCCGGTCGCGATGCGCGACGTGGCGATCGACGTCCCGATGACCGCAGGGATCCCGAACTCGCGGGCGAGGACCGCTGGATGCGAGGTGGTCCCGCCGGTGTCGGTGACGAGGCCCGCGATCTTGGTGAACAGCACGACCCACGCCGGATTGGTCATCTGGCACACGAGGATGTCGCCGTCGCGCACGTCGTCGAACTCGTCCACGGTGCGCACGACCCGCGCGATCCCTTCCACGATGCCGGGGGAACCGGCGATGCCCGTGACGACCAGCTCGTCCGCCGAGACCTCGCGGTGGAACCGCTCCGGGTACCCCCAGTTGACGAGGTACGGGAAGGCGAGCTGGGACGGCGTCACGGTTCCAACCCAGTCGCGCGGATGGATGGCGGCAGCCGCCTCGCGCTCTGCGCGGCGGGTCGCGACGATGGCTCGCGCATCGATGGCGTCGGCGCTGCCGATGAGCGCCCGGAGCTCGTTGTAGCGCAGGAACATGACGTCGTCCGGCCGATCGAGCCGGCCGGCCTCGACGAGCTTGCGCCCCACCGCGAGCAGGACGAGGCGGACATGGGCGTTGGCGCCCTGGTCGATGTAGAAGTGGTGGTCCGGGGTGAGCGGCGCCATCCGCAGGTTGACCTCGTTGGCGGCACGCATCCGGTCCAGTGCCTCTCCGGTCAACCCGTCGAGGATCTCCCGTGACGCCGATTCGATGTCGCGGCGCATCGCATCGATGGCGCTCGGGAAGTCGTAGTCGGTGGCCAGGTAGCCGCGGACCAGTTCGAGGATCGGGCCGACCTCCTCGCGCGCCGTCGGAAAGATGAATTCGTGGCTCCAGACCGCGTGCCAGCCGAACTCGCGCTGGTAGGGCTCCATCCGCTCGGTGAGGAATCGGCGACCGCGGTCGGTGGCCCGCAGGTTCGCCTCGATCACCGCGACGTCCTCGGGTTCGAACGCCGCCCCGAGGTCGACGTCGTCGCGCACCTCGTTCTTCATTCCCCAGAGGGCCTCGATGGAGTCCCAGTTGCGGTCCGACGCCGAATTCTGCAGCCGTCCCAGCAGGGCCTCGTCGACGGCGCCGCGGGTCGCCTCCATCACCGCCCGCAGGTTCAACGTGGACGACAGCTGGGCGAAGTTGAGCATCCAGTGGATCTTCCAGTGGCGATCGTGGACGTCGATGGCGTCCTCGAGCAGGGTCGCGGTCTCGGCCAGCGACATCGCATCGGCGGCGTCGAGGCGCTCCTCGAGGTAGTCGAAATTGCGGCGCATCTCGGGCACCAGCCGGTCGTGCCACCAGTCGGCGAAGTGCTCGCCGTAGACGGGCAGGACGACATCGAGATAGGCGCCCATCTGCTCGGCGTAGCTCGCATCGCGGGGCACGCGCGCCTGGTAGCGCGAGCTGTACTCGGTGCCCTCGATGTGGATGGACGGATCGGCCGGGATGGCGGTCGTGTAGACGTAGCCGTTGACGTTCTTGGCCAGCCAGTCCACGGCGAACGGCGTCCCGAACCGACGGAACATGTGGTCGCAACTGAGCCACCAGCCGCCGATGTCGAAGAACATCGGGCTGACTGGATGGGGGATGTGCAGGTCGTCGTAGACCCAGAAGAACGCCTGCTCCGCCTCGGAATCCCAGGTCACCGGGAACGATTCGTCACCCAGGAACTGGCCGAGGATCTCCTCTGTCCCTGCCACGGGCTGGCCCTCCGCCTTGGCGTGTCATCGATCATCGATTATGATACATGGGTCGTCGCGGTCGTCGCCAAGTCGTCGTCCCACGTCGTCGCCGCGCGACCGCCCAAGGAGCAGATCGGTGACCGCTGTCGCCCCCATCGCGCACGTCGAAGGCCCGATGCTGGCCACCGTCACCGGGCGTCCCACCGACTACTGGAACGACTCGTGCGC
>CAYVJP010000180.1:0-2001 GCA_964451745.1 uncultured Anaerolineaceae bacterium | reverse complement strand
TACGGGGCCACGGTCCGCACGTTGCGTGGCTTCATCAAGTCGTACCACGACCTCGTGGCCGCGGTCGGAGACATCGTGCTCCCGAACCCGGATATCGCCCGCGGCTGAACGTCGGGCGTGCGGGGCGAGTCCCTTGACCCCCGGCGCGCCCGACGCGCCCGGTCCGCCCGGTCCGCCCGGCCCGCCGGGCCCGCCCGATCACCCCACGATCGAACCGACCGGCGAACCGCCGACCGCGACCAAGCAAGTCCTCCGCGCCCGCGCGCCCGATCACCCCACGATCGAACCGACCGGGGAACCGCCGACCGCGGCCAGGCAAGCCCTCATCCTCGGTCGATCGGTGCATGGCGTGATCAGTCCGACCGGCGACGGGCCGTCTGCCCGTTGCTGAGCCAGGACCCCATCGGTTCGTCGGTCCGTTGGATCACGGGGTGATCGCGGGCCGCCGGTTGGGTCACAACAGGATGAGTGCCGAGTCCCCGGGATGGCGCCCTTCGGCCAGCGCGCCAAGCACGTGCCGAGCCGACAACGGGAAGTCGGGCGCCAGCGTGGACCGCGCCGCAGCGACCGCCTCGCGGTTCCGCCGCGTATCCGCGACCACGACGAGGACCGCCGACAGACCCGAGTCACGCAGCTTCAGCTTGATCCGGCGAGTCTGTGCCTGCGCATCGACGAACCGCGATTCGGCCTCCACGGGCAGAGGCTCGTCGGGCGGGTCGAAGCCGCCGATGAGCTGGTCCCACGCTCGCTGGTCACCGGGGATCGGCAGTCCCACCTCGGATCGAACGATGAGCCCCGGCGCGAGACGCGACCCGAGTCGACCGAGCAACGGGACCTGGACGCCATCGGCCAGCGGCACCGGCCCCGGATACGCGTGGACGCGGACGTCGAGCCCGACGGTCGCGCCGAGCCGTGCGACCTGGTCGACCGATGCCGTTTCGAGGACGCCGCGTTCGATCCGGCCCGCCTGAGCCGGCGACATCCCCGCGGCCCGACCGACGTCGGCCAGCGATCGACCGAGGATCGTGCGGGCGCGCCGAATCTCCTCGCCGACCTGACGGCGGTCCGAGGTCGCGAGGCGACGTCCACGATCGATCGGTCGCTCGCGCGTCGACACACCCTGAGCCTAGCGGCTGGCCCTTATCTCGCGGTTGCCCGGGTCGCGGTTACGCAGGTCGCGGTCGTGGGGGTCGCGGTCGTGCGGGTCACGGGCGTGCGCGTCGCGGTCGTGGGGTCGCGTCGTGGGGGTCGCGGTCGTTGGGTCGCGGTCGTGCGCGTCGCGGTCGTGCGGATCGCGGTCGTGCGGGTCGCTGGGCACGGTCGTGCGGGTCGCGGCCCGCCCGCCGGCCCGAGGGGCGCGGCCCTGTCTTCCCGGGGCCGACGGTCCGATCACCCCACGATCGAACGGACCGCTGAGCCGACGAGTCGCCGGTCCCGGGCGCGCTCCCCGGTCGGCTCGGTCTCGGGGTGATCCGTTCGACCGACGAACGGGCTGGGAGCAGGGTTGTCCGCCGGTTCGTCGGTCCGTTCGATCACCGGGTGATCGCGAGGGCCTGGGCCCCGCGAAGGCCCGAGCCCCGCGAAGGCCCGAGCCCCGGCCGCCTGAGCCCCGCCCCGCCCGGGCCGCTCCTAGGCCTTGGCGGCTGCCGCCTCCCGAGCCTCCGCCCAGTCCTTCTTGAACTGGACGATCCCGGAATCGGTGAGCGGGTGGTGGATCATCTGCTTGAGGACCTTGAACGGCAGCGTCGCGACATGCGCTCCGGCAAGCGCCGCCTGGGTCATATGCAGCGGGTTCCGGATCGATGCGGCGAGGACCTCGGTGTCCAGCTCGTGGATGGCCACGATCTCGGCCAACTCGCGGACGCAGATCATCCCGTCCTGGTTGATGTCGTCGAGCCGACCCACGAACGGCGACAGGAGCGACGCCCCCGCCTTGGCCGCGAGCAACCCCTGGTTGGCCGTGAAGATGAGCGTGCAGTTGGTCTTGATGCCCTCTTCGGC
>CAYVJP010000179.1:0-5717 GCA_964451745.1 uncultured Anaerolineaceae bacterium | reverse complement strand
TGTTGAAGCGCGGCGAACCCATGACCGCGGGGCATCAGCGGTCAAATGTCCGTGTGGCGGCCGGCGCACTGGCGCGCGTCGCGACCGACCACGAACTGGTGGTGTCCCACGGCAACGGACCGCAGGTGGGGCTGCTCGCCCTCCAGGGCGAGGCGTACAAGGACGTGGAGGCGTACCCGCTCGATGTCCTCGGGGCAGAGACGCAAGGCATGATCGGGTACCTCGTCGAACAGGAACTCGGGAACCTCCTGCCCTTCGATCGTCCGCTCGCGACCATCCTGACGATGGTCGAGGTGGACCCCGACGACCCGGCATTCGGTGATCCCACGAAGTTCGTCGGACCGATCTACGACAGGGCGCAGGCAGACGCCCTCGCCGTCGACAAGGGCTGGGTCGTCAAGCCCGACGGCGCCAACTGGCGACGGGTGGTCCCATCGCCCCGACCGAAGCGCATCTTCGAGATCGGCCCGATGCGCTGGCTCCTGGAGCACGGCTCGGTCGTGATCTGCGCCGGTGGGGGCGGGATCCCCACCATGTACGCCAAGGATGCCGAGCGCCAGCTCCTCGGGGTCGAGGCGGTCATCGACAAGGACCTCGCGAGCAGCCTGCTCGCCCGTGAGCTCTCGGCCGACCTCTTCGTCATGGCGACGGACGTTGACGGCGTCTATCTCGATTGGGGAACGCCGGATCAGCGACGCATGGAGCGCGTCACGCCAGCGGCGCTGGACGCGATGTCGTTCCCGGCCGGCTCGATGGGGCCGAAGGTCGCCGCCGCGACGGAGTTCGTCGCGGCCACCGGAAAGCGAGCCGCCATCGGCTCGCTCGAACAGATCGATGGCTTGGTGGCCGGGACCGCGGGCACCAACGTTGTGACGAAGGAGTGATCGACATGCCTGCGTTCGGGGTCCATTCGGAAGTCGGCAAGCTCCGGCAGGTCATCGTTCATCGACCGGACCTGAGTCTCAAGCGGCTGACGCCCTCGAACCACGACGAGCTGCTCTTCGACGACGTCCTGTGGGTCGAGCGCGCGCAATGGGAGCACGATCAGTTCGTGGCCCGGATGCGCGAGCGCGGTGTCGAGGTGCTCTACGTCCAGGACCTGCTTGGCGAAGCCCTGGCGGCAAGCGAGGATGCCCGGCAGCGGCTGATCTCGCTCGTCGCCTCGGAGGCAGTCGTCGGGCCGAGCCTCGCCGAGGACGTCCGGGCGGTGCTGTATGCCCTCCCGCCGGATGCCCTCGCGAAGCATCTCATCGGCGGGCTGACCGTCGGCGAGTCCGGGCTCGACCTAGGCAAGGTCGCCGCGTCGTCGCTCATCGGTGCGGCGATCGATGACCCGGGGCTCTTCGTCCTTCCGCCGCTTCCGAACAGCCTGTTCACCCGGGACTCGTCGTGCTGGATCTACGGCGGTGTCTCGATCAA
Source organism: uncultured Anaerolineaceae bacterium (assembly GCA_964451745.1). GTDB lineage: Bacteria > Chloroflexota > Limnocylindria > Limnocylindrales > CSP1-4 > SPCO01. The sequence continues at coordinate 4,298 of CAYVJP010000179.1, read as the reverse complement.
TCCGATGTACTGGCCCGCCCGCCGGCGAGAGGCCTACAACATGGCGACGATCTACCGCGCCCACCCGCGCTTCAAGGACGGCGGGTTCGACTATTGGTATCCGGAACTCGGCGAGGACGACAAGTTCAAGATCGAGGACTTCGGGCAGGCTTCGCTCGAGGGCGGCGACGTCGAGATCATCGGCAAGGGCACGGTCGCTATCGGCATGTCTGAGCGTACCTCGGGGCGGATGATCGAACAGATCGCCCGTGCGCTCTTCGAGAAGGGAGCGGCAGACCGCGTCATCGCCGCCGTCATGACCAAGGATCGAGCCCACATGCACCTCGACACGGTCTTTACGCTGCTCGACCGGGACAAGGCGACGGCCTACCCGAAGGTTGTCGAGGGCATCCGCGCGATCAGCCTCCGACCGGGGTCGAAGCCCGGCACGCTCGATGTGCGACCGGACAAGGACTTCCTCTCGGCGGTCGCCGATGCGCTCGGCATCCCGAGGCTCCATGTCGTCGAGACCGGCGGCGATGCCTACCAGCAGGCGCGCGAGCAGTGGGACGATGGGAACAACGTCGTCGCGCTGGAGCCGGGTGTCGTCGTGGCCTATGAGCGGAACACGTTCACGATCTCGAAGATGCGCGAGGCCGGCGTGGAGGTCATCCCGATCGAAGGCTTCGAACTGGGCAAGGGTCGCGGCGGCGGGCATTGTATGACGTGCCCGGTCACTCGCGACCCGATCTGATCGGAGGCAAGTCCCGATGGCCGACGCCGCCTCGGTAGGTCGCCGCATGAGTACGACCCAGGCCGCATTCATCGGCGTGGCGGCGATGGTGGGCGCCGGGATCTTCTCGCTGCTCGGCGCGGCGGGCGAAGTCGCCGGGTCGGCCGTGTGGCTGTCGTTCCTCATCGCCGGCGCGATCGCCGCCCTGCAGGGCTATTCGTTCGCCAAGCTCGGTGCGCGATACCCATCGGCTGGCGGGCTGCTCGAGTATGTCAACCGCGGATTCGGCGAGGGCCATGTCGCCACCGTCGTCGCCTGGCTCGTCTACATCGCAAACGGCATCGTGACCGCGATGGTGGCCCTCTCGTTCGGGAGTTACGCGGCGACGGCCTTCGCGGACGGCGATCCCGCCGCCATCAAGGCGTTCGCCGTCCTGCTGCTCCTCGTGATGACCGGACTCAATGTCGCCGGGAGTTCGATCGTGGCGCGTGTCCAGAGTCTCGTCGTGTTCGTCGTGATCGGCATCCTCGCCGCGTTCGCCGTCGCCACGATCGCGAACGTGGAGCCCGGGAACCTCGACCCGGCGACCTACCCGGGTGTCCGCGACATCGTCTCGAGCGTCGCGTTGACGTTCTTCGCGTTCCTTGGGTTCGGTGTGGTGACGTTCACCGCGCGAGACCTTGCCGACCCGGCGCGCCAGCTCCCGCGGGCGATGACCATCGCCATCGGCCTCGCGACGATCGTGTACGTGGCCGTCGCCCTCGGCGTCTTCGGGACACTGTCCGTCGCCGAGGTGATCGCCGCCGGGCCGACCGCGATCGCCGTGGCGGCGCAACCCGTCCTGGGCGATGCCGGGTACTGGCTCATGACCGTGACCGCGCTCTTCGCCACGGCCGGGGCGACGAACTCCGGCCTGTATCCGGCGACGGGCCTCTCCGACCATCTCGTCTCGACGGGCCAGTTCCCGACGCTCATGGCACGGCGCCTGGGCGGTCGTGCGCCATTCGGGTTGATCATCCTGGCGCTGGCCGTCGCGATCGTGGTCGTCGCCTTCGACCTCTCAGCCGTCGCCTCGATCGGTAGCGCCGTCGCCCTGACGATCTTCGCCCTCGTCACGACCGGGCACCTGCGCATCGTGCGCGACACCGGGGCACGACGCAGCATCCTCGTGATCGCCCTGGCGGCGGTCATCATCGCCCTCGTGACCTTCACGTTCACGACGCTCATCCAGGAGCCGGCGTCCATCGTCACCCTCGTGGCCATCCTCGGCGCGAGCATCGTGCTCGACGTGGGTTGGTCGCGACGTCGATCCCAGCCGGACCAAGGAGGACCTGCATGACTGCCGCAGCGGGCGCCGGCGACGAGAAGGGCGGACGCCGATTCGCCCTGCCGTCGGCCTACACGATCCTGTTCATCCTCATCGTCATCGTCGCCCTGCTGACCTGGATCATCCCGGCGGGCGCCTACCAGGTCGACGCGAATGGGGAGCCGATCCCAGGCTCGTACGAGCAGGTCGAGCAGAACCCGCAGCGGATCATCGTCGACTCGTTGATGGCCCCCATCAACGGCCTGTACGGGATCGAGGGCGAGGATGAGACGATCAGCGTCTGGAACAGTGGCGAGCTGTTCGGCGCGATCGACGTCGCGCTGTTCATCCTCGTGATCGGCGGGTTCCTTGCGGTGACCATGCGGACCGGGTCGATCCAGGCCGGCATCGCCCGGATCGTCGAGCGGCTCAAGGGCCGCGAGCGCTGGATGATCCCGATCCTCATGACGGTCTTCGCGATCGGGGGCACCACCTACGGGATGGCGGAAGAGAGCCTAGCCTTCTACGCACTGATCATCACGGTCATGATCGCGGCCGGGTACGACTCGCTGACGGGCGCATCGATCCTCCTGCTCGGGTGCGGGATCGGGACCCTGGGCTCGACGATCAACCCGTTCGCGACCGGGATCGCGTCGGGGTTCGCGGACACCACGATCAACGAGGGATTCATCGGCCGGCTCGTGATCCTCGTGGTCGGCACGATCATCGGGATCGTCTTTGTGCTGCGCTATGCCGACAGGGTCAAGGCGGATCCGTCACGCTCGCTCGTCTACGACCAGCGGGTGGAGAACCAGGCGAGCTTCATCGCAGAGCCGGTGTCGGACGAGGCCGGTGGCGGCGGGATGACCGGGCGTCAGCGCGGCTCCCTGCTGCTGTTCTTCCTGGCGTTCGCGGTCATGATCTATGGCGTCATCCCGTGGGAGGACCTCGGCGTCGGCCTGCCGACCTTGTTCTGGTGGTTCCCCGAGATGACGGCGTCGTTCCTGTTCTTCGCGATCCTCATCGGCGTCGTCGGTCGGATGTCGGAGTCCGATTTCACGACGACGTTCGTGGACGGGACGAAGGACCTGCTCGGCGTCGCCCTCATCATCGGGGTCGCCCGTGGGATCACCGTCATCATGACGAACGGGTTCATCACGGACACGGTGCTCAACGCCGCGGAGCAGGTCGTGGCGGACCTTGGCGGCGTCGCGTTCATCAATCTGATGTACGCGATGTTCGTCCCGCTGTCGTTCCTGATCCCGTCATCGTCCGGTCTTGCCACCGTCGCGATGCCGATCATGGCGCCCTTGGCAACGTTCGCCGACGTGCGACCCGAGCTCGTGGTGACCGCGTACCAGAGCGCGAGCGGGCTGGTCAACCTGGTGACGCCGACGTCGGCGGTGGTGATGGGCGGTCTCGCCATCGCCCGCGTGGGCTACGGCACGTGGCTCAAGTTCGTGTGGCCCGTCCTCGCGCTGCTCGTGGTCCTCACGGTCGCCGTCCTGACCATCTCGGTGCTCCTCTGATGTGCGAGCATCGCCAAACACAACGCGGAACCCAGCCTGGAGGGGCGGAACGATGACGCAGCAGCAGGCAGGTGCTGCCACGGCGACCGAGGCGGTCGCTTGGCATGGCATCAGCCCGGACGAAGCCCTGGAACGACAAAAGGTCGCGATCGAGACGGGACTCACCACCGCCGAGGCGGACGCACGACGCGCGACCTTTGGCGCCAACAAGTTCGCCGATGCGCCCACGGAGCCGCGTCTGCAGGCGTTCATCCGCCAGTACAAGGACCCGATGCAGCTCGTCCTGCTGGCGGCCGGCATCCTCAGCCTGTTCATCCCGAACCAGTTCGCCACGGGTGTGCTGCTCATCGGCCTGACCCTGCTCAACGCGGCGATGGGCCTGAGCCAGGAAGGCAAGGCCTCGGCGAGCGTTGCCGCGCTCCAGAAGATGATGGTCGTTCAGGCCAAGGTCCGACGAGATGGCGCCCTGGCCCAGATCCCGATGGACCAGCTCGTCCCGGGTGACATCGTCAACATCGAGGCCGGCGATCTCGTCCCGGCCGACGGTCGCCTCCTGACCGCGGCGACGCTGGAGATCGACGAATCGGCACTCACCGGCGAGAGCGTCCCGGTGCCGAAGCAGATCGATGCAGTCGCGGCCGACGCGGCCCTTGGGGATCGCATCGACCTCGCATTCATGAACACCCAGGTCACCCGTGGCGCGGGAACGATGGTCGTCGTCGGAACGGGCATGTCGACCGAGGTCGGGCAC
>CAYVJP010000178.1:0-5724 GCA_964451745.1 uncultured Anaerolineaceae bacterium | reverse complement strand
GCCCGACGGTCCGGTTCGGATGGCCGCCACGCCCGGACCCGACCTCCAGCGCGCGAAGTCGACGTGCGGCCATCGTCAGCGGCTGTCACCATCGACCCGTGACCGAGACGATGGTGGATTCGGTGGTCCGGGTCCGCGGACTCACCAAGCGCTACGGCGAGATCCAGGCGGTGGACGGGATCGATTTCGATGTCCGTCGTGGCGAGGTCTTCGGCCTGCTCGGGCCCAACGGCGCCGGCAAGACCACGACCGTCGAGATCCTCGAGGGCCTGCGTTCACCGGACGGCGGCGAGGTCACCGTCCTTGGCCTGGACGTGGCGAAGGAGGTGGACCAGCTCAAGCCGCGCATCGGGGTCAGCCTCCAGACGGCGGCGCTCTACCCGAAGCTGACCGTGACCGAACTGATCGACCTGTTCCGCAGCTTCTACCCGTCCTCTCGGCCCACGGATGAGCTCATCGATGCCCTGGGACTCGGAGAGCGCCGGAATGCCCAGAGCCAGGTCCTCTCGGGCGGGCAGCGCCAGCGACTCGCGGTGGCCCTCGCCCTCGTCAACGATCCAGAGCTCGTCTTCCTCGACGAACCGACGACCGGTCTGGACCCGGCCGCCCGCCGGTCACTGTGGGATCTCGTCCGCGAGCTGCAGGCCACCGGGCGGTCTGTCCTCCTCACGACGCACTACATGGAAGAGGCCGAGGTGCTGTGTGATCGGCTCGCGATCATGGACCATGGCCGGATCCTCGAGATGGGCACGGTCGACGAACTGGTGAGCAAGCGGTTCAAGGAACGGGCAGTCCGGTTCGACGCCCTGGAGGGCCTGTCCGAGGCGGACCTGCGGACCTTGCCGGGGGTGAGCGAGGTCAAAGTGGATGCGACGGAAGTGCTGCTCTACACGCGCGATGTCGGCCCCACGATCGGGGCCTTGCTGGCCCTGACCGAGGCGCGCGGTCTCGAGCCGCAGAACCTCGCGATCCGCCGGGCGACGCTCGAGGACGTGTTCCTCGATCTCACCGGTCGGGCGCTGCGCGACTGATGACCATCCGATGACCGCCCTGATCGCGCTGACCATCGCGAACATCCGCAGCTACATCCGCGATCGCGCGGCGTTGTTCTGGACGCTCGCGTTCCCGTTGATCTTCATCTTCATGTTCGGCTTCATCTTCCAGGGTGGTGGCGGGAGCGGCCTGGCGTTCGGGTGGGTCGATGAGGACGGGACGCCCGAATCGGCGCAGCTCCGCGCCGCGTTCGAGGCGCAGGAGACCAGCGAGCTCCAGGACGCCGCCCGCGATGCCGCCCTGGAGCAGATGCGCGAGGGCCAGCTGGACGCCGTGCTCGTCGTACCGGCGGGCTACGGCGCGGCCATCGCGGCAGGAACGGCCGGGACGGGTGGCCCGACGACGCTGATCGTCTACACGGACCCGTCGCGATCGAACGTCATGGCCTCGGTGTACCAGGCGGTGGGCAGTGTGCTCGGCATCGTCAACCTCGGTGGCCGGCCGCCGCTGGTCGTGCCCCAGCCCGAGACCCTCCAGACCGAGAACCTCAACTTCATCAGCTACTTCGTGCCGAGCATGCTCGGGCTCTCGATCATGCAGGTCGGCATCTTCGCGGCCATCCCGCTCGTGGCCGACCGGGAGAAGCTGATCCTCAAGCGCCTGGCCGCGACGCCATTGCGCCGCTGGCAGCTGGTGGGATCCAACGTCCTGATGCGGCTGCTGATCGCGATGGTCCAGTCGGTGATCATCATCGGCGTGGGGGTCATGGTCTTCGGCGTCGAGATCACCGGTCCGTTCGCGCTGTCGCTGGTGTTCATCGTGCTGGGCGCGGTCGCCTTCCTGGCCCTCGGGTACGTCGTGGCGTCGTTCGCCAAGACCGAGGATTCGGCCAACGGCATGACCAGCGTCATCCAGTTCCCGATGATGTTCCTGTCCGGGACGTTCTTCCCGATCGACTCGATGCCCGACGTGCTCCAGACGGTGGCCCGGCTCATCCCGCTGACCTACCTGTCCGATGCGCTCCGCCAGGTCATGGTCGGGGGCGCGGCGTTCGCGCCGCTGTGGGTCTGCGCCGCCGTACTCCTGGGCTGGCTCGTCGTGTGCTTCGCCATCGCCGCCCGCAAGTTCCAGTGGCAGTAGCTCGGCGCTAGTCGGGTCGGCCGGGCGGGGCTACCAGCGCTCGTCGTGGACGAGCTCGTCGAGCGGTCGGCGACCGCCGCGCTTGGGCGGCCGGGTGAGATCGGCCGGATCCGCCGGATAGCCGAACGAGAGCAGGTACTCGCAGTGGCGATCCTCCGGGTAGCCCAGCAGCTTTCGAGCCAGCGCGTGGTCGTAGACCGTGGCCGGCACGCTGCCGACCCCGAGCTCCCACGCGGCCAGCATCATCGAATCGGCCGCCTGCCCAAGGTCGAAGACGATCGACAGCGACGCTCCGGCGGCCCGCGGGTCCGGTGTCACCAGGGCGATCCCGACGGCCGCCCCGGCGAGGTGGCCGGCCCACGGCCCGACCTTGGAGAGCGCCTGGAGGTGGTCGCGGTCGCGACACACGATGAACGCCCAGCGCTGGGTGTTCTTCGAGCTGTGCGCCCGTCGGCCGGCGTGCAGGATCCGCTCCAGGTGCGCGGCGTCGAGCGGACGGTCGGCGAAGGAACGGATGGCTCGACGGCTCGCGATCGCCGCCCAGACCGGGTCCGACGTCACGGAGGCCCGTCCGCCGCGTCCCCGAGCGTAGCCCGGTCCGGCGTTCGAGTGGCCCCGGGCAACGCGACCTGGGCCAGTGTCCGGAACCCTCCCGGGGTCGTGGCCACGGCATCGAACTTCGCTTCGCCGTCAGGGATGCGTTCGGCGTTGGTCGCGGCGGCGATCCGGCCCGCCTCGTCGGGATCCAGCGGCCCGCCCAGGGCCTGGGCGAGGAAGCGGGCGACGGCGGCTCGATAGCCCGGGTCCTCGTACAGCCACGAGTGCTGGCCGCCGGCGACGACGATCGATTCGACCGGCGCCGCGGCGGGGTCGCCGGCACGAGCTCCACGGACCGCCGTCGCGAGGCGCGCCATGTGGCTCGCGGGGACCACGACGTCCTCGTCACCGTGCGCGAGGAGGACCGGCCCGGTGTAGCGGGCGATCGCCGTCGTGGCACTCACCTCGGGGACGCGATGGCCGCGTGGCCGCAGGTAGACCCGCGTAGTCAGCCAGGCGAGCGGGTAGGCGATCGGGTCGGGGATCGGCAGCTTGGCGAGTCGGAACGTCTGGCGCGTGAGCCGAAGTGGATCGGCCGGCGCGGAGGTCGCCACGACCGCCGCCACACGGGCATCGGCGGCACCGGCGAGGATCGCCCCGATCGCGCCCATCGAGTGGCCGGCGACCGCTCCGACGGTGACCTCCGGGCGAGCCAGCAGTGCCTCGAACGTCGCCAGCGCGTCAAGCCCGAACTCCCCGGCGCTGATCGGCAGGGTCTCGGGCGGGTTGGCGCCATGACCGCGGACATCGATCGTCAGGCAGTGGAACCCTGCGGCATGCAGGAAGACCGCATTGGGGAGCGTCCGGTCACGAGCGGATTCCCACCCGTGGACGAGGGCGACGCCGGGGCCGGGCGCTCCCCCGCGAGCGGGGATGAACCAGGCGGGCAGCTCCAGCATGCCGGAGCGCACGGTCACGGTCTCGAACGGCAGCCCGAGGTCGGCCGGGGTCAAGGTCGGTGGATGTTGGCGCGGATACCCGGCCCGCGCGCGATACGCGAGCGCGAAGCGATACGCGAGCCCCACCGGCGCAGCCGCAAGCGCCGCGACCAACCCCGCGCGACGGACGATTCCCATGGCGCAAGGGGACGGCAGGACCGCCCGACCTGTCAAGCGGGGGTCGGTGGAGCCGGCCACAGAAGGTCGTCCACAACACTCGCTTGACCCAGTCTCGCCCGCCGCCACGTCCGCTCGTCCCACGGACGCAAGTTCCCAACGGTCCAGACTCACAGTCGGGGATCGGCGATCAGCGAGCCGGCCGGCGCGCCCTCCGCGTCGAAACCAGACCGCACGTCCGGCTTTCGCGCCGAGGACGCCGAAAACCGGTCGCCCCGGACCCGGAAACCCGACGCCGAGTCGGGTCACCCGCCCGAGATGCGTCGGTCGGCCCAGTCCTCAGTCCGGGACGCCGTCGAGCTCCAGCGACAGGAGGTGCCCAGCCTCGCCGCGGTCCAGGATCGTGACGCGCTGCGTCTCCAGGACCTCGTCGCCACGACGCAGGATGACGTCGTAGCGGCCCAGGTAGAGCGGGTAGATGAACGCGAGCCCGCCCTCATCGGGTGGCACCGGGTCCGGGACGGGCTGACGCGGATCCTCGAGGGAGACGACCTCGACGAGCAGGCCATCCCAGGGCTTGACCGTGACGTCGGCCATGATGCTCCCGCTGTTGCTCAGGGGCGGCCGCGATTCGTCAGGCCCGACGAACCGGAACGAGCATCCGTCCTCGGTCAGCAGCAGGACCACGTCCGTGTTGCGCTCCGGCGGAAGGTCGACGTCGATCGCGCACGTGTCGTCGAGGGCGAGCACCCGCACCGGACCGGCTGAGAGTCCTTCTTCCCAGCGGACGACGGTCCCGGCCGGGATGGTCGTCGAGCGCAGGCGCTCCTCCTCGGGCAGGAGCACGATGGCGAGGTCGATGTCCCGATCGGCGACCGGTGGGTCGGCGGTCACGGTGACGCCGGCCCAACGCGGCATGCCGGCCTCGTCGTAGACGGTCGGTTCCGGCGTCGCAAGGGACGAGCACCCGGCGGTGGCGAGCAGCGCGACGACGAGCGAACCGAAGGTTCGGCGACGGGTGACCATGGACCGACTCCCGATGTGATGGCCTGTGGGTACACTCGCAGACGTGGTCAAGCGCGATCCGCACGATGTCCTTGGGGTGACCCCCGGCGATGACCCGGCGACCATCAAGGCCGCCTGGCGCCGGCTCGCCCGTTCCAACCACCCCGACCTCACAGGCGACGACCCGGCGGCCTCGCGCGCCGCGACCCGCCGGATGGCGGAGATCAACGATGCCTACGCCGCCCTGACCCGGGTGAGCGACGCCCGCCGTCGCGGTGGCGACGACGCCGATCGCGCCGGCTTCGCCGAGGATGGCCCGCGCCGTGGCGGCCCGCCCCGACCCCGCCCCACGCGGCCGGTCACCGGACGCGTGGACACGAGCGCCAGCTTCCAGCCGCGCAACCAGACGACCGGCACGGGCAGCGCGGCCCGGACGAGCCGGCGAGCCGGCACGCTGCCCGGGCAGCCACCGGTGCGTGGCGACCGGGTCAGTCGCGAGCCGCCCCGCGCATCGACGCCGACCGGACCGCTCGAACGCGATCGCGTGCGCCACTTCCGGCGGCCCAAGCCCCCGAGCCTCGAGGCCGCCCGTGCCCACGAGATCGAGTTCGGCAAGTTCCACGGGCACACCCTGGGCGAGATCGCGGCGTTCGAACCCTCCTATATCGATTGGGTCGCCGGCACCGTGACCCGTGATCCCGACCTCGTCGCGGCTGCCCGGGTCCTCCAGGCCGATCTCGATGCGCGCGGGATCCCGCGCCGCAGCCACCCGACGCCGATCCGCCCCGGCCGGACCGCTTGACCGCCCGACCTCCGCGAGGCTCCCCCCGGAAATGCGAGATCGCCCTCCGATACCGGAGGGCGATCGATGCTCTGTCGTGCGCGCCTGAGCGATGATTCCTGCCGTCCCTACGTCCGTCCGGGCCCGATGGCC
>CAYVJP010000177.1:0-5744 GCA_964451745.1 uncultured Anaerolineaceae bacterium | reverse complement strand
AGCGACCCCTCGGACGCTCCCGTCCCGGCCGGCCTCGTGCCGGAGGGCACGACCGAGCTCGGCATCGACATCATCAAAGTGGATCGCATCCGGGCGACGCTGGCGCGCTTCGGCCCGCGGTTCGCCGGACGTGTCCTGACGCCGGCCGAACAGCGCTACGTCCGCGACCGCCCCGAGACGTTCGCCGGCCGCTGGGCGGCCAAGGAAGCCGTGTCCAAGGTCCTCGGCCTGGGCGTGCGCGGGATCGGCTGGCGCGATATCGAGGTGGAGCGTCTGCCCACGGGTCAGCCGGCCGTGCGGCTGCACGGACGCGCCGCGTCCCGCGCGGACCAGCTGGGGATGACCAGGATCGCCGTCTCGATCAGCCACGAGTCGGACTACGCGGTGGCCATCGCCTTCGGGATCCGGACCGCCGGCGGTCGGTACGTCTTCCCGCTCGATATCGAGGAGCGCCTCGACGAGCGCGAGCGCCGGATCCTTGCCCGCATCGAGCGCCTGCGCACGGTCGCCGATGCGGGCGGCGCGGCGGCCCTGGCCTCCGACGCCCCGCCAGCGCTCGATCTCGATCCCGACGACCGGGATGGACATGCCTGAGCGCCGCCCGGTCGGCTTCGGCCGACGGGAAGCCACGACCGCGGGCGCGGGCGAGCGCGGCGCGGACCGCGACGGACCCGGATCGGACCGGCCGTGGCCCGCGGGGGCGGTCCGCCTCGATGACGACCTGGCCTCGTCGCTGCTTCCGTCCCGGCCCGCGCGCGGGCACAAGGGATCGTTCGGCCGACTGCTCGTGATCGCGGGGTCGCTCGACTACGCTGGGGCGGCCCTGCTCGCCTGTCGGGCCGCCGGTCGTGCCGGGGTCGGGCTCGTGACGCTGGCCGTCCCCGAATCGCTGCAGCCACTGTTCGCGGCGAAGGTCGTGGAGGCGACGACGATGGCGCTCCCCGAGGACGACGTCGAGGAAGTGGATCCCGAACCCGCGCTGGCGCGGATCCTCGACCACGAGCACGACGCCATCCTGGTCGGGCCCGGGCTGCGACCCGGTCTCGCGACGAGGGAGCTGGTGCGCGAGCTGATCGCCGCCCCGGGTGACGATGCCGCCCCCATCGTCCTCGACGCCGAGGCGCTCCGGTCGGTCGCCTCGATGGACCGCTGGTGGGAAGGCGAGCGGCGGCCCGGCGTGCTGACTCCGCACATGGGCGAGTTCGGCCGGCTGCGGGCCGGCAGCGGCCGCGACCCCGAGGCGGATGGCGACCTCGTCCTCGACGACGATGCCCGCGTCGCCGCCGCGCGCGACGCCGCCGGCCAGTGGGGCCAGGTCGTCGTCCTCAAAGGAGCGCGGACCGTCGTCGCCGCGCCGGACGGGTCGGTCGCGGTCGCGCCGTTCGAGAACCCCGCCCTGGCCAGCGGTGGCACCGGTGACGTCCTGGCCGGTGCCATCGGCGCGCTCCTCGCGCAGGGTCTGGCACCGTACGCGGCGGCCAGGCTGGGGGTGTACCTGCACGGAGCGGCCGGTGAGGCCGTGCGCGACCGGCTCGGGGACGCGGGCCTGCTCGCGTCGGACCTCCCCGACGGCCTCGCGGTCAGCCGCAAGCGCCTGGCGGCACTGGCGGAGCGACGTGCGGCCGGCAAGCGCCTCGGGTTCGGGGCGCGCGAGGCGACCCGGCCGGGAGAGCCGGCAGGCCCCGGCGTGGACGATGCGTCCGCACGGTTCTGGCGCGGCGATGCACCACGAACCGCTCCGGAACGGTGACCCGGATGGCTACGCGGTGGCGCCGGGTGTACCATGCGGCCTCCGCACGGTCGACGTCCCCGATCTGACCGGGCGGTGAGGGTGAAGTGGCACGGATCGAGCTCTGGAACGGCGATATCTGCGACCTCGAAGTCGATGCCATCGTCAATCCGGCCAACCTGTCGTTGTGGATGGCGACGGGGGTCGGTGGCGCGATCAAGCGCGCCGGCGGTGATGGCATCGAGTTCGCTGCCGTGCGCCAGGCGCCGGTGCCCCTCGGGGGCGCCATCGTGACGACCGCGGGCAATCTCGCGGCGAGGGCCGTCATCCACGCCGTCTCCCTCGATCGCGACCGCCGCACGAGCGGCCCGGTCATCGAGGCCGCCACCCGAAGCGCGATGGCGCGGGCCCGCGAGATCGGCGCCCGGACGATCGCCTTCCCCGCACTCGGGACCGGCGTGGGTGGCTATCCGCTCGACGAAGCCGCCCGGGTCACGGTGCAGACCGTGCGCGACGAGCTCACCCGTTCGCCCGAGATCGATGTCGTCACCTTCGCCCTCCGCGGAGCGGCCGCCTACGAGGCGTTCGCCGCCGCACTGGGCGCGACGCCATCGGGCGGAGCCCCGTCCGGCGGGACGATCTCCGGGACCGGGTTCTCCGCCGCCGTCGCGCGATGAGCTTCCCGATGGAGTCCAGCGAGGAACAACGCGACGAGCTCGTGGAGCAGGTCGCCCGCGAGATCCAGCTGCGCGGCCTGACCATGTCCGCCGTGCTCTTCCTCGAGGCGAGTCGGCCGTACCGCGCCCTCGGTGCCAACGCCATGCTGTTCTTCGACCCGGTGCTGCGCGGCGTCTTCGGCGGTGACCTTGCGTCGGCGAGCGAGATCCTCGCCGACGAGACCGGCATCGAGCTGCTCATCGCGCGGCTCGAGGAGATCGACGAAGAGATCGCCTGGGACGCGTGAGCGCGGACGTTCGACGCCGCTCCCGGTAGCATTGCGGCGGTGAGCCCCGAGCCGCGAGCCTTCCTCGCCATCGACCACGGATCGGCCACGTCGTCCGTCGCGCTCATCGGCCGGGTGGATGCGGCCTGGCGCCTGCTCGGGAACCTCGCGGTCCCCGCGACCGCCGACGTGGACCGCGCCATCGATGTCCTCGGACGCCGGCTGCGGGCGGCCGATCCCGGGTTGGCCGAGGCGCTCGGGATCGGCTCGAGCGGCGTCAGCCTCGAGCGCCTGCCGCGGCTCGAAGTGCGCAGCAAGCGTCCGGGTCGCCTGGCGGTCGTCGCCGGGTCGGAACGGACACTGGCGAGCCTGGTCGCGTCCGCCGCCCGGAGTGGGTGGCGGGTGAGCGGCTCGAGCATGGAGACCGCCGACCCGCTCGCGATGTCGCGGCTCCTCATGGCCCCCGATGTCGACGGCATCCTGGCCGGTGCGGGCGACCCGCCGCGCGCCGAGGAGCGCACCGCCATCCGCGAGCTCGCTGCGCTCGTCTCGGCCGTGGCCCAGCGCCGCCCGGACCTCCCGGTCGTGCTCGCGGGGGCGATGTCGGAGGGCCTCGCGTCATTCGGGGACGTCAGCGGACGGCCCGGGGAGCTCGTCCTCGCGCCACCGGCCCCGCCGGCCCATGCCGCGGCCGGTGGCGGGCCGCTTTCGGACCTGCTCCTGGAGCTCGCCCTGCCGGTGGACGACCCGCGGCGAGCGATCGGACCGGCTACCCAGGCGCTCGCCGACGTGCTCGATCGACACGTGGAGACCATCGTCCTCGGTCACGACGCCGGGGTGCGGGCCTGGGCGTCCCCATCCGCCGGCGGGCAGGAGGGCGTGGCCCGACTGGCGGTGGTCGCGTCGGCGGCCGTCGCGCTCGACGATCCGGATGACGCCGCGGTGGACGGTGTGCTGGTCTGGTCCACGGTCGTATCCGATCGCCATCGCCTGCGCGACCGGCTGCGGGAGCTGCGGATCGCCCCGTGGGCCGACGCGGCCGGGGAGGGGGCAGCCCTGCGCATGGCGGCCGCTCGGGCCGCGCTCGTCCGGCTGGCGGCGGCGAGCCCCGACCACGCCCATGCGCCGTCGCCCGACCTCGTCGTCACCTCGGGCGGGGTGTGGTCGTCGGTCCCGGCCTCCACGGTGACCCTGGCGATCGTCGACGTGATCCGTCGCGCCGGCGCGAGCCAGTACGCCCTCGACCACGCCCGCCTCCTCGGGGCCTTGGGGTCCATCCCCGACCCGGGGGAGCGGCTGGTGGTCATGGCCGACCTCGCCGATGACCTGCTCGCGCCGCTGGGCAGCGTCGTCACGCCGGCGGGGATGCGCGCCGGACGCTCGGCCGGCGCCCTGACCGTCCACGCCGGCGGCACCGCGACCGAGCTGGATCTCGTCCCCGGCGGGCTCGAACTCGTGGACCTCGCGCCCGGCGAGGTCGCGACGGCCGAGTTCCGGTTCCGCGACACCGTCCGCCTCGGGACCCGGGGTCGCCATTTCGCGGTGGACGTGGGTGGCGGGCTGAGCGGCCTGCTGGTCGACCTGCGCGACGTGCCCCTCCGGCTGCCCGAGCGCGCGGACCGCCGGCGCGACCTGCTCCAGGCGTGGCAGACGGCACTGTGGGCGGGGTCCCAGGAGTGAGCGCGATGGACCCCCTGTTCGACGACCCCGCGACCGCGGACATCGGCCTGGTGGGTCGGCGTACCCTGATCGACGAGTACGTCGAGGTCCGGTTCGCGCTCGCCCCCGGCGACCGCCCGCTCGTGGCCGCCGGTGAGACGGTGGTGGCGGGCGCCCCGATCGCCGAGCGACTCCGCGACGCCCATCTCGACGAGATCGTGGTCCCCGAGACGTCGCTGCCGCATCCGGGTGGTCGCGTGACCGGCGGCGAACTGCTCTTCGACTGGCACGGCCGCTGGCGGGTCGCGACCGGCGAGCTGACGGAACCCCTCGAGAGCCCTGTCGCGGGGATCATCCGCGAGGTGCGGCCGGGCTCGTCGATCACGGTGCGCACGGGCGGGCGAGCGATGCGCGGCGTCGTGGCCCTGGGTGGCCCGACGCGCGGCCGCCTGCGGATCGCGACGGGCAAGGATGGGGAGCTGCGCTCCGGCGGGCTCGACGTCGGGTTCGCAGGGAGCATCCTGGTCGTCGGTTCGCGGATCGACGCGGAGACCCTGACCCGGGCGCGCGCCATGGGCGTCCGTGGGGTGATCGTGAGCGGGTTCGCGAGCAAGGAGCGGCGCGATTTCCAGGCGTCCGAGCGGCGCCAGCGCGCCGCCCTGCATCGCCTCGCGTCGTTCGCCGTGCTGGTCCTGGACGGCGCCCTGCGTCGTCCGTTCTCGGCACCCGTCCAGGCGGTCCTCGATGGACTCGTCGGGCGGGACGTGGCGATCGTCACCGACCCACCGATGCTGGTGTTCGATGCGCCCGAGGTCCTCACGCCGCCGTCGCCGCCCGGCTACGTCCGGGTCCGCGGCGGGGAGCATGCCGGCCGCGAGGGAACGTGGGCCGGGCTGCTCGGCATGCGGCGGTTCAGCGGTGGCGTCCATCTCGAGGCGGCCGCGGTCCGCCTGCCCGAAGGCGCCACCATCGCGGTGGCCCTCGGAGACCTGGAGCGGTTCGGCTGACCTTCGGCTACGCTCGCATGCGATGACGACCACCACCGCTCCTTCCCGCACCATCGTCTGCCCCGACCCGGCGTCCACGACCCGCCTGGGCGCGCTGCTGGCGAGCGTGGCCGACGCCGGCGATCTCGTCTGCCTGTGGGGCGATCTCGGGGCCGGGAAGACCCACCTCGCCAAGGCATTCGGTGCCGGGCTGGGCGTGACCGAGACGATCGTGTCGCCCTCGTTCGTCCTGATGGCCGAGTACCAGGGCCGGTTGCCGCTGTTCCATATCGATCTCTATCGCCTGGCGGACGCCGCCGACGCGTTCGCTGGCGGGCTCATCGACGATCGCCAGGGGAGCGGCGTCACCCTCGTGGAGTGGCCCGAGCGGATGGGCGATGCGCTGCCCGCGGGACGGCTCGACGTC
>CAYVJP010000176.1:0-5765 GCA_964451745.1 uncultured Anaerolineaceae bacterium | reverse complement strand
GGGACGGCGGCGCGCAGCAGGTCGATCCGCGCGAACGGGTCGGATTCGCCCGAGAGCAGCAGCACGGGACACCGGATGGCCGGCCAGTGCGCGGAACGCGCCTCCGCCTTCTCCGGGGCGCCCGGCGGATGCAGCGGGTAGCAGAACAGCACGAGCGCCGCATACGGGGCATCCGGCTCCGCCGCGGCAAGGCTGGCGACGCGCCCGCCGTACGACTGGCCGCCGACGACCACGTCCGCCGCCCGTGGGACGACGAGATGGAATGCGGGAACGGCGTCCTCGGCGCGCCTGCGGGGCAGATCGATGGCCGTGGCGGTGATGCCGCGCGCTCGCAACCCCTCGACATACGGTGTCATGCTGGCGGCGGTCCCACTCGCCCCATGGCCCAGGAAGCAGCGGAGATCCATATCGACAGCGTAGCCGCCCGGTAGGTCGTTCGGGTACCGGCGTCCGTGGTCCCTCCGGGGCATGGGCGTGGACCGGATGCACCGGGCATGCTTCGGCTCCCCCACCCCCGAGGGATCATGCCGACGACCACCCGACGACCGTTCCGCATCCTCGCGACGCTGACCGTCGCCTGGCTCGTCCTCGCGCTCGTCGTGCTCCTGGCGGCCCCATCGGGGACGGTCCGCGCCGCCGATCCCACGCCCACGCCGACCCCGCCACGGCCGCGGACGCCGGTCGCGACCATCGCCCCGCGACCGACACCGACCGCGACGCCGACCGGTCCGACCGTACTCGGGACCAACGTCACGTTCCATGGCCGGGGCTGGGGGCACGGGGTCGGCCTGAGCCAGTACGGGGCTCGCGGTCGCGCCCTCGCCGGTCAGTCCGCCGAGGCCATCCTGGCCCACTACTACCAGGGCGCGACCCTCGGCACGATCCCGCTCGACACGCCGATCCGCGTCCGCGTGCTCAAGGGCTTCTCGGCCGGCGCGGCACCACTCGAGCTCCGCGCGCTCGGCGGCACGTGGACCATCGACGGCGTGGACGGAGCGTTCCCGGCAGGCGCCAGGGTCCTGGTCACGGCGACCACATCGGGCGCGGCCACCACATGGCGCTACAAGGTGCTGGACGCCGGGGGCGCGACCCTGCGCGATGCCACGACCACGGGGTTCCGCATGCGGCCGGCGGCAGCCGCCACGCTCCTCCAGGTCTGGTCCCGACCATCGACCGATGACCAGTACCGCGGGGCCATCCGGGTACGTCCTGGCGCGACGGGCCCGACGCTCGACGTGATCAACGAGCTGCCGCTCGAGACGTACCTGCGCGGGGTCGTGCCGGCGGAGATGCCCGCGTCGTGGCCCACGGCGGCCCTGCAGGCGCAGTCGATCGCGGCCCGGTCGTATGCGGCGCGGCGGCTCCGTCCCGGCGAGTCGTACTACGACGTGAACGACGACACGAGCTCGCAGGTGTACCGGGGTAGGGAGGGCGAGAAGGCGGCGACGGACGCCGCGATCCTGGCCACGTCGGGGATCGTCCTCAAGAGCGGCGCGTCGATCGCGAACACGCTCTTCCATTCGACGGGCGGTGGCGCGACCGAGCACAACGAGAATGTCTTCGTGTCGTCGAGCGGAGCGAAGGTGGCGGGACCGGTCACCTACCTGCGTGGCGGCCCCGACCGCGCGCCAGACGGCACGCCCTTCGACGCCGGGGCTCCGTACGCGACGTGGAAGACCAAGGCGTACAGCCGGGCGCAACTCTCGAGCTGGTTCGCGAAGGACTCGCGGACGAACGTCGGGACGCTGACGGCGCTGGACCTGCGTGACCGTGGCGTATCGGGCCGGCTCATCAGCGTCCGGCTGATCGGATCCGCCGGCACGAAGACCGTGTCGGGCGACGTCTTCCGCGCGGTGTTCAACGCGAATCGACCGACGGGCGACCCATCGATGCGCAGCAGCCTGGTGGACACGACGCCCGTGCCGTAGCCTGCTCGGCATGACCGACGATCTGCGGCGGTGCTGGTGGTCCGGCGCCGAGAGCGAGACACCCGACCCCCTGATGGTCGCGTACCACGACACCGAATGGGGCGTCCCGTGCCACGACGACACGGAGCTGTTCGAGCGCCTCGCGCTGGAGTCCTTCCAGGCGGGCCTGTCGTGGTCCACGATCCTGCGCAAGCGCGACGGGTTCCGCGCGGCCTTCCAGGGCTTCGATCCACGGGTCGTGGCCGCGTTCACGGACGAGGACCGGGCTCGGCTCATGGACGACGCCGCGATCGTGCGCAACCGCGCCAAGATCGACGCGACGATCGGGAATGCGGCCGCGTTCCTGGAGGTGGCGGCGGGATACGGGTCGTTCGATGCCTACCTCGCGTCCGTCGTCCCCGGGCCGCCGGCGCGACTGCCGGTCACGGCGACCGCCGGGGAGATCCCGGCGACGACGCCCGCGTCCGATGCGCTGTCGCGCGATCTCAAGGCGCGCGGCTTCCGGTTCGTCGGCTCCACGATCGTCTATGCCTTCATGCAGAGCGTCGGCTTGGTGGATGACCACCTGCCCACGTGCTTTCGCTACCGGTCGAGCGAGTCGTGACAGGGTAGGTGTCACAGGACCGGGCGAGACTCCGGGCATCGGAAGCCACTGGAGTCACCGGACGAGATGATCACCATCGATTGCCCCATCTGCGCCGACAGCGCGACCGTCGACGAGGCGCTGGACATCGTCACGTGCGACGCGTGTGGCGTGACCACGTCGGTCGCAGCGGACCCGGCTGCCCCCGCGCTCGACCTGGCTGCCTGACCATCTCGTCGCTCGGGAGGGCGACGCGACGCCGGAACGCTGCCGTAGCATGCGTCGCGATGCACATCGACGACGCCACGGCGGCCCTCATCGCCGCCGGCCGACGCCTCGGCGCGCGCGGCCTGATCTCCGCCGGTGAGGGCAACCTCTCGGTCCGCCTGGACGCGGAGCGGTTCCTCATCACGCCGACCGGCCGGCGCAAGGACGAACTGGGGCGCGACGATCTCGTCGTGATCCGGCCGGGGCACGCTGGTGCGGAGGGTGATGCGCGATCGCCATCCGGCCTCGCACCCTCGTCCGACCTGCGCATCCACCTGGCGATCCACGCGGGGCGTCCGGATCTGGGGGCCGTCGCGCATGCGCACCTGCCGGCATCGATGGCGTTGACCCTGGCCGGGGAGGCGCCGGACCCAAGCGCCCTCCCGGAGACGGCGTTGCTCCTGCCCCGACTTCCCGTCCTCTCATACGCTGAGATGGGCAGCCAGGAGCTCGCCGATCGGGTCGCCGGGGCCTTCGCCGGTGAGGACGGCGGACCGCTGGAGGCGGTCATCCTCGAGCGCCACGGCGCCGTGGCAGTCGGGCCGGACCCGGGGGTGGCGCTGGACCGGCTCGAGCTCATCGAGGTCCTGTGCCGGACCTGGCTCGATGCCCTGCTGGTCCGCGCGGCGCGCGCGACGCTGGACGCGGCGGCTATCGTGGACAGGCCCAGCAATCGTTCTGCACCCAGCACCGTGGAGGGATGATGGATACCCGCAAGGTCCTCGCCGAGCTCGTCGGTACGTTCCTGTTCATGTCGATCGGCTATCTGTCGGTGGCGGCCTCCGGCGTGGCCGGCACGCCGAACCTGCTGGTCGTCCCGTTCTCGTTCGGCCTCGGCCTCCTGGCCGCGATCTTCGCCGTTGGACACATCTCCGGCGGCCACTTCAACCCCGCCGTGACGGTCGCGATGATCCTGGATCGGCGGACGGCCCCGGCGGAAGGTGCCGGCTATATCGTCGCTCAGATCATCGGTGCGATCGGCGCAGCCGCCATCGTGCTCGTCGTCGTGAATCAGGCTGCCGTCACCGCCGGGATCACCGCCCCGGGCGAGGGCATCACGGACATCGGGGCGCTGATCATCGAGATCGTGATGACGGCCGCGTTCCTGGCGGTCATCCTCGCGGCCACGAAGCGCGCCCCGGCCTTGGCGGCGCTCGCCATCCCGTTGAGCCTGGTCGCGATCCACTTCGCGAGCGCGACCCTCAGCGGCGCCTCGGTGAACCCGGCCCGATCCATCGGATCGGCCCTCGTGGGCGGCGACCTGAGCGCCCTGTGGATCTACCTGGTCGGCCCCACCATCGGTGGCATCGTGGGCTGGGGGATCTGGAAGGCCGTGGACGGAGGCGCCGACCCGGCCGAGGCCTGAGCCCCGACGCGATCGACGGCGGTCAGCCCTCGGCGGCCGCCGCCGGCGTCGTCTCGGCTCCGGGAAGGACCGGCAGCCCGCGCCCACCCTCCGCCACGGACGGTTCGGCGAGCCAGCACGCGGCGGCCTGACCACCGCCCACGTCGAAGAGCGGCGGTTCCTCGACCCGGCACCGGGCGAAGGCGACCGGGCAGCGCGGGTGGAATCGGCAGCCGCTCGGGATGTGCGCCGCATCGGGCGTCTCGCCCTCGAGGATCACGCGGTCGGCGCGATCCGCGACGGACATCGGATCCGGCGCCGGCGAGACCGACACCAGGGCCTGGGTGTACGGGTTGCGCGGCGCACGGATGACCCGCTCGGCCGGTCCGATCTCGACGATCTTGCCGAGGTACATCACCGCGATCCGATCAGCGATGACCCACGCCAGCGACAGGTCATGGGTGATGAAGAGGTAGGTGAGGCCGCGCTCCTTGCGCAGGTCCAGCATGAGGCGGAGCAGCTCGGTCCGGATGGACACATCCAGCATCGAGACCGGCTCGTCCGCGACCACGACCTCCGGGTCCATGACCATGGCGCCCGCGATCACCACCCGCTGGCGCTGTCCGCCGCTCAACTCGTGCGGGAAGCGGACCGCGAAATCAGCGGCCGGACGCAAGCCGGCCGCCTCGAGGCCGGCAAGCACCATGCCGGGACGTTCCTCGGGTCGCCCGATGCCGTTGACGTACAGCGGCTCGGCGACGAAGTCGTAGATCGAGCGCCGCGGATTCAATGTCTCGTACGGGTCCTGGAAGATCATCTGGACGCGTCGCCGATACGCGGAGAGCTCACGACCCGACCACAGGTCGCCGACGTCGCGGCCATCGAAGACCACCGACCCGCCAGTCTGGCGCGTCAGCTTGACGATGACGCGACCGGTCGTCGTCTTGCCGCTCCCCGACTCCCCGACGAGCCCGAGGACCTCGCCACGGTGCAGGGTGAGGTCGATGCCGTCCACGGCCCGGACCACGCCCTTCGGCGTGCCGGTGACGCTGTCGAGCAGGCCACCGCGGATGGGGAAGTGGACCTCGACCGAGCTCAGGCGGAGGATCTCGCGGTCGTCGGTCATCAGGCGCCCACCGTGGGTACGACCCGGTTCGGCGGCGCGATGACCGGCATCCCGTCACCGTGCTCGGGGTACAGGTGGCAGGCGACGCGCACCCCGTGCATGACCCGTTCGGGCGGCACCTCGGTCGTGCAGATGTCCATCACGGCGCTGCAGCGTGGTGCGAACCGACAGCCGGGTGGCGGATTGCGCAGATCGGGTGGCGAACCCGGGATGACATCCAGCGTGCGACGGTCGGCGTGGATGTTGGGGAAGGCCGCCAGCAACTTCTGGGTGTACGGATGTCGAGGGCGACGGAAGACCTCCTCGACCGGGCCTTCCTCTGCGACCCGTCCGGCGTACATGATCATCACCCGATCACAGGTCTCGGCGATGACCGAGAGGTCGTGCGTGATCAGGACCAGCGACAGCCCGAGCTTGTGCCGCAGCTCCTCGAGCAGCTGCAGGATCTGCGCCTGGACCATGACGTCGAGGGCGGTCGTCGGCTCGTCGCCGATCACCACCGCGGGGTCGCAGGCG
>CAYVJP010000175.1:3028-5784 GCA_964451745.1 uncultured Anaerolineaceae bacterium | reverse complement strand
GTAGTCGCCGTACTCGGCGGTGTCGCTGACGCTGAAGCGCATGAAGTTGAGGCCACCGCGATACATGAGATCCACGATGAGCTTGAGCTCGTGCATGGTCTCGAAGTAGGCGAGCTCCGGCTGATAACCGGCTTCGACGAGGGTCTCGAAGGCCATCTTGACCAGCGCCGCCGTGCCGCCGCACAGGACCGATTGCTCGCCGAAGAGATCGGTCTCGGTCTCCTCCTTGAACGTCGTCTCGAGGACACCGGCGCGCGTGCACCCGAGCGCCCGGGCGTAGGCCAGCACGCGAGCACGGCCGGTGCCGGACGGGTCGCGTTCCACCGCGAAGAGGGCGGGGACGCCGCCACCGGCCTGGTACACGGACCGCACGAGGTGGCCCGGCCCCTTGGGCGCCACCATCCCGACGTCGACGATGGCCGGCGGATCGATCCGGCCGAACCGCAGGTTGAACCCGTGGGCGAACATCAGCAGCTGTCCGGCCCGCAGGTTCGGCGCGATCTCCGCGTCGTAGACGGCCTTCTGGGCGGTGTCGGGGACGAGGATCATGACGACGTCGGCCGCCCGGACCGCATCCGCCACGTCCATCACCCGCAGGCCGGCTTCCTCGACGTGTGCCCGGCTCTTGGACCCGGGGGCGAGGCCGACGACCACGTCGACGCCGCTCTCGGCGAGGTTGAGGGCGTGCGCGTGCCCCTGGCTGCCGTAGCCGATGATCGCGACCGTCTGCCCGGCCAGGGCACTCGGGTCGGCGTCGTCGTCGTAATACATCCGTGCCGTCATCGCTTGATCGCCTCCTCGATGGATCCCGAACCCCGGGCCATCACGACGGCACCGGTGCGGACCAACTCCTTGATGCCGTAGGTCCGAACGAGCGCCACGAAGGCGTCGATCTCGGACTCGGTGCCGGTGACCTCCACGATGACCGACCCGTCAGCCAGGTCCACCACCCGGCCGCGCGAGAGCTCCACGAGCCGCAAGATCTCGGCACGCGTGGAATCGGTGGCGCGGATCTTCACGAACGCGAGTTCGTGCTCCACCGTCGGCTCCGATGTGACGTCCTGGACCTTGAGGACATCGATCAGCCGGTAGAGCTGCTTGGCCGCCTGCTCCACCGCGACGTCATCGCCGTGGAGGGTGATGGTCATGCGGCTGATGTCCTCGCGGTCGGTATGACTCACCGCCAGCGAGTCGATGTTGAAGTTGCGCGCCCGCATCAGGCTCGCGACCCGGTTGAGCACGCCAGGCCGGTTCAGGACGATCGCCACCAGGACGTGGCGGCGAAGCGTGCCGCCGCCGGGCAGCGCACGCGCCGGCGGGCTTGCAGCGGCGTCGCCGCCGGGCGTCCGCCCGTTCGACTGGGGGTCGCCACTCATTCGTCCGCCCCGCCCCACTTCTCGATGAGATCGGAGAGGCCCTTGCCGGCCGGCATCATCGGGAACACGTTCTGCTCCTCGGCGATCTCGAACCAGATGAGGGCCGGGCCGTCCACGGCCTGCGCCGCGGCGATCGCGGGGTCCACCTCCTCGGGCGTTCGGGCGCGGAACGCCGGGACCCCGAACGCGTCGGCGAGCTTGGCGAAGTCCGGACCGGGCAGGCTGGCGGAGTGGTAGTTGCCCGCGTAGATGATCTCCTGCCACTGGCGGATCATCCCGAGCTTCTTGTTGTCGAGCAGGGCGATCTTCACCGGGATGTCGTCGGCAACGAGCGTCATCAGCTCCTGGAAGGTCATCTGGAACCCGCCATCGCCGGTGATGGCCCAGGTCTCGCGGTCGGGCCGGCCGAGCGCCGCACCCATCGCCGCCGGGACCGAGAATCCCATGGTGCCGAGTCCACCCGAGCTGACGTGCGAGTTGGGCTCGCGGAACCCGGTGTAGCGGGCGAGCCACATCTGGTTCTGCCCGACGTCGGCGACGTAGGTCGCCTGGTGATCGGTCAGCTCCCCGATCCGTTCCACGACGTAATCGGCCGACAGCAGGCCATCGCGCCACGCGCCCGAGCCGTGCCACGAGGACGCCTCGGAGTCACGCCGCCAATCGGCAAGCTGATCCAGGTACTCCTTGCGCTCGGCCATCGAGGTGGCGGGGACCATCGGGGTCAGTGCCTGGATGACGCGCTTGGCGTCACCGACGATCGGAACCTCGACCGCCACGTTCTTGCCGATCTCGGCGGGGTCGATGTCCACGTGGATGATCCGCGCGTAGGGGGCGTACGTCCGGACATTGCCGGTGACCCGGTCATCGAAGCGCATCCCGATGGCGATCAACAGATCGGCGCTCTGGATCGCCCGATTGACGTGCTTCCAGCCGTGCATGCCCATGTAGCCGTAGGCCAGCGGATGCGTCTCGTCCATGACGCCGATGCCCAGCAGCGTCCAGGCCACCGGGATCGAGGTCTTCTCGGCCAGGGCGCGCAGGTCGTCCCAGGCCTCGGCGTGGAGGACCCCGTGGCCGGCCAGGATCACCGGTCGCTTCGCGGCGGCGATCTCATGGGCGGCCAGCTTGAGCTGGCGGCCATGCCCATCGAGGTTGGGCCGGAACCCCGGCAGCCCGGCGATCACCTCGGCCTCGCTGGGGTGCTCGGCCCGGGTCTCCTGCTGCAGGGCGTCCTTGGTGATGTCGATGTGGACGGGGCCGGGTCGCCCGCTGCGCGCGATGTGGAACGCCTCGGCGATGACCCGCGGCAGGTCGTCGGCATCGCGCACCAGGTAGTTGTGCTTGGTCATCGGCAGGGTGATGCCGTTGATGTCGATCTCC
>CAYVJP010000175.1:0-3018 GCA_964451745.1 uncultured Anaerolineaceae bacterium | reverse complement strand
CATCCTTGCCGATCAGCGCCGAGGGGACATTGCCGGTGATCGCGACCATCGGCACCGAATCGAGGAGGGCCGTCCCGATCCCGGTGACGAGGTTGGTGGCGCCCGGCCCGGAGGTGCCCATGCAGACGCCGACGCGGCCGGTGACCCGGGCGTACCCGTCGGCGGCGTGGGCGCCACCCTGCTCGTGGCGAACGAGGATGTGGCGCAGCTCCGGGTAGTCGCCGAGGACGTCGTAGAGCGGGAGGATGACCCCGCCGGGATAGCTGAAGAACACGTCCACGCCCTGGCGGAGCAGGGCCTCGCACAGGACGTCCGCGCCGATCCGGGTCCGCTTGAGGTCACGCGCCTCGTGGAGCATCCCCTTCTGCGCCCGCTCGACAGCCGCGGCATGCGCGGAACCGTCGCCCGGGACGTGACTGCGACGACCCGTCGCGGACGGACTCGGCGGTTTGGCTGGATCGGACTTGATGGTCATCTCGCTGGGCCCTCGGTGGTGCCGGCTCGGCCGGACAAGCAAAAGACCCTCGCCTCCCGGCGAGGGTCCCTTCGGTCTGCGTGGTTCGTCGCGCCTAGCGCTCGTCCCTCCGCGTTCCTCCGTTCTCCCGCCGGGAGCCGGTAATGAGCCCAAGAAGCCCATCAAGGCTCAGAAGCGAGCGAAGAAGCGCGAGGAGCGTGACGTCGGAGAGCCCGTCGCCGCCGACCGGCAGGTGGACGCGGCGGCCATCCGTCGTGACGACGACGGCGACGCGGCGACGGTCCTGCTGATCGAAACGACCCAACGAGGCCTCCATGGAGCTGTCCCCGCCCGGCGACCCCGTGCGGTTCGCGCAGTCTAGCAGGGTTCGTGCGTGCGTCAACGTCCGTCGGTTCATGCCGGCACCGCGCGAAGGCGGTCGGCCAGCCAGTCGCCTGAGGTGGCGCTCAGGGCGGCGAGGTCGATCGGGTCACGGCTCGGCGTATCGGTCGGCCGGCCCAGCAGATACCCCTGCCCGGCGCGGATCCCCAGCGAGCGCACGAACGTCAACTGCTCCGCGGTCTCGACCCCTTCGGCGATGACCAGCGCGCCCCACCGGTCGGCGAGGTCCTTGAGGGTCCGGACGACTTCCAGCGACGTCGCCCGGACCGCGCCACCCTGGACGAGCGAGAGGTCGATCTTGACGATGTCGAAGCGGACCTGGGCGAGCAGGCGGAGCCCGGCGTTGCCGGCACCCACATCGTCGGCGGCCACGCGCATCCCCGCGGCGCGACACGCATCGACGGCCCGGATCAGGTGGTCCATGTCCTCCACCACCTCGCGCTCCGTGAGCTCGAGCACGACGCGCCGTGGGTCCACACCATGCCGTGCGAGGAGGCGGACGAGCGTATGGACGCTGAACCCGTCGTCCTCCAACGTGCGTGGCGAGAGATTGAGGGTCAGGCTGCCCGGCAGGGACAGGCCGGCGAAGGCCCCGATCGAGGTCTGCAGGCAGGCGAGGTCGAGCTCCACCGTGCGTCCGACGGCCTCGGCGGCGGCGAACAGCTCGCCGGGATCGGCGAACCCGGAGCCCGGCGCCGGTCGGATGAGGGCCTCGTAGCCGCGCGGCTGTCCCGTGCGCAGATCGAAGATCGGCTGGAAGACCGCCTTGAGCGCACCGACGGTGGCCACCTTGGCCACTTCGGCCGCCACCTCGGCGACCGGACGCTGCATCGCGGTCGCGCCGTGTCGCTCCGGGTCGAATTCGTTGACGACCGTCCGGCCGTGGCGCTTCCCGTAGGCCATGGCGGCGTCGGCCTCGCGATACAGCGACGCTCGATCGCGGGCCGTGCCCGGGATGCTCGCGACCCCCGCGGTGAAGGACCACGGCCCGGCGGAGGTGCCCGCGACCTCGCGCTCGTAGCCGGTCCGTCCCTCGAGGGCCGTGGCCAGGACCCGACGCAGCGACAGGAATGCCGACTCCCCGTCGGACCCGGGCATGAGGATCGCGAACTCGTCGCCGCCGACGCGGAAGACCCGGTCGGACCGGCGCAGCCCGGCGGTGAGGGTCGCGGCGGCGGAGACCAGGACGCGGTCGCCGCCCACGTGGCCCTCGAGCTCGTTGATGCGCCGGAAGTCGTCGAGATCCACGATCGCGAGCGCCAGCCGCGTGTGCTGGCGGGTGGCGCCCACCCACTGCCGCTCGAGTTCCTCCTGGAACGCGCGGTGGTTGCCGAGCCCGGTCAGGGAGTCCCGCAGCGATTCGGCGCGCGCGCGGGCGTACGCGTCCTCGAGGACAACGCGGGCCCGGTCCAGCCGTTCCGCCGGTTCCAGGACACGCCGCGCGAGCCAGACCGTCAGGACCCCGAGCAGCATCCCGACCACGATGATGCCGAGGGTCGGCAGGATCATCGACTCGCCGCGCCCGATGGCGAGCCCGTAGACCACGGGGGCCGAGATCGCGAGGGGGATGGCGAACATCGTCACCAGCGCAAGGAAGAGACGGAGCCGCACGACGCGCAGGTCGGTCGACCCGTCGAAGATGGTCTCCGAGGGGTCGTGATCGGTCGCTGGATCGCTGCGCGCGTCGAGGATGGGGTCGCCCTCCGGATGGTCCGCTGGCCCGGACCGTGGTTATACGCTCCGGCGGCGCGGCCGGGAACGGGCACCGTCGTACCGGTCCGCATGGGACGAACGGCGCGGCATGGCGTCGCGCTGCCTGGCGTCGGGATGGTCTTCGGGCGGGGCTCTGGTACGCTCTCGCGACCGCCAGTGAACCCATCCCGGAGAGCTCCCGCCCCATGACCCTCGCCGCCACCGACGCCGCCTCGCCCCGCACCATCGTCGAGAAGATCTGGGCCGACCATGTCGTGACCCAGGACCCCGGTGCTCCGGCGGTCCTCGCGGTGGACCTCCACCTCGTCCATGAGGTGACGTCGCCACAGGCGTTCACCGGGCTCCGCGAGCGCGGTCTGCGCGTCCGCCGCCCGGCCCAGACGGTCGCCACGGCGGACCACTCCATCCCGACGACGCCGCGAAACCTTCCGATGCTGGATCTCCAGGCG
>CAYVJP010000174.1:0-5839 GCA_964451745.1 uncultured Anaerolineaceae bacterium | reverse complement strand
CGGTGATCTCCGCCTTGAGAGGGCGGTGTCCTGGGCCTCTAGACGAATGCGGCGCTGGGACGACGGCGTCCGAACAGACGATCCGTGCCGGCGGTCAGGATAGCAGCGCCCGCCGGATGCCTCAACAGCCCGGCGGGGCAGCGTCGGGCGGAGGCCCCGGCACCGATCGTCGGGTGATCGAACGGACCGTCGAACCGACCGCCGGCGCCCGGACGGCCCGGTTCCCCGGTCGATCCGATCGTCGGGTGACCGAGCCGACCGGGTGTGCCCGCGCATCGAGCCGCGGTCGAGGGTCCCCCGGTCGGTTCGATCGTGGGGTGATCGCACGAGGGACGGAGCGACCGAGCGGGGCGGCCGGGCAGCCGGGCGGCCCCGGCCGCTCCCCTCCCTAGAGCCGGTGCGTCTCCAGGAATGCGCGCAGACTCTCGGCGACCTGCTGATGGCTGTGCTCGCCCGCGATCAGCCCGAAGTGCGAGTGCGCCCCGAACGGCTCGTACTCGGCACCCAACCAGTCCGCGAGCCGCTCCGACGACTCGAGGCTCACGATCCGGTCCAGCCCGCCCCCGATCACCAGGCGCGGCACCTCGGCCACGACACGGCGGTCCACCGCGACACCGGCGAGCATCTGGCGTCGAGCGGCCCCTGCCTCGTGCGGCTTCTGGCCCAGGAGATGCTGGATCTTGAGGACATCGGGCAATGTCAGGTCGCGGTCGTCGCGCAGCAGTCGTTCAGGGAGCGTCTCCCAGCCGATGACGCTCCGGCCGTACACCTCGGGGATGTCGCGCAACTCGAACGAGCGAGCCGGCGGGCGCAGGTCGCGCGGCAGCTCCGACCCGATCAGGACGAGACCGGAGATGGCCACGCGCTCCGCGGCCTTGAGGACCAGCAACCCGCCCATCCCGTGTCCGATCGCCACGGTCGTCGGACCAAGCCGATC
Source organism: uncultured Anaerolineaceae bacterium (assembly GCA_964451745.1). GTDB lineage: Bacteria > Chloroflexota > Limnocylindria > Limnocylindrales > CSP1-4 > SPCO01. Next base: position 4,902 of record CAYVJP010000174.1, on the reverse strand, counting down.
GAGGCCCGCGATGACGTCCTCGGTGTACGTATCGAAGGACAGTGTGGCGGGGTCCGCGGTCTGCGACCAGTAATGGTTGCGCAGGTTCAGGGCGTGCCCCTCCCAGCCGCGACCCGCGAAATACCCGAGGAACCGCTCCCAGACCCACGAGCCGGCCAACTCGCCATGGACGAACAGCAGCGGCTTGCGGCGCGACCGGCGCTCGGGCAACCACGATTCGATGTAGACGCCGCGGTCATGGAGCTCGATCTCGTCCTTGCGCACGGGCCGGCCGTTCGATGGCGGCACCTGGGCACGCGACAGGATGGGCTCGGGGATGGGATCGGGGGTGCGATTCACTGGCGATTCACCACTCGTGCGGATTGATGACCAGGCCGGTCAAGGCCTTGGGATAGAAGTACGTCGATTTCTGCGGCATCACGTCACCGTCGCGGGCAACGGCTTCGATCGAGGCGACCGGGGTCGATTCCAGCAAGAATGCGGCATCGGCGTCGAGCGCATCGACGGCGTCGATCGCCGCGCGGGCGGACTTCGTGTAGGTGACCGCGCCCGCCGCGACCGCCGCGCCATCGATCCCGAGGAGCCGTTCCAACGCCACACCGAGGAGCGTGACGTCCAGGCTCCGGAGGGCCTCACCGCCGGGGGGCAGGCCCGAGGCGAGCGTATCGCGACGCGCGGTCAGGAGGGCGCCGCCGCTCCGCGTCCAAAGCCCGAACCGCCCCTCACCGCCCGGCGCCAGGCCGACGGCATCGAATCGCTCCGCGAGCTCGTCCGAGGTGGCCGGCTCGACATCGAAGTACTCGCGCGCGCGATCGACCAGCCCCTCGCCGCCCGACGTGACACCGGTCACGACCCGATGCGTGGGCAGCACGGTCAGCGGCTCACTGGTGGCGTCGAGGAACAGCATCAGGAGATAGTTGAACGGCGGATCCTCCTCGCACGAGCGGGTCATCCGTCGCTCGTCCCGGTAGCGAAGGGCGGTCTCGTATCGATGGTGGCCGTCCGCGATCGAGATCGGTCCTGTCTGCGCCGCGGCCACGAGCGCGGCAGCGGTCGCCGCGGCGGCGTCGTCGCCATCCGCGGGGATCACCCAGAGGCGATGCTGCACACCGTCGTCATCGCTGACCTCGACGTCCGGGGGGCCGGCGGCGACCCCGGCGAGGCGCGCGGCGGCCTCGCCCGTCGCGTCGTCGTACAGGCCGATGACCGGACTGGTGTTCACGCCGGTGGCGCGGAGCAGCTTGTAGCGGTCCTCCTTGGGCCCGGTGAGCGTCCGTTCATGGGGCAGGACACCGCTGGCAGGCCCGAACGTCTCCAGGCGGAGTCGCGCGAAGAAGCCACGCTGCGTCCGCACCACGTCCGTGCCCGGCACGCGATACGTCTGTTCGTAGACGTAGACGGAGGGGTGTGGGTCCTTGCGCAGCGTCCCGTCGGAACGCCACGCGGCGAGGCTGCGCGCCGCGCGCCGGTAGCGATCGTCCTCGGCGTCGCCCGACGCTTCCTCCGGCAGGTCCAGCTGCACGACGTTCGCCGGGTGGCGCTCGACGAGTCGCGCGCGCAGCGGCGGATCGACCACGTCGTAGGGCGGCGCCACCACGCGACCGAGGTCGCCGACGACGGACGAGTCGAAGCGCAGGGCACGGAAGGGGCGGATGTGGGGCACGCTCTTCCTCGGGGGGTCGGCACACCGGCCGACGGCTCTTGGGACGACCCCATCGTACGATAGGTCGCACGCCGGCCGTCCTGGTGCAACTTTCATGGGGGTCGAGGCGTCCTTGCTGAGATCATCCCGCCCGAACCGCTGTGGAGTCTTCGTGCGCCATCGCGAACCAGCCAGCCCTCCGTCGCCGCGCCGTCGCCTGACGACGTCGTTCCGTGCGCTCACCGCGATGCTCGCACTGCTCGTGATGGCACTGGCGTCGTCGTCGCCGGTCATGGCCGCCGACGGGCTGACGATGGAGGCGACCGCCCTCCTCGACGGGCACGCCCGGACCGGCCAGTGGATGGCGATCGACGTCCATCTCGTCAACGATGGCCCGGCCATCAGCGGAGAACTGCGCCTGGCTGGTGGCGCGCAGGGCCGGACCCGCTTCAGTACGCCGGTGGATCTGCCCACGCAGTCGGACAAGGTCTACCGCATGTACATCCAGCCCCCGGCGTTCGGTCGAGAGCTGACGGTCGCGCTGGTGGACGGCGCCACCACCATCGCCGAGGTCAAGACCACCTTCACGATCCACGATGCCACCCAGCTCATCGTCGGCATCGTCGCCGAGCGACCCGGCGAGATCATCGGCAGCCTGGACCTGCTCCCGGACGTCAACAACGTCGCCCCGCTCACCATCGCGCTCGACCCAGCCGACCTGCCGGAGCGCGTCGAGGCATGGGGCACGCTCGACCGCCTGATCTGGCAGGACGTGGACGCGGCACGACTCACGACCGCCCAGTTGGACGCCTTGCGCGGCTGGGTGGCCGGTGGTGGCCGCCTCGTCATCGCCGGGGGCACCTCCGGCCCGGCGAGCCTGTCCGCGTTCCCAGACCAGCTGCTGCCGTATCGACCCAGCACCACCACCGATGTGGCCGCCAGCACGCTGGGCGGACTGCTCGGCGAGATCCCCAGCGATGCCACCGACCTGCCCGCGCTGTCCGGTGAGCTCGCCGCGGGCCGGGCGCTCGCGACCAGCGGCGACCGGGTCGTCGCCGCCGAACTGCCGTACGGCTCGGGGAACGTCACGATCATCGGGTTCGACCCGACGGTGGACTGGATCGCCGAATCCGATATCGGCGAGGGCCTCTGGCGTCGGCTGCTCCCGGCCCGCACGTCGGGCGGCCCGATCGTGGGCGACGACAGCCAGCTCGTGTCCGCCGCGTCGCAGCTCCCGTCGCTCGCCCTCCCGCCGATCGGTGGCCTGATCGCCCTGCTCGGCGCCTACATCCTGCTGATCGGTCCGATCAACTACCTCGTGCTCAAGCGGCTGGACCGGCGCGAATGGGCGTGGGTCACGATGCCGGCCCTCATCGTCGCGTTCGCCGTGGGGGCGTACGGGTTCGGGTCGCTCCTGCGCGGCAGCGACCTGATCATCAACGAGGTCGCCATCGTGCGTGGCGCGCCGGGTGCCACCGAGGGCACGGCCCAGATCTACCTGGGCGTCTTCTCACCGACCCGCGGGTCCTACCAGCTGCGGGTCCCGGGCGGGGCGTTGCTCTCGTCGCCGACGAGCGGGGACTTCTTCGGGGGCGATGGTTCCACCGCGACGCTCGATGTCCTGCAGGGCGACCCGGCACGGATCCGCGACCTCGGTGTCGGGTTCGGAAGCCTCCGGACCGTCCGCGCCGAGACGGCCGTGACCGTGCCGCTGGTCGAGGCCGACATCCGGCTCGAAGACGGTCGCATGAAAGGGACGGTCCGAAACGCCTCCGCCGTACCGCTGCTCAAGCCGGCGGTCGTCCTGGGCGGCACCGTGGCGACGCTCGATGACCTCGCGCCGGGCGCGACTGCCACGATCGATGTGGCCATCCAGAACGGGCAGTTCGGCCAGCAGCTGTCGGACAAGGTGGTCGGACCGGTCTTCTTCGGCGACCCGAGCCAGCTTGGCGGTGACGCCGCGCGCTTGTACGCGCGCCATGCCATCGTCGACCAGCTCACGTACGACCCGACGTTCGGTGGCTTCACGGGCCAGATGCCCGCCGACGGACCGGTGATCCTGGCCTGGTCGAACGATGGATTGCTCCCCGTGGAGATCGAGGGCCAGACCCCCAGGCGGACGGGGAACATCCTGTACTTCCTGCCGACCGACCTCAGCGTCAGCGGCACGGCCACCTTCCGGTCCGACCTCATCCGCTCCACGGTCGTCTCCTCGGACGCCGGGTTCTTCAACAAGGACCCCTACACGATCAGCCTGGGCCTCGGCAGCGCCGAGATCGCCTACCGCCCGATCGCGTTCGAGGGCCAGCTCCACGCCACGGAGCTCGCGATCGGACTCAACTTCGGCGAGCCGGGGATCAACGTGGACCTCAAGCCGATCGAGCCGCTCGCCGAGATCCCGGAGCCGTGCCCGGACCCGCCCACCGAGGACTGCCAAGGCGCGGGTTTCGACGGGATGCCCGAGGTCGAGCTCTATGACCTGATCGATGCCGAATGGAAGCGGCTCCCCCACCTCGACAGCGGCCTGCGCTACGCCATCGCCGATCCGGGTCGCTACGTGGACCGGGGCACCGGCACGGTCCTGATCAAGTTCCTCAATGAGCGCAGCGAGGGCGTCGGATTCGGGATGGACCTCTCGATCAGCGGGGAGCTCCGATGACCGAGATCGTCCGCACCGAGGGCCTCGTGAAGCGCTATGACGGCACGCTCGCGGTCGCCGGGATCGATCTCACGGTGGAGGCCGGGGAGATCTTCGGGCTGGTCGGTCCCAACGGCGCCGGCAAGACCACCACGCTGCGCATCCTCGCGACCCTCCTGCTCCCGTCGGCCGGCACCGCCGAGATCGCCGGACATTCCGTCACCCGGAACCCCGATCAGGTACGGCGCGTCCTCGGGTTCATGCCGGACGTGTTCGGGGTCTACGACGACATGAAGGTCTGGGAGTACCTCGACTTCTTCGCGCGCTGCTACGGCATCGATGCGCCCTCGCGCCGTCGGATGATCGGCGACCTCTTGGATCTCGTCGACCTCGCTGACAAGCGCGACGCCTACGTGCAGACCTTGTCCCGCGGCATGCAGCAGCGTCTGTGCCTGGCACACGCCCTGGTGCACGACCCGCAAGTGCTGCTCCTGGATGAGCCGGCGTCCGGACTCGATCCCCGTGCTCGGGTCGAGCTCCGCGAACTCCTGCGAGAGCTCCGCGCCATGGGCAAGACGATCCTCATCAGCAGCCACATCCTTCCCGAGCTCGAGGAGCTGTG
>CAYVJP010000173.1:0-5845 GCA_964451745.1 uncultured Anaerolineaceae bacterium | reverse complement strand
CGGAGTCGACGCCGGGATCCGTCTGGGCGCTCACCGATGCCGTCGGCGAGCGGCGCGGCACGGCGGCGCTCACCGCCATCGATCGGCTGATCGAGACGACCCCGGAGCCGGTGCTCCTCGCCGTGCTGCACCGCCGCATCGTGGAGCTGCTCGAGCTCGGCGATCGCCTGGCCGATGGGGCCGCCCTGCCCGTCGCGGCGCGCGCGATGGGAATCACGAGCGAGTTCCGGGCCAAGGCCCTCGCGACGCAGACACGTCGATGGAGTACGCCGGAGCTGGCGTCAGCGCTTGCGGGACTCGTCGAACTCGATGCGATGGTGAAGGGTGCACCGGGATCGGAACTCGACGCCGCGCAACGACGCCTGGCCTTCACGATGTGGGTGCAGGAGCACGCCTCAGTCGGCGGATGACCAGGCCTGCTCCTGGACGACGAGATCGCTCTCGATGGCGAAGACGCAGCGTCCCTCGCCAAGATCGAGCAGCTCGATCAGGTCCGGGTCGATGTACAGCTGCGAGCAGTCCTCGCACAGCCCGCCCGGGATGCCGAAGCACAACCGCTCGCTCCGGTCGGGCAACCGGAACGTCGTGTCGAAGCGGGTCGTGATGAGCCGGTGACCACAGGCTGGGCACCGATCTCGTGAAGCGGACATGGGGCGATGCTAGGTCCCACCATCTTCGCCCCGGCATGACCCGACGGTACCCCCTCGTGCGGTACCTGCCGAGTGGTCAGCGCGCCTCGAAACCGACCTGGAGCGCCCCTTCGGCATCGCGCAGTTCGAGCTTGTCGCCTTGGAGCTGGACGATCGTGGCTGCCTCGAGGGCCGCAAGGTACGCCGTTTCCTGCTCGCTCGCCGCCGGATCCGCACACGCCATCTTCGTGGACGCGAGTGGCCCGATCGCGATCGACGTGCCGTCCACCACGGCCGCTCCGTTGAACTGGTTGCACGAGGCGTCGCCCGAGACCGTGCCGGCGGCGTCGAAGATCGCGGTCGGATCCGTGCCGGCCACCACCGACACCACGCCACCTCGCCCGTTGTTGATGCCGGTGGCATGCCACGTGACGCCGGTCAACTGGCCGGGCTTGGCGACCGCGTAGACGAGGATGCTCTGGCCATCGGCGTCGTAGATCGTCAGGGACTCGGCGGTCGCCGTGAACGTGCGGGCGGCCGCCAGGCTGGCGAGGTAGAGGCGCTCCAGCGTGTTGGTCGCCTCGTCACAGGCCATCTGCGTGGTGGCCAGAGGACCGAAGGTCAGCTGCGATCCGGAGGACTCGTACGGGCCAGAGTACCGATTGCAGCCGGCCGAGCCGCTGACGACCGAATCGGTGGACTGGAAGGTCGCATCGATCCCGGCGTTCTCCGCGACATCGTTCGTGGCGCCATCGGCGAAATACGAGGTCAGCGTCCAGGTGACGCCATCGAGCGTGCCGCCGCTCCCGCTTCCCAGCATCGTGCACCCCGTCAGCGCGACCGCCGTGATGGCGATTCCGATGATGAATGTCCGCGTCCGCATCCGTTGGGATCCCCTCATCGTCACTGCACGCGCAGGATCGTCTTGGCCTCGCCCCAGTGCTTCTCGAGACCGTAGTACTCCCGTTCGGGCGGCGTGAAGATGTGGACGATCACCGACCCGAAGTCGATGAGCACCCAGTGCGAGGCGGGTGTCCCCTCACGCCCGATGGGCCGGGTCTTCTCGTCGCGCAGCGACGAGATGATGCCGTCGGCGATGGCGTCGAGCTGCCGTTCCGATCCGCCGGAGCAGATGACGAAGTAGTCGGCCAGCGTGGTGAGCGGCGTCAGGTCCAGCAGGACGATGTCGGCAGCCTTCTTGTCCTCGGCCAGCTCGACGATGCGACGGGCGAGGTCCAGTGCGACACGGTCGGTGACCGGTGGCGGGCCGTCGCGGCGCGGCATGCCGTCGGCGCTGGGTGCGGCGGGGTGCGATGCGTCGCTCTCGACATCGATGTCGAGCGGCGCGATCTCGGGCGCCTTGGCAGCTGCGCCGGTCGGCGCGGGGTCGGTCACGTTCGATCAATCCTCCGTGGAACCTGGTAGAGCGCATGGTCGCCGATATACGCCGCGACCGCATCCGGGACGAGGTAGCGGAGCGAGCGACCGGCCGCGGCACGGGCTCGGAGGTCGGACGCCGAGAGGCGCATCCGCGGACCATCGAGGAAGACCGCGCGGGCCGCGACGCCGGGGAAGTGGCGCTCGAGGAAGTCCGGGGCCGCCTCCGGGTAGCCGTCCCTCGGCGCCACGACGAGGGCGGCCAGCTCGAGGACCCGTTCGGGCTGATGCCAGGTCGGAAGCTCCATGAACGCCTCCGCCGAGAGGATCAGCGCGAGCGTGGGCGCGACGCCGTCAGCGGTCCGCGCAGCCTGCAGGTCGACCAGCGTGTCCACCGTGTAGGACGGCCCGCTCCGGTCCAGCTCCATGCGGCTCAGCGCGAACCCGTCGTTGCCGGCGATCGCGGCTGCCACCATCGCGTAGCGCTGTTCCGCCGGGCTGATGGGGCGGCCGGGCTTGTGCGGGGGTTCGCCGGCCGGGACGAAGAGGACCCGCTCCAGCCCCACGGCATCGCGCGCCGCCTCGGCGACGGCCAGGTGCGCGACGTGGATCGGGTCGAAGGTGCCCCCGAACACCCCGAGCGCGCCCCTGAGATCGATCGTCAACGCGACGACTCCCAGGCGTCGTACTCCCACTCCAGCTCGGTCCCGCCGATGCGCACGAGATCGCCCGCGGCGATCCCGGCACGACGCAGCTCCGCATCGATCCCGAGCCGACGCAGGTCGCGCTGGAAGCGCTCGGCCGATTCCTCGACGTCGAAGTTGGTCTGCGCGGCGACCCGCTCGATGCGCTTGCCGCGGACGCGGTAGGCACCGTCGTCATCACGCTCGACGACGAACCCGTCGCGCATCGCATCGATCCGGTGGATCACGACCCCGGCGGGCTCCGGGGGCTCGGCGAGATCCTCCAACGACGGGAGGAGCTCGGCGATCCGGGTACGGAACGTGTCCAGGCCCTCCCCCGTGGATGCGGCGATCGCGACGGCGTCGAGACCGTCCGCCTCGCGGGCGGCCCGGAATCCTGGCCAGGCCTCGCGCGCCGCCGGCAGATCCATCTTGTTGAAGGCGACCAGCATGGGCTTCTCGAGCAACGCCGGGTCATGCGCCCGCAGTTCGTCGCGGATCACGTCGTGCGCCCACTCGGGGTCGCGCGACGAGCCGTCGACGACATGCACGAGGACCCGCGTCCGCTCGACGTGGCGCAGGAAGGCGTGGCCCAGCCCCGCCCCGTCCGAGGCCCCCTCGATGAGGCCCGGCACGTCGGCGATCGTGGGCCGGCGCTCGTCGTCGCCCAGGTCCATCACCCCGAGGTTGGGCTCGAGGGTCGTGAACGGGTAGTCGGCGATCTTGGGGGTCGCCGCCGTCAGTGCTGCGAGCAGCGTGGACTTGCCGGCGTTGGGGAGGCCCACGAGCCCGATATCCGCGATCAGGCGCAGCTCCAGCCGCAGCCATCGCTCGACGCCGGGCTCGCCCTTCTGCGCGTGCTTGGGGGCCTGGTGGGTCGCGGTCTTGAAGTGGGTGTTGCCCAGTCCGCCGCGGCCACCCTTGGCCACCAGCGCCTCCTGACCGGTGGCGACGAGGTCGGCGAGCAACTCGCCGGTCGTGTCGTCGTAGACCGCGGTCCCGGGCGGCACGTCGAGGATCAGGTCGTCGCCCGCCTTGCCGTGGCGACGGGCACGCGTGCCGCGACCGCCGGGCGTCGCCTTGAAGTGATGGCGGTACTGGAAGTCGCGCAGCGTGGTCTGGCCGGCATCGACGCGGAGGAGGATCGAGCCGCCCCGCCCGCCATCGCCGCCATCGGGGCCGCCGCGGGGGACGTGGGCCTCCTGGCGGAACGTCGCCGCGCCGTCACCACCGCTTCCGGCGTGGATCCAGATCTTGACGCGGTCCAGGAACATCGCGGGCATCCTCGCACGGTCGGGCGAGTCGTGCCCGCCCGGGCGACGAGATGGGGCCTAGAGGTAGGCGAGCGGGTTGACGCGGCGGCCGCCATTCCAGATCGGGCCTCGCCAGACCTCGAAGTGGAGATGCGATCCGGTCGCGTACCCGGTGGCGCCCATGCGCCCGACGCGCTGGCCCTTGGAGACGTGCTGGCCGCGCCCGACCGACACGCTCGACATGTGGTTGTACGTCGTGTACAGCCCGGAGCCATGGGCGATCCAGACCTGGTACCCACCACCGTTGCTCTTCCAGCCGGCGAACGTCACGGTCCCCGATGCGGCGGCGATGATGGAGTCGCCCGTGCTGCCGTCGATATCGAGGCCGTAGTGGCCGTAGTGGTAGTACTGGCTGATGTGGCCGCCGGGCGCCGGCCAGGCGAAGTTCCCGCCCGAGTAGGTCTTGGGGGGCCGGGCTGAGCCGCCGCCGGACCCACCGCCGCCGCGCGACGACGACGGCTTCTTGGTCGGCTTGGGTGTCGGGATCGGCTTGCCCTTGGCACCCGGCAGGATCAGGACCTGGCCCACGACGAGGTTGGGGTCGTCGATCTCGCTGGTCTTGAGGATCTCTTCCTCGGTGACCTTGTGCTTCTTGGCAAGTGAGGCGAGCGTGTCGCCGGCCTTGACCTTCACGACGAGCCCGGTCACGGGCGGGATCTTGAGGATCTGGCCACGCCGCAGGTCGTCCTTGTTCTCGAGCTTGTTCGCCCACCACAGGGTCATCATCGTGACGCCGTGGGCACGGGCGATGTCCACGAGGGTGTCGCCCGCCTTGACCTTGTACGTGCGCACCAGGTCGCTGCCATCCGCGACGCTCGTATCGACCGCGACCGGCTTGAGCAGCGTGCCGTCGTCGAGGAACGGGCCGGCGACCGCGGTCGCCTCAGCCTCGGCGGCCGGCTCGACCTCGGCGTCGACGAACTCCTCGTCGACGTCGCTCGGGTGCGCGGATGGCGCGGGATTCGCCTCGGGCTCCGCCACCGCGGGCTCCTCGACGTCCTCACCGGTCGGCTCGACGATCTCGTCGTTGTACTCGGCCTCGACCTGGCCGACGCCGGATCCGTCATCGATGGTGCCGCCCACGGCGAGCCGCGGGGCAGGCCCGTCGCCGCTGGGACCGCCGGTATCACCCGACGGCGAACCACCGGGGGTGACGCTCAGGACCGAGGCGGCCAGGACGATCCCGGCGACCGCGACCGCGACGGTGCGCTCGTGGCCCATCCGGCCGAGCACGGCCAGCGTGGGGAGCGACAGCCGGGGGAACGCCGGGAGCGTGATCGATCGCCACGTACGGGTGCTGCGGCGATGGGTCGTGCGGGGCAGGGACCGCGCCGAGGCCGCCGCCGAATCCACACTCACTCGCACCCGGCGCGCCGCGGCGCGGCTCCGGTACTGCAAGGTCGTGGCGGGGGTCGGTTCCTGGCTCACTGGTCGACGTAGGCGTCCCATGACGCGCTGGACGCCGACCGATGCGTTCAGCAATACGGTCTCCGTGGCGTGAGGATGGTCCGGGCGCGAAGGGAGCGCGGGGATGGGGACTCGGAAGGACCATCCGTGGTCGCGGTATCGAGCTGGGGGTCTCTACATCGCGGCCGCGCCCGACATGTCATCGGGCTTACGACATCGAGGGAAACCGTACCATGCCGCTCACGAACGCTGCAAACGTCGGAGGCCCGCGTGGGGCCTTGCGGCAACCCTTTTGCGGCTCGGATCAGCTGTCCAGGTTCTTGGTCAGCGAGGCGAGGAACTCGGCGTTCGACTGCGTCTTCGACAGCCGGTTGAGCAGGATCTCGATGCCCTCGTTGGCCCCGACCGCGGACAGCATCCGGCGCATCGTCCAGAC
>CAYVJP010000172.1:4273-5852 GCA_964451745.1 uncultured Anaerolineaceae bacterium | reverse complement strand
GCCGTGCTCGTCGTGGAGGCCGCACGCGCACGCTCGCTCGGGCTGCGCCCGATGGCGCGGATCGTGGCCACGGCCGTCGCCGGCGTGGACCCCGCGGTCATGGGCATCGGGCCGATCCCCGCGACCCGCAAGGCCCTGGAGCGGGCGGGCATCGGCGTGGACGACCTGGACCTCGTGGAGCTCAACGAGGCGTTCGCGTCGCAGTCGCTCGTGTGCATCGACGAGCTCGGGTTGGACCCGGCCAAGGTCAACGTCAACGGCGGGGCCATCGCCCTGGGTCACCCGCTGGGGATGAGCGGCGGGCGCCTCATCACGATGCTCACCCACGAGCTGCGCCGGACCGGCGGCCGGTTCGGTCTCGCCACGATGTGCATCGGCGTGGGGCAGGGGATCGCCACGATCGTCGAGCGCCTGGACGAGGCAGGACGACCGGCCTAGCTGGCTTGCGGCATCTCCTTGACCCCTCGCTGTCCAACGACACAGCCAGTTGCGCGAACCGGATGAGCGAGCGTCGGCCACCGGCCGTTGCGTCGATTCCGGTGTCCATCGGCGAGGCTTCATCGCCGTTGCGCAACTCCCAGTGGCGCAACGCCGAACGAGTCGTCATGCGATCGGCTGGGCGTGCCCCCGACGAAGGTTTTCGACGCAGCGCTTGTCGAAACCCGTTGTCGTGCGTACGATGAGGGTCCACGCCGCGCCTCGCGGTGGATCGAACGCCAGCCCGCCCGTCCGAAGGAGGACGCAACCACATGATCGACCAGCAGCCGACGACGGTCGTGTCCCTGACCGATGCCGCGGCGTCCAAGCTCCGCGAACTCACCAAGGACGAGACCAACCCGGATGTCGGCCTGCGGGTCTACGTCTACTCGGGCGGGTGCAGCGGCTACCGCTACGGGATGATGCTCGAGGACGCGCCGACACCCGAGGACAACCGCCTCGACGTCAACGGCATCAAGGTCTACGTGGACGGCCAGAGCGTCAGCCTCCTCCAGGGCTCACAGATCGACTACGTCGACACGCTCATGGGGGCCGGCTTCACCGTGAACAACCCCAACGCGGTCAGTGGCTGCGGTTGCGGCTCCAGCTTCCGGACCGCCGAGGACGAGGGTTCGCCTCGGGCCTGCGCCCACTGACGCAACCCATCACGCATACGGACTGAGGCCGCCGGGCGACCGGCGGCTTCATCGATTCCGGCGAGGTCCGGCGGATTGGTCCCACGCCGGTCCCGTACCGACGGGTCATGGGCGGCTGGCGCTGGACCGGCGAATCTTCGGGCTGAGCACTCATGCCTGATCCACGCCGATCTCTTTCGAGGATCCCGCTCTGGATGGCCTACCTTGCCGCCGGAGCGATGGCGGTCGTCCTCCACGCCTCACTCGAGACGGGGAGCATGACCCAGAGCCTGCTGTACGACGTCGTCGGGGCATCGGCCGTGGTCATCGCGCTGGTCGCGATCCGGCGCTGGCGCCCGGACCGGATGCTCCCGTGGCTGCTCATGGCCGCGGGCCAGGCATTGTTCGTGGCCGGCGACCTCGCGCATGGCACGTTGCCTTACCAGACGATCTTTGCGGCAGGGCTT
>CAYVJP010000172.1:0-4263 GCA_964451745.1 uncultured Anaerolineaceae bacterium | reverse complement strand
TGGCGACCTCGCATGGAACTACTACGAGTTCATCGGCGAGGAACCGTTCCCGAGCATCGCTGATGCGCTCTACCTCTCCGGGTATCCATTCATGGCGCTGGGTCTCTACCTGCTGATCCGTCGTCGCGTCGCCGGTGGCGACCGCAGCGGCCTGCTGGACGCCGCCATCCTCACCACCGCCGTGGCCATCCTGTCGTGGACCTTCTTCATGCAGCCCCAGGTGGCCGCCGCCGAGCTTGACCCGCTGAGCCTTGCGATCAGCCTCTCGTATCCCATCGCCGATCTGCTGCTCATCGGGGTGGCGATGGGCCTGCTCACGACACCGGGCGCCCGAACGACGTCCTTCCGGTTGCTGGGTGCGAGCCTGGTCCTCCTGCTCGTCGCCGACCAGATCTACGCCGTCCAGGCGATGGACGAGACGTACCTCTCGGGCAGCTGGATCGATTCGCTGTATCTCGGCGCATACCTGCTGTTCGGAGCGGCGGTCGCGCATCCGTCCATGCAGCGACTCACCGATCCGCACCCGGTCGCCGTCACGTGGCTGGGGCCCGTTCGGATGATCTGTCTCGCGGCGGCCATGATCACCGGACCCCTGCTCGTCACGTTCGGTCCCAACGCCGTCCAGGGGCTCGGGGTGATCGCCGCCGGGACCGCGTTGCTCTCCCTGCTCGTGCTCCTGCGCCTGGCGGGTCTCGTCGGGCTGCTCGAGCGCGATGTCGCGGCCCGCCGGGTGCTCGAGGCGAAGCTGAGCTATCAGGCCTTCCACGATCCGCTGACCGGTCTCGCCAATCGGCGCCAGTTCGTCGAGCGCGCCGAGGCGGCGCTCAAGGCGCGCAAGCGAACCGGATCGATCGCGGCCCTGTTCCTGGACCTCGACGATTTCAAGACGGTCAACGACAGCCTGGGTCATGCCGCCGGCGACGACATGCTGGTCGCCGTCGGCGAGCGCATCAAGAGCGGGATCCGCGACACCGACATGGCCGCCCGGCTGGGGGGCGACGAGTTCGGCATCCTGCTCATCGATATCCCCGACGCGTCGTTCGCGTCGACCGTCTCGTCCCGACTCCTCGCCTTGCTCGATGCGCCCGTCGAGATCGCCGGAGCGACCGTGACCGTCGGCGCGAGCATCGGGATCGCGGTCGATACACCCGCCATGACCGACGTGGACGACCTGCTCGGCGATGCCGACGTGGCGATGTACCAGGCGAAGGCCAAGGGCAAGGGCCGCCACCAGGTCTTCTCACCCGAGGCCGTCGCCGCCGCCGCTGCCGGTGACCTGGCCGATGCCGGCGCTGCGCGGCCATCGTGGATCGGGCGTGCTCCACATGTCCGCCGCCCGACCATCCCGCGCCTCGAACCCGAAGCGGGCTAGACTCGGTCGGACGCATCCAGGCCATCCCGATCGAGCGAATCGGTGGTGAGATGGAGATCCCGCTCTTCCCGCTGCACACGGTCCTCTGCCCCGGCATCGTGCTTCCGCTCCACGTCTTCGAGGAGCGCTACCGGGCGATGACCCGGCATTGCCTGGACACCGGTGGGCCGTTCGGGGTCGTACTCATCCGCGACGGCCGCGAGGTGGGGACCGATGCCGTGACGACCCTGGCCGGGGTCGGTGCGTTCGCCGAGATCCGCGAGGCGGGCCGCTACCCGGATGGGCGCTTCGACCTGCTGGCCGCCGCAACCGGTCGGTTCGCGATCGATTCGGTCGATGCCGACCGCGAGCCGTACCTCGTCGCGAACGTGACCGCGCTCGATGACGACGTCGGCGATGAACCGCGGGCCGAGCGCCTGGCCGTCGCCGCCATCCGCCGCTTCGTTCGCTACCTGGACCTCATCCGCGCCCGCGACGGCGAGACGATCGAGGCCCTCGACATCCGCGTGGAGATCGAGGGGCCGGAGCTCGATCCGGACACGCCGAGCGGTGGGAGCGAATCCGTGGTGGGCGCCCAGGGGGCGAGCACGGGCGGATCCGACGCGCCGACCCGTCGCGACCTGGTGATCCCGGATGACCCGACGGTCCTGTCCTACCTCCTGTCGGGCATCGTCCAGGTGGAGCTGCCGCGCCGCCAGGAACTCCTCGAGGCCGAGACCACCGTGGACCGGCTCGAGGGACTCGTGGCACTCCTGGAGCGCGAGGTGACCTTCCTGGGCCGGCGCTTGCGCGTGTTCACGCCGGACCCGCGGATGCTCGGGGGCGCGCGTCGCAGCTAGGCGATCTGGACGCCGATCACCGAACCCACGGCGTACGTGACGGCCGCCGCCACGCCGCCGAGTGCGACCTGCCGGATCGCGCTCATCAAGGGCGAGCGACGCGTCAGGCGGCTGATCCCGAGCCCGAGCAGGGCGAGCGCGATGAAGCTCAGTGCAAGGGACGCCACGAGCGCGGGCGTGCCGGAGGTCAGCAGGAAGGGGAGGAGGGGGACGAACGCCCCCGCCGTGAAGGCGGCGAACGACCCCAGGGCTGCCGACATCGGCGAGCCGATGCTCCGTTCGTCGAGCCCGACTTCCTCGAAGATCAGCTGGCGCGTGGCGTGCTCGCCATCCTCGAAGACCGCGTCGACGAAGGCGGTCGCCTGCTCCGGCGTGAACCCGCGATCGCGATACAGCTGTTCGAGGATCCGTCGCTCCTGTTCCGGGACCTCGCGGAGCTGCTTGCGTTGGAACGCGATCTGATAGTCGAGCAGCTCACGTTGACTCTGCACCGAGATGTACTCGCCGACACCCATGCTGAACGCGCCCGCGAGCAGGCCGGCGATGCCGGCAAGGACGATGACCGACGGCTCCGGGTCGGCGCCGGCCACGCCCATCACCAGGGCAAGGTTCGAGACGAGGCCGTCGTTGGCGCCGAAGACGACCGGCCGCAGGATGGCATTGAGCGATGTCTCATGCGGCGACGTGGGGTCGGGGAGCGCGTGCTCCCGGATGGTGCCGGGCGATCGAGTGGTCATCGGCTGCATCGTCAGGCCAGCGAGACGGAGGCGCCAAGGGCCATCGGGCAGGGTCGCCCCGGGCGCCTCGGCCCGCCCGGATCAGGCAGTGACGTCCCCGCGGAGCGCGTAGACGCTGGCTCGGGTGCGTGCCAGGTCCTCGAGCTCGGTCGTGGTCCGGACGTCGTACGTCGCATGTGCGACGAGGCGATCGAGGGGCAGGTCGCGCCGCCCCGGGTCGCCGACGAGGACATCGATCCCCTTCGCCTGGGCGCGCTCGAGCCACGGCAGGACGCGGCCGGCGAGGTCCGCGTCGTACCAGCAATCGCCGGCGAGGATGAGGTCGGCATCCGGCGGGTCATCGTCGAGGACGTCGCGGCACACGATCGCGAGGCGTCGGCCGTCGGCGCGCGCATTGAGGGTCATCGCGGCGACGGCATATGGGTCGATGTCGATCGCCGTCACCGAAACGGCGCCCGCGCGCAGGGCGGCGATGGCGGCGATCCCCGAGCCCGACGCGAAGTCGACGACGCGACGTCCGGCGGCGATCCCGGGGTTCGCGCCGAGGTGGCGCCCGATGGCGAGGCCCCCGCCCCACGCGAACGCCCAGTACGGGAGCGCCACGTCAGGGTCGCCGGTCTCCAACTGGAGGGCACGCCACAGTGGGACGGCGTCGTCGGCGAGGTGGAGCCGGATGTCCTCCAGCCCGGGCGTCGGCCGCAGGAACGTGTGCCGGAGGACGAAGGCCCGGGCGGCCGCCGCCGATCGTGCCTCAGCCGTCGCTGAACCGCTCTTCCTTCCACGGGTCGGCGCTGTTGTTGTACCCGTAGCGCTCCCAGAAGCCGAGCTGGTCGTGGTCGAGGAATTCGAGTCCGCGGATCCACTTCGAGCTCTTCCAGAAATACTTCTTGGGCACGAGCAGCCGGAGCGGGTAGCCGTGCTCCAGCTCCAGCGGCTGGCCGTCGAAGGTGTCGGCGAGCAGGACGTCGTCGTCATCGAGGACGTCGAGCGGCAGGTTCGCGGTATACCCCTGCTCGGCGTGGCTTACGACATGCGTGGCGGACGGACGGACCTGGGCCATCTCGAGGATCGCCTGGATCGGGACGCCCTCCCAGGTCGTGTCGAGCTTGGACCAGCGGGTCACGCAGTGGATATCGGTATGGACCTGCTTCCTGGGCAACTCGCGGAACTGGTCCCAGGTCAGGGTGAACGGGGCGTCCACCTCGCCGTAGACCTTGAAGTCCCAGGTCGCCAGGTCCACGCGGGGGACCGAGCCGTAGTGAAAGCATCGCCGGCTGTTGGAATCCCCAGGGAAGCTTCCAGAGCGTCAGCCACT
>CAYVJP010000171.1:1063-5975 GCA_964451745.1 uncultured Anaerolineaceae bacterium | reverse complement strand
GGCCTCGCCGGCCCGGCCGCGGCGCTGGCCACGGGCGAGGCATCGGTCGGCGATCTGGGTGCGGACCTGTGGATCCCGGTCGTGGCCACGACCGTGCTCATCGCGCTCGCCCTCGGCGGATCGGTCGTGGCGTTCCGCCGGCGCGAGCTCTAGGCCCTAGATCACGCCCGACCGGCGCATCCGCTCGATCTCCTCGCGCCTGTACCCGAGCTCGGCCAGGATCTCGTCCGTCCCCTCGCCGAGCAGGGGCGGCGCGGACCGCACGGCCCCAGGCGTGCGCTCGAAGCGGATCGGGATGCCCGCCTGGCGCAGGACCCCGAGGGCCGGGTGCTCCACCTCGGTGAGCATCTCGAGCGCGGCCGCCGCCGGCGACCCGAACGCCGTCAGGATGTCGTCGATCGCACCCGCCGGGACCTCGGCGGCTTCGAGGTCCACGAGCCAGGCGGCGGTCGGGCGCTCGGCGAAGCGCGCCGCGAGGATCGCGCGCAGCTCGGTCCGATGGTCCACGCGATCGCCGTTGGTGGCGAACCGCGGGTCGGCGGCGAGGTCGTCCAGCCCCAGCACGGCACAGAACCGGGGCCACTGGCGCTCCGAGCCCACGGCGACGGCGAGCTCCCCGTCGGCGGTCGCGAACGTCTCGTACGGGACGATGTTGGGGTGGGCGTTGCCGCGGCGACCGGGCGCCTCCCCGGTGACGAACGCGTTCTGGGCCTGGTTGACGAGGATCGCCAGGGTCGATCCCAGCAACGAGACATCCACCCGCTGCCCGCCGCGCTCGATGACGGCGGCAAGGATCCCGATGGTCGCGAACAACCCGGTCACGACATCCGTGATCGCGACGCCGACCTTGGTCGGGTGCCCGTCGTCCGAATCGGCGTCGCCGGTGATGGACATCAGGCCACCCGCAGCCTGGATCACGAAGTCGTAGCCGGGGCGGCTCGCCGCCGGACCGGTCTGCCCGTAGCCGCTGATCGCGAGGTGGACGAGGTCGGGACGGATCTCCCGCAGCGTCGCGTCATCGAACCCCAGCCGGTCGAGTCCGCCGGGGCGGAAGTTCTCGACGAGGACATCGGCGCCGGTGAGCAGTCGCCGCAGCACCGCCCGGCCGTCATCGGTGCGCAGGTCGAGGCGGATCGATCGCTTGTTGCGGTTGACCGCAAGGAAGTACGCGGCCGTCCTGGTGCCGGCGGCGGCGTCGCCCACCCATGGCGGACCCCAGCCGCGGGTGGCGTCGCCCTCGGGCGGTTCCACCTTGACGACGTCCGCCCCCAGGTCGGCGAGGACCATCGTGCAGTAGGGACCGGCGAGCACCGTCGAGAGGTCGACGACGCGCAGACCGGCGAGAGGACCCGGGCGATCGGCGGTCGACATGACCGGCATCCTAGCGCCCGGGCACCGCAGCGATCAGTCGGGTTCGGCGGCCTCGATCGCTGCCGTCGGGCCGGCATCGCGCCAGGTCGACGAGTCGTCCCACGTGGACATGACCCAGTCCATCTTGTCGCGATTGAGGACGACGGTCCCGATGCGCAGCAACTCGATGTCGTCGCCGACCGGACGCTCGATCCAGGCATCGGTCAGGGGCACCATCGGCGCGCGACGGTGGATCACGACCTCGGGATCCACCCCGGGCGGCGCGTGGAGCTGGCCGTGGACGCGGTATGGCCCGAGTTGGGCGGCGATCGGGTAGGCGCGCGTCCGATGCCGCCGGTTGGCGTCACCGCGCGGGCCCGCTGCCTGCACGAGCAGCAACTCGTCGCGCGCGATCAGCATGGCCGGCACCTCCGCCGCGTAGCCGTCGGTCAGGCGCTCGGCGACGAGGTCCAGGACCTCGTACTCGTCCTGGGCGTTGAGCTGATCGGTCAATCGGTCGCCGGTCATCCGCAGCCGACCCAGCAGCACGCAATCCTCCCCGTAGGCGAGGAACTCGACGCTTCGGCCGGCCGCGGCCGCGCCGTCAGGCACGGGTGTCGGGTCCGGTTGGGGGTCGCCACGGTCCAGCGCTGCTGCGAGACGGCGGCCGACGCGTTCGATCATGTCCGCATGGTGCGGCCGGGAACGGTCGCGGACGCCCGACCCGGAGGTACCGGTGCGCCCGCGGCGGTGCGATACGACACCGGTGCGCGCGCGCACGTCCTGCCGGCGCGTAGCCCGTTCGTCCGGGGTCGCCGCGGGCCCGGAACGTCGGCAGGCGCTAGCATCGGGTCATGAGCCACACCCTGATGACCGTCCACGCCCATCCGGACGACGAGACCATCGGCACCGGCGGATCGATGGCCAAGGCCGTCGCCGACGGACACCGGGTCGTGCTCGTCACCTGCACGCGCGGCGAGATGGGCGAGATCGTCGTGCCCGAGATGGACACGCCCGACAACCACCGGCGCCTCGGTGAGATCCGTGCCGGCGAACTCGAGCGAGCCATGGCGGCCCTGGGCGTCACCGAATGGGAGAACCTCGGCTATCACGACTCGGACATGATGGGTCGGCCCGGGAACCACGACCCTCGGTCCTTCTGGCAGGCCGATCTGGACGAGGCCGCCGGTCGCCTCGTGTGGTTCATCCGCCGCTCTCAGCCCGACGTCATCACGACCTACAACGATTTCGGCGGGTATGGACACCCCGACCACATCCGCACGCACGACGTGTCGGTGCGGGCGTTCGCCCGGGCTGGTGATCCCGCCTGGTACCCGGGACAGCTCGCGCCGGAACACGGCGGGACGGGACCGTCGACCGATGAGGGCGGGCTCGCCCCGTGGACGCCATCCAAGCTGTACGAGCAGGCCATCCCGGCCTCGACCCGGACGGCGATGCGCGACCGCCTCGAGGAGCTCGGCAAGCCGAGCGTCTGGTCTCCGCCGCCCGATGCGACCGACGAGCAGATCGCCGAGTTCGAGGCCTACATGGCGAAGATGCTGGTCCCCGACGAATCGATCACGACCTGGGTCGACATCGCGGGCGACCCGATCGAACGCAAGTGGCGCGCCATCCACGAACACGTGACGCAGATCAGCGACGAGCACCCGTTCATGCTGTTCGGGCTCGATGGATGGAAGGAGGCTTGGTCGAAGGAGGCCTTCATCCTGCGCGAGTCGACGATCGAGGCGACGCTGCCCGAATCGGACCTGTTCGCCGGTCTCGACTAGCCCGGCATCACCAGGGCAGCAGGCCCTTGCTGGCGTCCCAGATCGGATCCATCACCGCCTTGCCATCGGCGGCCGGGTCCATGAGGTTGGGCTGGGCCTTGTCCAGGATGAGGTGCGGCCGCATCCGGATCTGATCCAACTCGCTGCCGTGGAAGGTGAGCTCCAGAGTGATGCCGGACATGGTCGGCTCGGACCAGGTCTGATCGAAGACGAAGTTGCCCAGGGCGTACCAGATCGGCTTGCCCTTGTACGCCTCGACGGCGGCGGCGTAGTGCGCGTGGTTGCCGATGATCATGTCGGCGCCGGCATCGATGATCGCGTGCGCCTGCTCCCGCTGCCGCTCCGTCGGCGCGTACTTGTACTCGCGACCCCAGTGCGGGAAGACGATGACGACGTCGGCGCCGGCCTCGCGCGCCTTCTTCACGTCGGCCGATACGTTCTTGATGTTGAACGCGGCGCTGCCGACCCGTGACGACGTCGCGTGGTACGGCTTGTAGATCGCGTCATAGGCGAGGATCGCGACCGTCGTCTCGCCGAACTCGAACAGCGACGGCGTGCGCGCGGCGGCGGCGTTCTCCCCGGCACCGGCATGGGCCAGGCCGTACTTCTCGACGTTCCGGATGGTCTGCAGCACACCGTTGCGCCCCTGGTCGCCGATGTGGTTGTTCGCGAGGCTGACCCAGTCGATACCGGCGTTGGCGATGCCCTCGATGATCCCGGGGTCCGCCGAGAACACCGTGCCGCTGGTGTGCCAGCGGAAGCGATCCGGGGCCGGGTTCTCGAAGTTGGCGATCGCGAGGTCCGCGCGTTCGATGATGGCGCGCATCGCGCCCTTGTTACCGGTCCGCTTGGTGTACGGCGTGTCCCAGCCGAGCGGCGAGCAGTCCTTGCAGCGCCCGGTGATCTCGACCGTCCCGCCATCGAACGGGAAGTCGACGCCCTTCTCCTTGACCCGCACGGTCTCGTAGACACCCCGATCGAGCAGCATGTCGCCCGCCGCGAACATGGTCCACGTCGTCGCCGGGTCGAACGCTTCGCCGGCGGTCGCGGGGACCTCGGCGATGAGCGGCCACTCGGCGAGGTCCGTGACCCGCGACGACCCGAACAACGCGGTGTCGCCCCAGGCCAGCGCGCGGACGGCCGGGGTGACCTCCTCGGCGCGAACGAAGGCGAGGCGCTTGCGGTGCTTGGCGAGGTCGGCACGCAGGGTCTTGGCGTCCTCCGCGAGGACGAGCAACGCGGGATCGGCCGGCGCGTCGAGGTCGAGCGCGGCGAGGATCGCCTCGGCGTCGGCGGCGACGAGTTCGAGCGCCTCGTATCGATCGCTCGTCCCGGCCAGGACCTCGGTGACCTGGTCGCGGTCCGTCGCGGTCCGCGTCGTCCGGAACTGGGTCACGGGCACGATCGCCACCTTGGCCAGTGGCGTCGGTTCGGGCGTGGCGGGTTCGGCCGGCGTCGGTTCGGCGGTCGGGCTGCCGGTCCCGGGTTCGGTGGCTCCAGCGGTCGGACTCGCACCCGCGACGCCGGCACTCGCCCCCGGCCGGCCCGATGGGCTCGCGGACGGTTCGCCGAGGCCGAGCGGGCCGCCGGCCAACGGGATCAGGGCGGAGAGGACGATGAGGCCGCCGACGATGGCCAGGGGGAGGCGCTTCACCGCGGGATTCTGCCAGACGCTCCGGAATGCGGCGCCGGGCACCGGCCGGTGGGCAAGAGAAACGCCCCGTCCGGGCGGGCGGACGGGGCGTAGAGAAAAGCGAGTGATGGCGGACCCG
>CAYVJP010000171.1:0-1053 GCA_964451745.1 uncultured Anaerolineaceae bacterium | reverse complement strand
CCGGCGATCTCCAGCGTGACAGGCTGGCATGTTGGGCCGCTACACCACGGGTCCAGTTGCGGCGAGGCCGGACTATAGCAGAGGCGGGGGGCCTTGTCAGACGTACGACCTATACTCGGCGACCATGGCCCAACGCGTGATCGACCTTCGCAGCGACACCGTCTCGCGCCCCACGGCGGCGATGCGTGACGCCATGTCGCGAGCCGACGTCGGTGACGACGTCTTCGGCGACGACCCCACGGTGATCGCCCTCGAGGAGCGCGCCGCCGACCTGCTGGGCAAGGAGGCAGGCCTGTTCGTCGCCAGCGGGACGATGGGAAATCTCGTGGCCCAGCTCGCCCACCTGGCGCGCGGGCAGGAGACGATCGCCGGCCGCGACCACCACGTCACCCTCGACGAGGCGGCCGGCCATGCGGTCATCGTGGGGACGAGCATCCGCACGCTCGACGACCGCGCCGACGGCACGCTCGATCCGGCCGAGGTCGAGGCGGCGTTCCGCGATCCGGGCGACGTCCACGAGCCGATCACGGGTCTGATCACGCTCGAGAACACGCACGCCCATTCCATGGCCCAGCCGCTGACGCCCGCGTACACCCGGGAGATCGCCGCCATCGCGCACACCCATGGGATCCCGCTCCACATCGACGGTGCGCGGTTCTGGAACGCGGTCGTCGCCCAGCGCGGCGCAGGCGTGACGGCCCGAGACCTCGCCGATCCCGCCGACACCGTGACCTTCTGCCTCAGCAAGGGATTGGGCTGTCCCGTCGGTTCCGTGGTGGTCGGATCGCGCGAGACGATCTGGCGCGCCCGGCGTGCCCGCAAGCTCGTGGGCGGCGGGATGCGCCAGGCGGGGGTCCTGGCCGCCGCGGGACTCGTCGCGCTGCAGGACGGCCCTGACGGGATGATCGACCGCCTGGCCGACGATCACGCCAACGCCCGCCGACTCGCCGAGGCGCTCGCGGACATGGACGGCGTTTCGAGTGCCGGCGGCATCGCGCAACCGATGCCTGGCCGCCTGGACCCGGGACGCGTCGCGACGAACTTCGTGCTGTT
>CAYVJP010000170.1:0-6021 GCA_964451745.1 uncultured Anaerolineaceae bacterium | reverse complement strand
CCTCGACGAACTCATCGAGATGGTCCTGCTGGTCGCCGACCTCCAGGAGCTCAAGGCGAACCCCGATCGCGAGGCGATCGGCACGATCGTCGAGGCGCAGCTGGACAAGAACCGTGGTCCTGTGGCGACGGCGCTCGTCCAGACCGGGACGCTCAAGGTCGGCGACATCATCGTCGTGGGCGAGACGTTCGGTCGCGTGCGCGCGATGGAGAACGACCGCGGGAAGCGCGTCAAGCAGGCAGGACCGGCGAGCGCCGTCGTGGTGCTGGGCCTCTCGGAGGTCCCCGAAGCCGGTGACATCCTTCGGGTCGTCGCGGACGAGAAGGCCGCCCGCACGATGGTCGAGCAGCGCAAGGCCCAGGTCGCGGCCAAGAGCGGCGACGGCAGTGGCCGCGCGACGCTCGAGGACCTGTACCGCCAGATCCAGGCCGGCCAGGCCAAGGAGCTCCGGATCATCCTCAAGGCGGACGTGTCGGGATCGCTCGGGGCGATCACCCACGCCCTCGAGCAGCTCGACCAGGACGAGGTCCGCCTCAACGTCCTGCACGAGGCCGCCGGCGACATCACCGACAACGACATCATGCTGGCGACGGCATCGGATGCCATCGTGGTCGGGTTCAGCACGAACATCACCGACACCGCCCGTCGTGCCGCCGAGGCCGAGGGCGTCGACGTCCGGCTCTACGACATCATCTACAAGCTCACCGACGACATCGAGGCGGCCCTCAAGGGCCTGCTCGAGCCCGAGGTCGTGGAGGTCGTGGAGGGTCGCGCCGAGGTCCGCCAGGTCATCCGCGTCGGCAAGAACACGGTCATCGCCGGTTCCTACGTCACCGAAGGGCGGATCGTCCGCGGCGGGGCCCGGATCTGGCGTGGGGGCCGCGTCATCGCGACCGACCGGATCGAATCGCTGCGCCGCTTCCGCGACGACGTGCGTGAGGTCCAGGCCAACTACGAATGCGGCATCGGTCTCGCGAACTTCCACGATATCGAGGAGGGCGACATCATCGAGTGCTTCGTGTCGCAGACGGTGTCGCGGATCGCGGCTGGCTGACCGAACGGCGGCCGGCGTGATCACCGCGGTGTGCCTCGCGCCGTCAGCGCAGATCCACAGGATCGGACGAACATGAGCCAGCGAACGGAGCGGGTCGACGAACTCCTGCGCCAGGAGATCGGGGCCATCGTCACGCGGGACGTGGCGGATCCGCGCATCGGGTTCGCCACGATCACCCGGGTCGAGACGACGACGGATCTGCGCCACGCGAAGGTCTGGGTCAGCGTCATCGGCCAACCCGCGGAACGGACGGCGACGATCGCCGCCCTCGGCCGGGCGATGCCGTTCGTGCGCCACGAGCTCGGCAAGACGTTGCGCATCCGGCGGATCCCGGATCTCCACGTGCACCTCGACGACACCGCCGAGCGCGGTACGCGCGTCCTGCAGCTGCTCAACGAGCTCGAGGCCGGCGCTGCCGTCGACGAGGACCTGCCGTTGGGGGAGACGCTCCCGACACCGGTCCCACGCCTCCACCACGAAGGCGATTCGCCCGTCGAGCCGCCATCGGCCGTCCTCCCGCCGAAGCCGCGCTCCCGACGTCGGCGCGGCGACGCGCGCAAGCGCGGATGACCGTGGACCTCGCCCCGTACCTCGCGGCCGTGCCCGACGTCGTGGTCGCGCGTCTGCGCGGCGCCCGACGTGTGCTGGCCGTGGGTCACGAGAACCCCGATGCGGACACCCTCGGGGCGACGCTCGGCGTCGTCGCGATCGTGGAAGCCATGGGCGGAACAGCCGATCCGGTCTGCACCGACCCGGTCCCGCCCCTGTACGACTTCCTGCCGGGCGTGGAGCGCTTCCGGACGGACCCCGACAGCGATGCCGACTACGACCTGCTCGTCATCTCCGACTGCGGGAGCCTGGAACGCGTCGGCGCCGTCGGCGTGCGCCATGCGGAGCTGTTCGGACGGCTGCCGCGCGTGATCATCGATCACCACGCCTCGAACGGCGCCGCCGGCGAAGCGGACTGGATCGATCCGGACGCGGCGGCGACGTGCGAGATGGTGACCCTGCTCGCCGAGCGGCTCGGGATCGCCTGGGATGGCGATCGAGGAAGGGACCTCGCGACGGTGCTGATGGCGGGCATCGTCATGGACACCGCCACGTTCGCGCACCCCAACGCCACGCCTCGCACGCTCGCCGTGTCCGCGGCGCTGGTCCACGCCGGGGCGCCGCTGTCGGACATCTCCCGCCGCCTGTATCGATCCAAGCCCGAATCACAGTTGCGGCTCTTCGGACGCGTCCTGGATCGACTGGAAAGCTCGGATGGTGGCCGGATCGTCTGGTCCACCCTGCTCGACGCCGACCTCGAGGCGACCGGGACGACCGCCGCGCATTCCGAAGGCATCATCGACCTGCTCGCCCAGGCGGACGATGCCGAGGTCTCCATCCTGTTCAAGGAGGCCGGGGCCGGCACGCGGATCAGCGTGCGGACGAAGCCCGGCGGCGTCGACGCCACGGTGCTGACCGGTCGCTTCGGGGGTGGCGGACACGCCCGGGCTGCCGGTGCGACCGTCGAACGCCCGGTGACCGAGGCCTCGTCGCTCGTCCTCGCGGAGGCTCGGCACCTGGTCGCCGAGGTCGTCCGCGACAGTTCGCCCTAGGCATGGCGCGCTCCTCGCTCGGGCCGGGCCTCGACGGCATCCTCGTCATCGACAAGCCGATCGGCCCGACGTCCCACGACATCGTGGCCCTGGTGCGCCGTCTGGCCGCGACCAAGCGCGTCGGGCACGGCGGGACCCTGGACCCGTTCGCCTCGGGCGTATTGGCGGTCTTCCTCGGCAAGGCGACACGCGTGGTCGAGTTCCACCTCGCGGACGACAAGGGGTATCGCGCGACGGTGTGCTTCGGCGCCGCGTCGACCACGGACGATCTCGAAGGGGAGATGACACCCTCGGAGGGCCCGGCGCCATCGCGCGCCGACGTCGAGGCCGCCCTCGCCGCGTTCGTCGGGCCGATTCGCCAGCGCCCGCCCGCGTTCTCCGCGATCAAGGTCGCGGGCCGCCGCGCGTACGCGATGGCCCGCGCCGGTGAGACCGTGGAGTTGGCCGAGCGCGACGTGACGATCCACTCCCTCGCGTTGGTCGAATGGGACGACAGCGATCCTGCCCGACCGATCGCGATCGTCGATGTTCGCTGCTCGGCCGGGACCTATATCCGCGCCCTCGCGCGCGACCTGGGCGAGCGCGTGGGGAACGCCGCGTACCTCGGGGCGCTGCGCCGGACGACCTCGGGGCCGTTCGGGGAGATGGACGCCATCCCCCTTGATGCCGTCCGGGCCGCCGCCGCCGACGGGCCGGGCGGTCTGATCCCCCTGCTGCGTCCGCTCGACCAGGGGTTGGAGCGCTTCCCGTCCGTGACCCTGACCGCGGCCGAGGTCGCGGCCGTCTCGAGGGGCCAGTTCGTGCGACCGGCGGCCGGCTTCGCTGCAGGGGCCGACCGCTATCGGCTGGTGGCGCCCTCGGGCGCCCTGGCGGCCATCGCCACCGATGCCGGTACCGGCCGTCTCGCCCCCGACAAGGTGCTGGTGTCGGCGGAGACCGTCGCCTGATGGACGTCGTGGCGGGCGTGGATGCCCTGCGCGCCGAGCACGGGCCTGTGTTCGCCGTGGTGGGCGTGTTCGATGGGCTCCATCGCGGGCACCTGTATCTCCTGGATCACCTCGAGCGCGAGGCGGCCGCGCGTGAGGCGCGGGCGGCCGTCATCACCTTCGACCACCATCCCGACGAGGTCATCACCGGGACGGCCCCACCGCTGTTGATGGACCCGCAGGAGCGCCTGGAGCGACTCGCGGCGGCCGGCGTGGACGTGACCGTGGTGCAGCACTTCGATGACGTGGTGCGGCACACGACCTACGACGCGTTCGTCGAGCGCATCCGTCGCCACGCTGGGCTCGCGGGCCTCCTGATGACGCCCGACGCGGCGTTCGGATTCGAGCGGCGCGGCACGCCCGAGACCCTGGCGGCCCTCGGTGCCGTCGAGGGCTTCGACGTCGTCGTCGTGCCGCCATTCGAGCTGGATGGTCGGTCCGTGCGCAGTGCCGACATCCGGACCGCGATCGCCGAGGGCGACCTGCACGCCGCTGAACGCCTGCTCGGACGGCCGGTGACGGTCGCCGCGACGGCTGAGCCGGCACACGACGGCCGGGACACGCCGCTGTCCTTCCAATGGCCGATGGCCCTGCCGCCCGATGGGCGCTACCGCAGTATCGTCGCGGGCGTCGAGGCCACGCTCACCATCGCCAGCGGGACCGCGTCCCTGGCCGGCGTCCGCCTCGAACCGGGGCGGATCGAGATCGCGCTACCGAGCTGACGTGAGCGCCGCGACGTTCCACCTGGCCCAGCTCAACATCGGGCGTCTCCTCGCGCCGATCGATGACCCGCGGATCGCCGGGTTCGTGGAGTCCCTCGCGCCGGTGAACGCGCTTGCCGAGGCCAGCCCGGGCTACGTGTGGCGGCTGCAGACCGCTGACGGCGACGCGACGAGCATCCACGTCTTCGATGATGAGCTGATGATCGTGAACCTCACGGTCTGGGAATCGATCGAGGCGCTGCGCGCGTTCACCTACGGCACCCGGCACGTGGACGTGCTGCGTCGGCGTCGCGAGTGGTTCGAGCGCCTGATGGAGGCGCGTATGGTCCTGTGGTGGATCCCGGCCGGCACGCTGCCCACGCCGAGCGAGGCGATCGAGCGCCTGGACGTTCTCCGCCGCGAAGGCCCGACGGCCGCGGCGTTCACGTTCCGGGCGCCGTTCCCGGCACCGGCCTCGCCGCCGGCCGCCGTCGAATCAGCGTCCGCCTGACCTAGAGTCCCGGCTGCCAGAGCGGCTCGGGGACGCCGCGCTCGTGGTTCTCGAAGCGCGCCATGACGAACAGCGCGTCCGAGAGCCGGTTCAGGTAGGGGAGCACCAAGTCGCCGATCGGCTCCTCGTGGCTGAGCGTGATCGCCTCGCGCTCGGCCCGCCGGCAGACCGTCCGTGCGACGTGCAATTGGGCGGCACCCGGCGATCCACCCGGCAGGAGGAAGTTGGTCAGCGGCCCCACGACGGCGTTCAGCTCGTCGATGATCCGTTCCAGGTGTTCCACATGCTTCGGCTGGACCGTCGGGATGGCGCCGCGCCGCTCGTCATCCTCGGGCCAGCACAGGTCGGAACCCAGGTCGAACAGTTCGTTCTGGATGCGGCCGAGCTCGGTCGTGAGTCGCTCGGTCAGCCCCAGGGCCAGCGCGACGCCGATCAGGGAATTGAGCTCATCCACGGTCCCGTAGGCCCGGACGCGGGCCGAATCCTTGGCGACCCTCCGCCCGCCCCCGAGTCCGGTCATCCCGGCATCGCCGGTCCGCGTGTAGATCTTCGTCAGTCGTGGCATCGTCGTCGCAGGGTACGTCCCCGACGCCCGGCGTGCATGACGACGTTTGACCGAATCGTGCGTGGACCCGTATCATCCGCCGGTCATAGATGGAAGACATCACGTAGAACGTCGTGTTCGGAGGAACGAGTGCCGCTCGCGCGGGAACAGAAGCAGGAGATCATCACCGGGTATGCCACCAAGGACGGTGACACCGGTTCGCCCGAGGTCCAGATCGCACTCCTGACGGAGCGGATCAAGGAGCTGACGGGACATCTTCGGAGCTTTCCCAAGGACAATCATTCGCGCCGCGGCCTCCTCAAGCTCGTCGGCCAGCGCCGCCGCCTTCTTGCGTACCTGATGAAGAAGGACAGCGCGCGCTACCGGACCGTCATCGGACGGCTCGGGCTTCGCCGCTAACGCCGCTCTCCTGACGACCTCGGGCCCGACCCGAGGTCGATCAGCACTCGGCGCCTAGCCCAGCGCGGTCAGGCTGACCCGCCCGCGGGTCGTCACCTCCTCCACGATCAAGGAGGAAACACTCCCTTGTCTCAGACTTTCGAGACACAGTTCGGTGGTCGCACGCTGACCATCGAGACCGCGATGGAGTGGATCGACGCCGAC
>CAYVJP010000169.1:0-6024 GCA_964451745.1 uncultured Anaerolineaceae bacterium | reverse complement strand
CATGATGGCCGCCTGAACGAGCCGTCGCACGGCGGCTAGGCTGTCGATCGTGGATGGGGCGCTCGGTCAGATGGCGGTCGTGGCGGCGGCGCTGCTCGCCGGCATGGTGCTGGCGTGGGCGACGGTCTCGATCCTGCGCCGCGCCGACCGCCTCACGCGCCGCGAGATCAACCGGGCGCGGGGCGCGGATCGGCCGGAATGGGCGCCCGGGATCTGGCACTGCGCCGCCTGCCTCTCGACGAACCCACCCACGGCCGCGCGGTGCGCTCGGTGCCGTGAACCCCGGCGCGAACTCGTCCACGACCCTCCCGAGACCCGACCGGACTGGATCCCGGAGCGGATCGTGGTGCCGCCCGCCACGGCCGTCACCCTCGTCCACGATCCGAGGGCGCACCTCGACCCGTCCGAGGCGCATTGGTCCGTGCGGGTGGGCGGGCGGATGGTGGGCGCTGCGGCGCGCCGCGATGGCGCGCTGGCGTTGGTGCGAGCGCTCGACGGGGTCGACGTCGTCTATCTCGACGTCCGCGGGACCGGAACGTCGGAGTACCGGCTCACGGACGTGATCGCACGGTTCGAGGCGCCGCCCTTCCCGCTCGACGTGCCCTGTCCAGAAGCGGCGACCTAGCGAGCGCCGGGCGGAGGCGCCTCGGGATCCGCGCGGTCTTCGTCGTCCAGCGCGCGGATGACGCGTTCGCCGCGTGACATCACCGCGACGTTCGCCGCCTCGCGCAGGAGCGCCGCGCAGCGGATCGGGTCGATGTCGTCGCCGGGTCGGAACGTCAGCCAGCGGACCTGTTTGGTGATCCCGGCGCCCTGCAGGAGGCGATCGGGGTCGCGCATCGCCCAGCCGTGCTCGAAGCCCAGGTGGACGTGCTCGTACTCCGGGGCGACGTACGCGAAGTACGCGGTCCGCCGCCCGACCGGCAGGTCGTACCCGATGAGGTGCCAGCCCGGCCGGGCGCGCTCGATGGCATCGGGGAAGGTGTCGCGCACGATCTCGCGGAGGCGCTCCGCGATGTCACGCATCGGCCCCGGGTACTGGTCCAGGAGCGCCTCGGGCGGGATCGGATCCTTGGCCGGCATACCGGGATGGTGGCACAGGTGCGGCGTGTCGAGGCGCGATCGGCGGATGGATCGTCACCGGGACCACGCTCCGTGTTGACAGGTGACCATAGGGTCACATAAAGTCCATCGCATGACGGACGACATGGCCCCGGTCTTCCGGGCGCTCGCCGACCCAGGTCGGCGGGTGTTGCTCGACCGGCTCTTCGAGCGCGATGGCCAGACGCTCGGTGAGCTGTGCGCGGCGCTGCCCGGGATGACGCGGTTCGGGGTCATGAAACACCTGGACGTGCTGGAGGGAGCGGACCTCGTGACGACCCAGAAGGTCGGGCGGGAGAAGCGCCACTTCCTCAACCCGGTGCCGATCCGCCTTGCACACGATCGATGGATCGGCAAGTTCGCCGCCCCGATCGTGGGCTCCATGACGTACATGAAACACGCACTGGAGGCATCGATGGACCCGGTCGATCACGTCTTCTCGATCTTCATCAAGGCGCCCGCCGAGCGCGTCTGGCGCGCGATCGTCGATGGCGACGAAACGACCCGCTACTACTACGGGACGCGCGTTCGATCGACCTGGGAGGTCGGCGCGCCGATCACGTACGAGTACCCGGACGGTTCCACCGCGGCCGATGGCGTCGTCCTCGAGGTCGAACCGGGCTGGAAGGTCGTGATGGACTTCACGCCGCGCTGGGATCCCGATGCCGAAGCCGACGGGCCGGTCCGCATGACGTGGGCGATCGAGGCCGGCGAGGACGGCGGTCCGACTCGGCTGACGGTGACGTCGGCGCTGATCCCCGGATCGCGCATCGAGTCCGAGTTCAGCAGCGGGGTCGTGTACATCGTGTCCGGGCTCAAGACGGTGCTCGAGACGGGGGAGCCGCTCGCGGTGGCGTGAGCCGCGGGCTGGGGCGGGCGCGCGGACGAGTGCGCCGGACGGGCCACGGCCCAGCCGGGTCCGCGGGGCGGTCTGGTGCGTCATACGCCCGCCCACGGAGCATTGGGCGAGCCCATCGGCCCGATCCCGCCGGACCTGGCTGATGGCGCGCCCGAATCGGGCCTGGATCGCGTCATGTGCCCGCCTGGTGGGCATCTGTCGCATCCCGTGGCCTGGGGCTGGTGGGGCGACCGCCTAACGCTCCGGTGGCGGGCATCTGTCGCGGATCGTGCCCCGGCCGCGCGGTTCCTGGCAGGACTTGCGCCCGGGGACGCTAATGGCTGACGTCCGGGCCTCAAGGGGCCCAGATCGCCCGATTCGCGGACATCACGGTCTGGGGGCGCACGATGTGCCACGGATCGATGACCGATCGGCCATAGCGGTCCCCGGGCGAACGATCCGCCACCCGACCGGAGCGCGATCGGCACGCAACCGGCACGCGGCCCGCCCGCAGCCCGCACGCGGGCTGCCTCGCAGATCCGGCGCCCGTCTCGCCCCACCCGTCTCGCCGCCGTTCCGCAACCGCGTTGACTCTGCCACCCGCGCGGCCGATACTCACCCGCAACACTCCCGAGTCGCGACCGATGGACAGGCAAGAGGGACGCGCCTGCACCCACCGGACGTCGAGCCGTCGAGCCGTCGCCAGCAGCTCTGCGCCCGTCCGGGCCGGATGGGCCGACAGCCTCCGCGCGAGCGGAGAGGAGGACACCAGCGCGATGATCCCCGGCCAGTTCGACTACGTTCGTCCGGGAAGCCTGGACGAAGCGCTGCGGATCCTCAAGGACCGCGAAGGGGAGGCGAAGGTCCTCTCGGGCGGCTATAGCCTGATCCCGTTGATCAAGCTCCGCCTCGCCCAGCCGCCGCTGCTGGTGGACATCAAGGACATCACCGGTCTCGACGGCATCGTCGAGACGGACGATGAGCTCCGCATCGGTGCCCGCGCGACGCACCGCCAGATCATGGAGCACCCGATCATCGTCGATCACTACCCTGGCCTGATCGATCTTGCTGGCCATGTCGGCGATCCGCAGGTCCGCAACTGGGGCACGATCGGTGGATCGGTCGCGCATGCCGACCCCGCCAGCGACTGGCCGGCGCTCCTGCTCGCCGGAAACGCCACGATCGTGTGTCGCAGCCAGGGCGGCGAGCGTCTGATCAAGGCACGCGACTTCTTCCTCGACACCTTCCAGACCGCGATCGAACCGACCGAGGTGCTCACCGAGGTCCGCCTGATCCGTCGCCCGAAGCACTCCGGTGGCGCCTACACCAAGCTCGAGCGCAAGGTCGGCGACTTCGCGACGGCCGGCGCCGCCGTCTTCGCCGCCCTCGACGGCGACGGCAAGTTCGGCCGTGTCGGCATCGGCATCACCGGCGTCGCCGAGTGCCCCTTCGCCGCCACGGACGCCGAGGCGATCCTCATGGGCAACGCCCCATCGGAAGAGCTCTTCCGGAGCGCGGGCAATGCGGCAGGCGCCCAGGCGCGGCCCGTCGCCGATGTCCGTGGACCCGTCGACTACAAGCGTGCGATGGCTGCCGAGCTGACCGTCCGGTCGCTCCGCAGCGCGGTCGCCCGCGCCCTCTCCTACGCGTAGCCGGAACGAGGAGCCACGATGACCACCCAGCACATCTCGGTCACCGTCAACGGGGAGGTCCACGAGGCGGACGTCGAACCGCGGCGGCTGCTCGTGCACTTCCTGCGCGACGATCTTGGCCTCACCGGCACGCACATCGGGTGCGACACCAGCCAGTGCGGCGCCTGCACCGTCCACGTCGACGGCGAGACCGCCAAGTCGTGCACCATGCTGGCCGTCCAGGCCGACGGCCACGAGGTCAAGACCATCGAGGGCATGGCCGACGGCGCTAACCTCCATCCGCTCCAGCAGGCGTTCTGGGACCAGCACGGCCTCCAGTGCGGGTTCTGCACGCCGGGCATGATCATGCAGTCCGCCTGGCTGCTGGGCCAGAACCCCGACCCCTCGGAGGAGGAGATCCGCGAGGGGATCAGCGGCAACCTCTGTCGCTGCACGGGCTACGTGAACATCGTGAAGGCCATCCAGCAGGCGGCCGGCGAGCTCAGTGCCGCCGCGTCGGCGCCGGTCGTGGCCGCCGCGACCACCGACGGTCAGGAAGTCTCGGCCGAACCGGCCGCGGCCGGCTGAGCGGGAAAGGCGAACGACGATGACGACCGAAACCGAACGCCCGCTCCGCACCAGCCCCGAGATCGGTGGCATGGGCCACTCCGTCAAGCGCAAGGAGGATCCGCGATTCATCCGCGGCGCCGGCGAGTACATCGACGACGTCAATCTGCCGGGCCAGCTCTGGCTCGACATCGTGCGCAGCCCCTACGCCCACGCGAAGATCAAGAGCATCGATACCAGCGAGGCCATGAAGGTCCCGGGCGTCCTCGCCGTGATCGACGGCAAGGCCCTCGAGGGCTACAAGCTCCACTGGATGCCGACCCTGGCGGGCGACATGCAGATGGTCCTCCCGACCGATACGGTCATGTACCAGAGCCAGGAGGTCGCGGCCGTCATCGCGACGTCCCGCTATGCCGCCGCCGATGGCGTCGCCGCCGTCTACGTCGACTACGAGCCGCTGCCGGTCGTGACCGATCCGTACAAGGCGCTCGAGGCCGATGCGCCGGTCCTGCGCCCCGACCGCGGGGAAGGCAAGCAGACCAACCACATCTGGCACTGGGAGTCGGGTGACGCCGGCAAGACCGATGCGGCCATGGAGGCAGCCGAGGTCCGGATCAAGGAGCACATCTACATCCCGCGGATCCACGTCGCCTCGATCGAGACGTGCGGCATCGTCGCCGACTGGGACCCGGTCCGCAGCCAGCTGACGATGCACATGACGACCCAGGCGCCGCATGCCATCCGCACGGTCGTGGCGCTGGTGGCCGCCGGAGCCGGGCTCCCGATCTCGGAGCAGAACATCCGGGTGAAGACCCACGACATCGGCGGCGGGTTCGGCGGCAAGGTGCCGGTCTATCCCGGGTACGTCCTTGCGGTCGCTGCGTCGTTCCTCATCGGCAAGCCGGTCAAGTGGATCGAGGACCGCTCGGAGAACCTGCAGGCGGACTCGTTCGCCCGCGATTACCACATCGATATCGAGCTCGGCGCGAACAAGGACGGCCGGATCCAGGCGATGAAGGTCAAGACCATCGCCGATCACGGCTACACGGACGCCGCCGCGGACCCCTCCAAGTTCCCGGCCGGCCTGTTCAACGTCATCACCGGCTCGTACGACTTCGATAACGCCTTCGTCGAAGTCGATGGCGTCTACACCAACAAGCCGCCCGGCGGCGTGGCCTATCGCTGTTCGTTCCGCGTGACCGAGGCCGTCCATGCCGTCGAGCGCATGGTGGACGTCCTCGCGCACGAGATCGGCAAGGACCCCGCGCAGTTGCGGATGGAGAACTTCATCCAGCCCGAGCAGTTCCCGTACACGACCCCCACCGGTTGGTCGTACGACTCGGGCAACTACCCGGCCGCGCTCCAGAAGGCGCTCGACACCATCGGCTACGACGACCTGCGCAAGGAGCAGGCGGAGAAGCGTGCGCGCGGCGAGCTCATGGGGATCGGTATCAGCAGCTTCACCGAGATCGTCGGCGCCGGTCCCTCGCACGACTTCGACATCCTGGGCATCAAGATGTTCGACAGCTGCGAGATCCGCGTCCACCCGACCGGCAAGGTGCTCGCGCGCCTGGGCGTCCAAACCCAGGGCCAGGGCCACGAGACGACCTTCGCTCAGATCATCGCCGAGGAGCTTGGTTTCCCCGTCCAGGACATCAAGATCGAGGAGGGCGACACGGACACCGCGCCCTACGGCCTCGGCACGTACGCGTCGCGCTCCACCCCGGTGGCGGGCGCGGCCACGGCCGTCGCCGCGCGCAAGATCCGCGACAAGGCCCGCAAGATCGCGGCCCACCTGCTCGAAGCGTCCGAGGACGACCTCGAATGGGAGCCCGGCAAGTTCAGCGTCAAGGGCTCGCCCGATCGATTCAAGACCATCCAGGAGAT
>CAYVJP010000168.1:0-6072 GCA_964451745.1 uncultured Anaerolineaceae bacterium | reverse complement strand
GGCGCTTGGGTCCCCGGTCTTCAGTTGTCGGATCGAGAGCTTAGACGGACGAGCCGACCGTGCTCAGGATCTTGCTGACCTGGCCGCCCAGGAAGATCAGGGCGATGATCGCCACGATCGCGATGAGCGCGAGGATCAGCGCGTACTCCGCGAGGCCCTGGCCATCCTCATCACTGCGGAAGGACGAGATAAGAGCGAAGAGATTCGACATCCGTGCATGTACCTCCTTTCCTTGAAGCTCCCCGGACTCCGGGGGCGGCGTCACCCTACGTGCCACTCGTCGGACCTGTCAACTGGCCATCCGACCTATGGACATCCGGGACGAATCGAAAGACCGCCGGTCTGGTGACCGGCGGTCCGTCTAGGTGTCGGGATCGGTTAGACCGACGTACCGACGGTGTTCAGGATCGAGCTGACCTGACCGCCCAGGAAGATGAGGGCGATGATCGCGACGATCGCGATGAGCGCGAGGATCAGCGCGTACTCCGCGAGACCCTGGCCGTCCTCGTCGCTGCGAATCGCGGCGAGGAATTCGTTGAACAGCGCCATGTGGCTGCCTCCTGGATGAGTACTCACCCCCAGATGAGGGCGGGGTCAATATAGGAAGCCCGCAGCGCGGCGGATACTGAGACGATGGTCATGGGTCCGTGCGACGGTGCACCGGACCCCCCGGCAGCACACGCGCCGCCCGGACCGGGTCAGCCGCCGGTGGCCTGGTCGATCGCCTCTCCGATGAGGGTCAGGGCGTCGGCCACGGCTCCGCCGAAGACCGTGAGCCAGATGATCGTGAGGGCGGTGGTCAACGCCAGGATGAGCCCGTACTCCACGACACCCTGACCGCGCGCCCGACGTCGCCGGATGGCGGTCATGCGCCGGCCGGGCCCAGGGGCGGGATGTCGACGACGAGCCGGACCTCACCGCCGTCGGCCAGCAGCTCGGCCGTGACCCCGACCGACCCCGCCCGGCTCTGGATCTCCCGCCAGGTCGTCGCCGGCAGGACCACGATGGCATTCCGCGCGGCCGCTTCCACGGCCTCCCGTTCGTCGCTGCGTCGGTCCTCCATCATGGCGGCGAGGGCGGGGGGCAGCTCCTTGCCATCCTCGGGGATGGGGACGACGGCGCCCGGGGCACGCTGTACCTCGGCGACGGCGCGCGTCGCGGTGATGCGGGCCTCCAGCTGTTCGCCCCAGTCGAGGCGCATGGCGATCTGCTCCGGGTCCGCCGCAAGGTACGCGGCGAGCGCCTCGTCGAGCATCCGGAACAGGCCGCTTTCGAGATCCATCGAGAGCCGGCGATCCTGGCCCATCGACTCGAAATCGACCGGGATACCGGCACGGCGCCCCCGGTCCCGCGCGGAGCGACGGAGCGTCGGCACCAATCCCAGGTCATCGAGCACCATCGGTCGGACATCGAAGATGAAGGATTTCGTGGCCTCGAGTGTCTGCTGGACCATCGCCACGAGTTGACCGACCTCGCCGGCCGCCATCTGCGGATCCG
Organism: uncultured Anaerolineaceae bacterium; assembly: GCA_964451745.1. Taxonomy (GTDB): domain Bacteria; phylum Chloroflexota; class Limnocylindria; order Limnocylindrales; family CSP1-4; genus SPCO01. Next base: position 4,575 of record CAYVJP010000168.1, on the reverse strand, counting down.
AGCGGACGAGCCGCTCGACGATCTGCGCCTGGAGCACGATGTTCGTGAGGCTCTGCGCCGGGCCGTCGTGCATCGCCCGGGCGATCTCGCGACGGAGGTCCTCCTGGGCGCTCAACAGCATCCGCGAGACCGCGGCCGGCATCGGCGCATCGGGATCGAGATGGTCCAGGTCCACGGCACCTGCGCCTCCGCCGCCCCCAGCATCCAGCGTCGACGCGGCTTCGACGTACGCGGCGATGGCGTCGCGGTACCGTGCGAGCACCCGTCGCTTGCCCTCGAGGACGTCCACCTGGGAGTCCATGAGGGCGGCGCGCTTGCTGAGCGTGACGAGGTTGGTCGTCAGGTCCAGGCGCTCCTGGAGGTCGCCCTCCGCGCCCAGGTTGGTGAGCTTGGTGGCGGTCGAGGCCCGCCGGGCCTCGTGGCGCGCCGCCTCGGTCTTGGCCTGGGTGACGAGGAGATCGATCTCGGCGAGCTCCACGTCGAGCGTGGCGAGGTCGCCCGCGAGTCTGCTGGTCAGGTCCCCCGGGCTCTCGGCGGTTGCGGCGGGCGTCTCGTCCGGCATCAGTCCTCGGGCATCCGGATCCAGCCCTGGCGCATCGCGTACACCACGGCCTGGGTCCGGTCATTGACCGACAGCTTGCGCAGGATGGAGCTCATATGGTTCTTGACCGTCTGCTCGCTGATGCTCAGCGCGTAGGCGACCTGCTTGTTGGTCATCCCCTGGGCGATGTTGTCCAGGATCTCGACCTCGCGCGGCGACAGCGGGGCGAAGATCGGAGCGGCATCCTGGCCGTACACGGCCAGCTCGCGGAACTCCTTGAGGACGCGCGAGGCGACCGCCGGCTTGGCGAAGACCTTGTCGTTGATGAGGAACTCGCCCAGGGCGACGCGGCGGATGATCGTGACGAGGTCGTCGGGACCGACGTCCTTGAGGATGAACGCGGCGGCTCCGGCCTTGATGGCGTCGAACAGCGCGTCCTCGTCCTCGTTGACCGCCAGCACGATGATCCCGGCCCCGGCCAGCTCGCGCTTGATGCGCTGGGTGGTCTCGATGCCCCCCGGAGCCGGCAGCGACAGGTCCATCAGGACGATGTCGGGCGATGTCTCGAGGGCCCGATCCACGGCGCTCCGCGAATCGTCCGCTTCGCCGACCACCTCGAAGTCCGGTTCCCGAGCGAGGATCCCCGCCACGCCGGCCCGGAAGAGGGCGTGGTCGTCGACGATCAGGATCCGGGTCGTCTCGCCGGCAGCGCGTCGGTCGGGTCCACCCCGACGACGGTCCTGCCCGGTGAATTCCATGGCGCTCATCCGTTCTCCTTTACTCCCGCTCGGGCGCCCCTCGGGATCGCGAGTCGGACGACGGTGCCGCCATCCGGTCGTGATCGTACGTCGAAGCGGGCACCGATCAATTCCGCTCGTTCGCGCATGAACTGCAATCCGAAGTTCCGGGGACCACGCGCGGCCACCGCCCCGATATCGAATCCGCGACCGTTGTCGCGGACTTCCAGGGTCCAGTCATCGTCCACCATGGCCGTGCTGACCACGACCATGGATGCCTCGGCGTGCTTGCGGACATTCTGCAGGGCTTCCTGCGTCACCCGCAGCACGACGGTGCGCTGTCGATCGTCGAGCTGGTCGGCTGGCGCCTCCAGCTGCGAGGTGATGGTCACGCCGGGCGAGCGCAGCCGACTCGCCGTCTCCTCGATGGCGCCGTCCAGGCCCAGCTCGTCGAGCAGTGGCGGGCGGAGCTGGTTGATGAAGTCGCGCACGTTCGCGAGCTCGCGGCGCAGCAGGTCGCGCAGCATCTTGATCTCGGCTGCGGCCAACACCGGGTCGGTCTCGGCGACCCGCTCGATGAACTCGGCCTGGAAGATCGCGTTGGTGAGCGCCTGCGCAGGACCGTCGTGGATCTCCTGGGCGAGCCGGGTGCGCTCCGCCTCCTGGGCCTCCACGATCCGCATCGCGAGGTCGTCGTCGGCGACGCCGTCGGGCGTCTCGGTCACCAGCGACGCATCACCATGCTCCAGGAACAGCCACGTCCGCGACAGGGTCCGCTCGGCGACGTCGAGCTTGGCGAGCGTGGATCGCTGCCCGCCGAGCGCGTTCCCGGTGGTCTCCACGATGCGGCGAAGGGCGCGAGCCCGTGCGTCGGCTGCCCCCGCCTCGGCGGCGCGGGCGGCCTCGGCCGCGGCGTCCTCGCTCTCATCCACGACGCGCGGTCGGCGATCGGGGCTGCGGCGATCGGCCGCGTCCAGGTCATCGCGCAGGGTCTCGTAGCGGGCGAACGCCTCCGCGTAGAGCTCGCGGTATCGCTCGCGGACGCCCCGCAACGTGTTGGCGCTGGCAGCCACGGCCGCGCTGGCCTCCGCCTTGAGGCCATCGAGCCGGCTGTCGTGCGCGTCGGGATCGGAGCGGGCAGCCTCCATCGACTTCGGAGTATAGGGGTCGGTCATGGGCACACGATCTCGTACACGGTGGTCTCGGCGAGCGGATCGGCTCCGCTCCCCGACCACGGTGGCAGGGTGATGGGCGCGAAACACTCGCTCCCCGGCGCGCCCGGCGCGAGGTTGGACGGCCAGTGCGAGCTTTCGGGGCTGGTCAGCACGAGATAGCGCGTGCCCGGGAACTCGCGGGCCAGGTCGAGGATGTCCTCGACCGGTTCGTTGGGCAGGCCAAGGGCCGGGATGCGCTGGCTTTCGGCGACCCAGATCGGGAAGTTGCTGATGACCGGTCCAGCGGTCTCGTCGAGCGGGTGACCGGCAGCCGCCATCCGCTCCCCGAGCTGTTGGTACGTCGCCTGCGTGTCGCGCGACCCCGCGCCGAACCCCGGCAGCAGGACCGCCGCGAAGAGCAGGCTGGAGAAGATGCCCAGGAGGGGGCCAAGCCAGGCGACCGGACGGGTCCAGCCCATCCGTGCGGAGAGCCGGGCCAGGCCCGCATCGAGGGCCAGGAGCGCGCTGAGCACGATGAGGACCTGGAACGGCCCTGCCGCATGGAGGAACGTGCCCCAGGTCGTCGCGACCGGGAAGACCAGGCTGGTCACCAGGAACGTGATGACGCTCAGGAGCAGGACGGGTCGGACGGCCCGGTCCCGGCCCTGCCACGGCAACGCCGCGAGGCCGATGAGCGAGATCGGGATCCCGGTCAGCAACAGGACCGTGCCCAGGTTGTGCCACAGACCCTCCACCCGCATCTCGAGCAGGCGCGCCGGCCCGACGGCGAGGTAGCGCGAGAGCGTGGGCGGGTCGTTCCACGCAAAGATGTCGAACCCGGTGACGGAGAAGGCGTTGGATACGGCCTGGCCCGGCAACGGACTCCCGAACACGAGCCAGTTGCGAACCATCCACGGCGCGAAGATCGCGAAGGCGACGACGCCGGCGATCGCGATGAGGCGAACGCGCTCGGGTCGCGGGACATCAGGCGCCGACCACGCGATGACCACCCAGACGAGCGCCAGCCAGGCGGCCTCGTTGCGGGTGAGCGCGGCCAGACCGAGGCAGGCGCCGAGCGCCAGCAGCCGCGGATCGCTGATCCGCGCGCCCCGCGGATCGCGCGCGATCCGGGTCATGAGGAGGCACGCCGTGAGCGCCAGGACCGCGAACGGCATCGTCGAGTCGGGCAGGGCGGAATGGAGGAGCACCGGCAGGTAGACCGCGGTCGTCAGTCCCACACCGAGCGTGAGGGTCCGGGCGCGCACGGTCGGGAGGTCGCGCTCCACCGCGACATCGACGGCGAGCCGCCAGGCCAGGACCGGGACCAGCGCGCCGACGAGGATGCTGGAAACCTGCGCCGAGGCGAACGACACCCCGAGGAGCGCCATCGGCACCACGGCCAGGAACGACGGGAGCGGCATCCAGACCTCGAAGGCGGCGCGTGGGAACTCGAGCGGTGGGGTGCCGTAGCTCCACAGGGCGTCGGTCACGAGGCCGCGGCCCTCGAGCAGGTTCCGCGCCACGCCGACGTAGTAGGCGGTGTCCTCCGGCTTGGGGAACACGATCTGGGCGGCGAAGAACGCCCGCACCACGAGCGCGACGACGAAGATCAGGGCGGCCGAGAGGACCGCTTCCCGGCGGGTCATGCCCCGACCTCGCAGCGCTGGTCACCGGCCGTGACGCACACCGGGTAGAGGGCCAGGACCGGAGGGCCGCCGTCGGCAGCGGGGACCGTGAACGCGGCCGGCCCGATCCATCCAGGACGGCGGTCTTCGCCCAGGACGGGTTCGAACGCCTCCACGATGGCGTCGCGCTCCAGCACGAGCCAGCGGATGTCGTAGGCCTCGGCGACCTCGCGGATGACGTCCTCGGGATCGTCGGGCGAGACCACGCCACCACGGTCGGTCCAGTACCAGAAGCCGGCCGCGTCGGTGGACATCAGCCGGTCGGTGGGAGCGACGCCGGCGTCATCGATGGCTGCCGCCAGCGCCTGTCGGGGAGCCCGAGCCGCATCCCAGCTCGACTGCACGATGGGTGCGTAGATGGCGGCGGTCAGGACGACGAGCGCCACCGTGCCCCAGGTGAAGACCGGGATCGCCGCGCCGGGATCCCAGCTGGGCCGGCGCCGGGCGATGGCCGTCAC
>CAYVJP010000167.1:0-6136 GCA_964451745.1 uncultured Anaerolineaceae bacterium | reverse complement strand
AGGACTGACCCGCATGGGCATCAACGACTCGGTCGATTGGCGGACCGAGCTCGGTGGGGGGACCCAGGTCGCGCTCATCCAGGCTGGGACGTTCCGCTCCGACGCCGGCACGCTGTTCGGGCCGGTTCCGTGGGTCCTGTGGGGTGGTCTCGTCACCGACGAGATCGACGACAAGCGGCGTCTGCTGCAGGCGCTCAATTGCCTGCTGATCGAGACGTCGGCCGGGCGGGTCCTCGTGGAGACGGGGATCGGCGATCGCCTCGATGACAAGACCCGGGCCATGCGCGGCTACGAAGGCCCGTGGATCGTCCCGGCGCTGGAGACCGCCGGGTTCCTGCCCGAGAGCGTCAACGTCGTGGCGATGAGTCACCTCCATTTCGACCATGCCGGCGGGCTGCTGCGCGGCGACGGTGCGCGGGCCTTTCCGTACGCCACCATCGTGGCCCAGCGGGCGGAGTGGGAGGTCGCGCTCGGCGACAACCCGCGGCTTGTGGCCTCCTATGTCCAGCCGGAACTCGAGCTCGTCCGCGATTGGGGCGCGGAGGGCTGGGCGGATGGCGAGCGCGAGGTCCTCCCTGGAGTCACGGTCGTGCCCACCGGGGGCCACTCGACCGGCCACCAGGCGATCATCGTCCGCGGGACGGGCGATCGGCCCAGAACCCTGGCCTTCCTGGGCGACCTGTTCATGCGGCCGTGGGGCGCCAACCCGCGCTGGATCACGGCGTTCGATGACTTCCCGCTCGACTCGGTGGTACGCAAGGCCGAGCTCTTCGCGCAGGCCGTGGAGGAGGACTGGCTGATCGTGCTCTCGCACGAGGCCCGTCAGCCGGTGGGGCGACTCGTCCGCGACCGCGATCGGTTCCGTTTCGAGCCGAACTGATCCTGCCGTTGGGGGGCGGGGCGCCGGGCGGCGGGGACTCGATCCTGCGTTCCGCGCCCGCCGGCCGACACCGTCCCCCCGCGCCCGCCGGCACTGTCAGTAGCACGAGCGCGACGAGTGAGCGTGGACTTCTTCGCTTCCTGTCGAATTGGCCACCAGGGCGTGCAGGTTCATCAGGCGCGCGACACTGCCACTGTCGAACCGCCGGCCCGCACGGCCGCTGCTCGGCCGACCGGCACCTGACCGGTCGACGGCCTACGGGACGACGCTCGGGGACGCGCTGGGGCGGGACGGACCGGCCGGGGGCAGCAACGATTCGATGAGTGCCGTGGCGCCGGCTTCGTCCACGGGCCCGTTCACGACCTGGACGATGACGCCGTTGGTGTCGAGGAAGAACTGTGTCGGTAGGGCGTAGACCTTGTACGTGCGGAAGACGTGTCCCGAGCCATCGAATCCGATCGTGTACCCGAGGTCGTATCGCTCCGCATACGCCTCGACATCATCGACCGACGTCTCCTGGACGCTGACGCCGATGATCTCGAGGCCGCGGTCGCGATAGCGTTCCGCGAGGTCACGCAGGATGGGCGTCTCCTGCTGACACGGTGGGCACCAGCTCGCCCAGAAGTTGACCCAGACGGCCTTGCCCCGCAGCTCCGCCAACGTGATCGGGTTCCCGTCGAGGTCGTGCAGCTGGTACGTCGTCCCATCCGGGAGCGGGACGGTGAACTCGGGGGCGGTGTCGCCCGGTCGCAGGCCCTGGGCGGGCGGTGACGCGATGAGGAACGGTGTCGCCCGCGGGTCCACGGGTCCAGGGGTCAGGCCGGTGTTGCCCAGTGGGGTCGTGACCGCGACGAGGATGACGGCGCTTGCCAGGACGGCGACCCCGGCCAGCAGCAGCTGACGACCGCTGAACGGCCCGATCAGCCCGTGCTTGGGTGGCTTGTGCGTGAATCCGGGTTGCTCGTCGGTCACTTAGACCCCGGCGAAGTTGAAGAGTCGAGGCAGGTACGACAGCCAGTCGAAGACCATCGCGACGCCGATGAGGGCCACCAGCAGGCCGCCGATCAGGGACACGACGCGGCCATGGCGGACCAGCGGCCGGATGAGCGCCGGGGCACGGTCGTAGACCACGGCGATGGCGATGAACGGCAGGCCCAGACCGATCGTATAGGCGATGAGCAGGAGCGTGCCCGCGGCCGTCGTCTCGGATGTGATTGCCATCGTCAGGATGCCGCCCAGGATGATCCCGATGCACGGCGTCCAGCCGATCGCGAAGATCGCTCCCAGGCCGAATGACGCGAGCCATCCGCCCCGGTCACTGACCATCCTGCCACCCATCCGATCGGCCATGGTCGGGCTCGCTGGCGAACCGCCCCCGCCGCTCGGCGCGGCGAGCGCGACGGACCCGGTGGCCGTCGCGAGGCTCCCCGACGCGCCGGCATCGAGCGGCCGCCACGTTCGATCCAGCAACGGGATGCGCAGGATCCCGGCGAGGCTCAAGCCCAGCACGATCAGGACGACGCCGCCGATGACGCGCAAGGGTGCGAGGTAGTCATAGAGCGGGCCGGCGGCGAAGGTCGCCGTGACCCCGAGCAGCGTGAACACCGCGCCGAACCCGGCGACGTAGGCGAGGGCATGGCGAACGGCCAGCCAGCGCGAGGGTGCGGCACCCGGCGCGGAACCGGCGACCGCGATCGCGGTCAACTGGCCGAGATACGCCGGGACGAGCGGCAGGACGCACGGGGAGAGGAAGCTGATCACCCCGGCCGCCAGGGCGACCAGGATCGTCAGGTCCGTGCCGCTGTTCATGGTGACGCTGCTTCCACGACGCCATCGATCACGTCGTCGAGGAGGCGCCCGACCTTCGCCAGGCTCGTGACCGTCTCGAGGCGCCGCCCGCCAAGCTCGATGACGGGGATCGTCGCGAAGTAGGCGCGCTGGAGCGCTTCGTCGGCATCGATGTCGCGTTCGATGAACCGGGGGACGGGCAGTCCGCGATCCGAGCGGTCCTGCAGCAGCGTACGGACCATCACGCGAGCCTCGTCACACAGGCCGCACGCCGGGCGGCCATAGAGGACGAGGTCGGGCAGGGGAGGGATGGACATCGCACCGTCGATTGTAGTCGGGGATGCCGTTCATCCCCGGCGGGCGGGTACTGGAAAGCCGCCGCAGGGAGGTGCGACGGCTTGGCCGGTTGACGCCCCGGCATCCCGTGCGGTTCCGAGTGTCCAGTGGGATGCAACGCACGGTTCGACAGGATGCGCTAGGTTTACTAAACCCCCACCGCGACGAGCATGGTGCGAGACCTGATTCGTTGACCAAGGCCGAACACCGATGCCCCGTCTGCGGCGGACCGACCCGCCGGATCTTCGTCGTGCGCGGTCATCCGATCCGGACGTGCGATCGGTGCTCGCATCGATTCGCCGAACTGGCGCCGAACGACGATCACCCTCGTGCCGTCTACACCGACAGGTACTTCCAGGACGGCGGTGCGGGCTACCCGAGGTATCTCGACCAGGCTTCGATCATCACCGCGACCGGTCGCCACTACGCGCGCTTGGCCGCTCAGGAGATGTCCCCGGGGCGCGTCCTCGATGTCGGCGCCGCCGCCGGGTTCGTGCTCAAGGCGTTCGCCGACGCCGGATGGCAGGGGTCCGGCGTCGAACCGAACGACTCGATGGCGAGACACGCGCGCGACGGGCTCGGCCTGGATGTTCGGACGGGCACGCTGGAGGAGCTCGGGCCCTCGGACCCCGTCGATCTCGTGACGATGATCCAGGTGCTGCCCCACCTGTGGGATCTGCGGCGTGGCCTCGGCGCGGCTGCCGCGGCGACGAAGCCCGGTGGGTACTGGCTGATCGAGACCTGGGACCGCTCGAGCCTGACCGCACGCGCGTTCGGCAAGCGCTGGCACGAGTACAGCCCGCCCAGCGTGCTCCACTGGTTCGATCGCGACGGGGTCGTGCGACTGGCGGGGCAGTTCGGATTTCGCGAGGTGCGGCGCGGTCGGCGGCTCAAGTGGATCTCGAAGCGCCACGCGACCTCGGCCCTTGCGTACACGTTCGGGCCGCGTGCCGCGGGCGCGTTCCGGGGCCTGGAGCGGGTCCTGCCACCGCGACTGCCGTACCCGTCGGAGGACCTGTTCTGGATGCTCCTGCGCAAGGACCCGGACGGCACGGCGGGGTAGGATGCAGGCCGCGCCCCCGTAGCTCAGTGGATAGAGCGGCACCGTCCTAAGGTGCGCGTCGGCGGTTCGAGTCCGTCCGGGGGCGCCACCGGCCCACGACCGACACCCAGCCCACGGCGGACGCGTCCACGTGGAGATGTCCTCCGCCCGGTGACCCCATGACCGGGCGGCCGCCGTCGCTCACCCTGGTCCCAGCGGCGCCTGCCGACGGTCGCTGAGGGTCACCCCGATCGCGGCGACGGTGACGCACCCGATGGCGGCGACCGCGACCGGCGGAAGGGCCTGGCCGAGGATGATGGCGCCGACGACGGTAGCGACGACGGGTTCCAGCGTCACGATGATGCCGTAGGCGCGGGCGGTCATCCGTCGCAGCGCCTCGAATTCCAGCGAGAGCGGCAGGGCGGTCGAGAGGATGGCCACGGCCAGCACGCCGAGCAACAGCGTGAGGTCAAGCCGTTCGAGGCCGCCGATGACGAGCGCGAACGGGAGGGTGAACAGGCTCGCCACGAGCAGGCCGAGCGCGAGCCCAGCGCTGCCGACGGCGTCCGCCACGCGCGGGCTGATCAGGACGAAGCTCGCCCATCCGGCGCCGGCTGCCAGGGCAAGGACGACACCCAACGGGTCGAGGCCGTTGCCGATCTCCGGCGTGAGCAGCAGCAGCGCGACGACGGCGAGACCGATCCAGGCGAACTCGACCGGCCGGCGCGACGTGACGGCGGCGACGCCGAGCGGCCCGATGAACTCGATGGCGACGGCGATGCCGAGCGGGATGCGCTCGATGGCGCCGTAGAAGCACATGTTCATGGCCCCGATGGCGCAGCCGAACACGAGCAGCAGCCGGACATGGCGCCGCGCGCTCGCCCCGATCCGGCGGTGCGCGACGGCGAGCAGCAACGCCGCGGAGAAGGCGAGGCGCAGGAAGGTCGTGGCGACGGGGCCCAGGACATCGATGATCTGGATGGCGACCGCAGCACCGACCTGGATCGAGACGATGGACACGAGAAGCAGCCCGGGCGGCGGCACGGACGCCGCGGCGCGACGAAGCGCCCCCGAGGCCCCGCGTCGGTCCGTGGCCCCGGGTCCTGTCGTCACGGGTTCAGGCAGCGTTCCGGGTGAACGTCAGGTGCGTGACCCCGCTCGGCGACGAGGTGGCCTCGATGACATAGTCCCGCTCCAGGTCCGCTAGACCGTCCCAGAGGCGGACGCCGCGGCCCAGCAGGATCGGGACAACAGCGACGTGCATGTGGTCGATCAGGCCCGCTGCGAGGAACTCGCGGATCATGGTCGGGCCACCACCCAGGCGGACGTCCAGGCCGTTCGCGGCCTCGCGCGCCACCTCGAGCGCCTCCGCCGGCGTCGCGTCGAGGAATCGGAAGGTGGTGCCACCCGCCATCGCCAGCGCTGGGCGCGGATGATGGGTGAGGACGACGACGGGCGTGTGGAACGGCGGATCGGCACCCCACCAGCCCTGCCAGTCGGGGTCGGCGTGCCAGCCCGGATAGCCGAACTTGCCGGCACCCATGATCTCGGCGCCGATCCCGGGAGCGAACTGGCGCAGGAAGGTGTCGTCGATGCCGCCGCTGCCACCCGGCTCGCCGACCCGCTCGTGCCACCACCGGGTGGCGAACATCCACTCGTGGAGCCGATCGCCGGCATGGCCGAATGGATGGTCGCGGCTCAGGCCTTCGCCGGTGCCGAACCCATCGAGCGAGATGGAGAAGGATTGGACGCGGGCGAGCGACATGGGTCGTGGTCCTTTCCGTTACACCACGACCATACACACATCGCCGTCATCGACCCCGGGCCGGGACGCCGTACGCGTTGCGGCGCGCCGGTTCGCGCGTGCGCGACCAGCGGCTCGTCGCGTACGGAGGCGACTCGCGCAGATCGACCTCGGCGGCCCATCGGTAGGTCGTGGGCCATGCGCGGAAGACCCGCGCGACCGTGGTCACGAGCCGGAGCGATAGCGGCAGGCCCGCCGGGCGCCACGGATCGGTCACGACGAGTTCGAGCCGGACGCGCGATCCGGTCCGGGCCACGCGCCAGCGTCCCCCGAAGACGGGACGGAC
>CAYVJP010000166.1:0-6163 GCA_964451745.1 uncultured Anaerolineaceae bacterium | reverse complement strand
CGGCGAGCACCAGAGCGCAACCCTCGTCTCGATGGCCCTCCACGCGCTCGGCGTGCCGGCCATCAGCCTGACCGGGCCGCAGGCCGGCATCACCACCGACGGGACCTACGGGCGGGCGCGCATCGCCGGCATCGAACCGGGCCGCGTGCGCAAGGAGCTTGAGGACGGCAAGGTCGTGATCGTCGCCGGGTTCCAGGGGCAGAGCGCAGCCTCGATGGGCGACCAGGAGATCACGACCCTGGGCCGAGGCGGCAGCGACACGACCGCCGTGGCCCTTGCCGCCGCGCTGCGCGCCGACCGATGCCAGGTGTTCACCGATGTCCGCGGCATCTTCACCGCCGACCCGCGGCTCGTGCCGGACGCCCGCCAGCTACCCGTGATCGGCTACGAGGAGATGCTGGAGCTCGCCCACCAGGGCGCCCAGGTCATGCAGGTCCGGGCGGTCGAGCTCGGCTGGGTCAACGATGTCGTCATCGAGGTGCTGAGCTCGTTCGAGGACGCACCAGGCACGCTCATCAAGGAGGATCCGTTCGTGGAGCAGCGCAACAAGGTCCGCGGGCTCGCCCACGACCGGAACGTGGCGAAGGTCACGGTCGTCGCGGTCCCGGATCGGCCGGGGATCGCCCGGGCCATCTTCGATCCGCTGGCCGAGGCCGGTGTCAACATCGACCTCATCGTGCAGAACGTCGGGCACGGGGGCGAGACGGACCTCTCGTTCACGGTGCCGCAGGTGGAGCTCGGCAAGGCCAAGAAGACCCTGGAGCCCGTGGTCCGGGAGCTCGGGGCACGCGAACTCACGACCGACGCCAGCGTCGCCAAGGTGAGCATCGTGGGCGCCGGCCTGCACAACGCCCCAGGCTACGCGGCGCGGATGTTCGGGACGCTGGCCGATGCCGGCGTCAATATCGAGATGATCTCGACATCCGAGGTCCGCATCACCTGCATGATCGCGGAGGAGGAGCTGGAGACCGCCCTGCGCGCCCTGCATGCCGCCTTCGAGCTGGAGCGTCCGGAGCCGCTCGAGGTCGCGGCGGCCGGCTGAGCCGCCCTCCCCGAGCGTCATGACCGATTTCCTCGCCCGCCAGGAGCGGTTCCCCGCCGTCGGATCCACGAACGATGTCGTCCGCGACTGGCTGTCGGACGGGACGCCGGAGGTCTGCCTCGCCATCGCCGACGAGCAGACCGCGGGCCGTGGGCGCGACGGACGGGCCTGGGTCGCCCCACCCGGGGCGGCACTGCTGCTCTCGCTCGGCTTCCGGCCGAGCTGGCTGGCCCCCGATCGGGTCTGGCGACTGGCGGCCACCGTGTCGTTGGCGATGGCCGATGCCGCCGAGGAGGTGGCCGGGCTCCCGGATCAGGCGATCCGCTGCAAATGGCCCAACGACCTCGTGGTCGAGACGGTGGGCGCGGCGATCCCGATGGCCCCGCAGATCCCCACGGACGTTCGCAAGCTGGCGGGCGTCCTGGGCGAGACCGGCGGCCTGGGGAGCGACGACCCGTGGGCGGTCGTCGGGCTCGGGGTGAACACCGATTGGAGGGCCGCGGACTTTCCGGCCGAGCTCGCGTCGACGATGACCTCGCTGCGCGAGGCCTCGTCCGGTCGCCCGATCGACCACGCCGCCCTCCTCGATGCCTTCCTCGGCCGCCTCGAGGTTCGCATCGCTGCGCTGCGTGCCGGCCGGTTCGACGTCGCGGATTGGAGCGCACGGCAGCTGACGACCGGCCGCGACGTGGATGTCGTGGCTCCGGACGGGACCGTGGAGACGGTCCGGGCGCTCGGCGTGGACGCCTCCAGCGGCGCACTCGTCGTGACCGATGGACGCGGCGACCATGGAGCCGAGCGGCACGTGCTCGTCGGGGAGATCCGGCACGTCCGGCTCGCCTCGGCGAACCGGGCGACGCCAGCGGGTGTAACGCGATGAACCGACCGGCATTGAGGAGGGGGGAACGCCCGGAGGGAGCGTCCCCTGCGCGCCTCGCCCGCCTGGATCGCGACCGGTCCCTGGTGGAGGCGGCACGCGCGGACCCGGCCCGGTTCGAGGCCCTGTATCGGAAGTACGTCGCCCAGGTGTACAACTTCGCGATCTACGAACTGCGCGATCACCACGAGGCGGAAGACGCCACGGCACGCACGTTCCTCGCCGCCCTGGCGAACCTCGGGCGCTTCGAGGAACGGGCCGGGTCCGAGGATGGCCCCGAGGCGTCGACGTTCCGGATCTGGCTGTTCCGGATCGCCCGTAACGTCATCGCCGAGCGTCGCCGCGCCCAGCGCCGTCGACCCGAAGCCACGCTCGAGACCGCCCACGCCACCGCCGACCCGATGGACATCGAGGGGTCCGCGGTGGTCCGTGCGGAGGCCGCCGCCGCGTGGCAGGCCGTCGAGCGCCTGTCCGGCGACCGTCGACGAGCGGTCGTCCTGCGCTTCGTCCACGAGATGTCCACGGCCGAGATCGCCGGTGTCCTCGATCGCTCCGAGGGCGCGGTTCGCGTGTTGCTCCATCGGGCCCTCCGCTCCGTCGCCGGCGACCTGGGGCGGGATCGCCGGTGACGGCGGGTTCGCTCGGGCGCGACGGCGACATCGAGGCGTTCGTCGTCGACCGCTACCTCGAATCGCTGCTCGCGCGCGAGCCCATGGATCCGGACGGCGTCCCCGACGAACTCGCGGCCACGGCACGACGACTCGCCGGCGCCCTGCCGCGCTACCACCCGTCGTTCCGCTTCGAGGAGGACCTGGCTGCCACGCTCGCCGCGGTCTCGCGGCGCCTCGACCGCGGCGAGGTCGTAGCGTTTCCCGTCCCCGACGACGTGCGCGGCCCCGGGGCCCGGCCGTCCGTCGGCCGGCCGGTCGTGATCGGGGGCGTGCTCACGTCGGCGGCACTGTCGATCGCGGGGGCGGCGTTCGTCGCCTGGCGGCTGAACCGCTCGTCCGTCGATCCCATGACCCGTGCGGCTCGCGCCGTCGCCCGGGCGAGGCTCGTCTGATGCCGCTCAAGCTGCCGTCGTTCCGCGCTCGGCGCGACGTCTATCCGCCGGACCTGTGGACCAAGTGCCCGACGTGTTCCACGATGCTGTTCAACAAGCAGCTCGAGAAGCACCAGCGGGTGTGCACCACCTGCGGTCACCATTTCCGTCTGTCGGCGTCGGCCCGGATCGAGCAGCTCATCGACCATGGCACGTGGGCCGAGCGCGACGCCGGGCTGCAGTCCGTGGACGCCCTGGCGTTCGTGGACCAGAAGGCGTACCCGGACCGTCTCGCTGCGGCGCAGCTCGCGACCGGCATGCGCGACGCGGCCGTGTGGGGGACCGGTGCCATCGGCGGGGTGACGGTCGCCGCGTGCGTGATGGACTTCGGGTTCATGGGCGGATCCATGGGCGCGGTCGTGGGCGAGAAGGTCACCCGGGCCGCCGAGTACGCCCTCGAGTCGCGGACGCCGCTGCTCATCGTGAGCGCGTCCGGCGGCGCCCGGATGCAGGAGGGCACCCTCGCCCTCATGCAGCTCGCCAAGACCCTCGGGGCCCTGGAGCGGCTGCGCGAGTCGGGTGTCCCGTTCATCTCGGTCCTGTCCGATCCCACGACCGGTGGCGTCTTCGCGTCGTTCGCCGCCGTCGGCGACGTGAACATCGCCGAGCCCGACGCGCTCATCGGGTTTGCCGGTGCCCGGGTCGCCGCAGGGACCATCGCCTCCGAGCTGCCCCCCGGATTCCAGCGCGCCGAGTTCCTGTTCAGCCATGGCTTCGTGGACCGCGTCGTCGCGCGCGCGGAGTTGCGCGATGAGCTGGCACGGCTGCTGCACCTGCTCCCGGTCCGCGGGGCCGCGACGCCTCCCGATGCGGTGGACGACGACGATGTCCCGGCCTTCCGCCCGCTCTCGTTCCTGTCCACGATCGCCGACAAGGTGGGGGACATCGCCGGCGACCTCGCCGGCAGCGATGCCCCATCCGACGACCAGGGGCCGACCGACCCGCCGGGCGAGGCGGAGGCGACGGTCCTGACCAACGGCACGACGCTGGGACCCGCCGCCGCGAGCGCGAAGGACGACGTCTGGGCGCGCATCCAGGTGGCTCGCTCCCTGCGACGCCCGCGCACCCTCGAGTTCGTCGCCGCCATGACCGAGGACTTCGTCGAACTGCACGGCGACCGGCTCTTCGGCGACGACGCCGCGATCGTGACGGGCCTGGCTCGCCTCGATGGGCGGCCGATCGTCGTGGTCGGCCAGCAGAAGGGCGCCGATACCGAGGAGAACATCCGGCGCAACTTCGGCATGCCGCATCCGGAGGGCTACCGCAAGGCGATGCGGGTGATGGAACTCGCCGAGCGGTTCGGGCTCCCGATCGTCACCTTCGTGGACGTGCCGGGTGCGCATCCCGGGCCCGAATCGGAGGAGCGCGGGATCGCCGAGGCGATCGCGCGGTCGATCGGTCTCATGAGCCGCCTGCGCACGCCGATCGTCACCGTCATCACCGGCGAAGGTGGCTCCGGTGGAGCGTTGGCCATCGCCGTCGGCGACGTCGTCATCGCGCTCGAGAACGCCGTCTACTCGGTCATCAGCCCGGAAGGTTGCGCATCGATCCTGTGGCGCAGCCCCGACGAGGCCGCGACGGCTGCCGCGGCCATGCGCATGTCCGCTGCCGACCAGCATGCGCTCGGGGTCGTGGACATCGTGGTCGCCGAGCCGGGTGAAGGGGCGCACGCCGATCCCGAAGAGACGGCTCGCCGCCTGCGCGACATCATCGTGGACCGGCTGGCAGCGCTGGAGGCGCTGTCGACGGATGCGCTCGTGGAGTCGCGCTACCGACGCTACCGGGCTCTGGGCGCCTACACTGAGGTCGCGCCGACCGGGGCGCCCGAGCGGATCGACCGGAGCCTCGCCGATCGGCTCCGCGACCTGCTCGATCCCGGCCGTCGTCCCCCGAGCCCCGGGGTGGCGGGCTGGTCGCGCGACGAACCACCGGCCCGCGAGGAGGTCTAGCGAGTGCCCGAATCGCCTTCCCCCGACGCGCACCGGCCGGCTCGCACTGCCGACGAGCGCTCCGCGGACCATGCCGCGATCGAGCGGCTCACCGTCGAGCTGCTCCCGTCGCTGATCGCCAAGCTCGGAGCCACGCGGCTCGGCGAGCTCGAGGTCCGCGAGGGTGCCTGGCGGGTGCGGCTGCGGCGTCCCGCGGATGGGTCCGGGTCCAGCACTCCGCCGGCCGGTCGCGAGCGTCGCCCGGCGGATCGAGGCACGGAGCGGGGCGCCGGTGAGCGTGCGGATCGTCACCCGGATCGCGCGGCCCGCGGCACGCATCACGCGCCCGACGGGACGACGCCCACGCGCAACGCGTCGCGCGGCGTGGCGACGTCGCCGGCGGTCGGGATCTACCGGCCGCGAACGGACCTCAGTGCCGGCGACCGCGTCCGCTCGGGCGACCGGCTCGGCGCCGTGGACATGCTCGGCGTGGCGCAGGAGGTGCTCTCGCCGGTCGACGGCATCATCGGGTCGGCCCTGGCCGAATCGGGCGACGCGGTGGAGTACGGCCAGGAGCTGCTCGCGATCGAGATCATCGCGACGTCCGCGCCGTCGCCGACGTCGACGAACGGCTCGGGCGGGTGATCCATGTTCCGTAAGGTCCTCATCGCCAACCGCGGGGAGATCGCGCTGCGCATCCTGCGGGCGTGCCGAGCGCTGGACGTGGAGGCGGTCGTCGCCTACAGCGAAGCCGATCGGGATTCGCTCCCGGTCGCCCTCGCCGACGAGGCGATCTGCATCGGCCCTGCCGAGGCGACGCGGTCCTACCTGTCCGCACCGGCCGTGATCTCGGCAGCGCTCGTGACCGGCTGCGACGCGATCCATCCCGGATACGGGTTCCTCTCGGAGGACGAGGGGTTCGCCGAGGTCGTGGCTGCGCACGACCTCGTGTTCATCGGACCGCCCGCGAACGTGCTGGAGCGGTTCGCCAGCAAGGCGGGCACGCGCCAGCTGCTGGGCGCCCACGGGCTGCCGACGATCCCGGGGTCCGATGGCATGCTGCGCGACGACCTCCACGCCCTGAGCGAGGCCGAGCGGATCGGCTACCCCGTGCTCATCAAGCCATCGGCGGGTGGCGGCGGGAAGGGCATGCGCATGGTGCGGACGGCGCGCGAACTCGAATCCGTGCTCCGCGTCTGTCGATCGGAAGCCAA
>CAYVJP010000165.1:0-6180 GCA_964451745.1 uncultured Anaerolineaceae bacterium | reverse complement strand
GAGAGCCCGTCGATCTGATCGACGTCCGGCTTCTCCATCTGCCCGAGGAACTGCCGCGCGTAGGCGGAGAGGCTCTCCACGTAGCGGCGCTGCCCCTCGGCGTAGATGGTGTCGAAGGCAAGACTGGACTTGCCCGAACCACTCAGCCCGGTGATGACCACGAGCCGGTCACGCGGGAACGCGACGGTGACGTCCTTGAGGTTGTGTTCGCGCGCACCGCGCACGACGAGTTGATCCTGGGGCACGTGACTAGTCTAGCGGACGGTCCGACTTTCGAACAGGTGTTCGTTCGCCGGGGTGCAGCGGGTCAGGCGAGGAACGTGGCCGCGTTCGTGATGCCGCCGATGAGCCCGGCCGTGATCGCGAGGGCGAGCGGCAGGCCACCGACCACCGCCCACACCCGCCCACCATCGCGTTGCGTGGACGCCGACACCCACAACGCGCCGACGAGGACCACGAGCGCCAGCTTGGCAAGGACCACGGCGGGCATGCCATAGGCGACGAAGAGGTCGCTCACGATCGGGTTCGCCTCGGCGGTATGACCGTGTCGGGCGACCATCACGCTGAAGGTGGCGAGGTCGAACGCCTGGGCGAGGAGCAGGGTCGCCAGGCGCAGGAAGTCGGTGTTCGCGGCGCGGGAGATGCCGCTCGCGGCCAGCGACAACAGGTCGAGCGACTGGTTGATCAGGATCGACGCCAATCCAGCGAACACCCTCGAAATCTACCCTGAACCGCTCCGCACCACAGCGCAGTCCACACGAAATTCGTGGCGTCCGCGCACCACTTCGATTCAGGCGGGCAGGCGATGGACCTCGAGCAGGTTCGGACCGGTCCCTGCGGCCGCGGTCGATGCGACCAGCACGACGGCGGCCCCGGCCGGGATGGCATCCGATTCCTTGATCAGCCAGGCCATGAGCCCGAGCCGGGCGGCCGTGTCCGACGGCGCGACACACGTCCGCGGGACGATCCCATGGACCAGCGCAAGCCGGGCGACGACAGCAGGATCCGGCGAGAAGGCGTGGACCGGGACCGGTGGGCGGAGGGCGGACAGCAGGCGGGCGGTCCGACCCGATCGCGTGTAGCACGCGATCGCCGAGATCTCCGGGTCGGCCCGGGCGATCGCGACCGCCGCATAGGCAAGCGCGCCGGCGTCGCCGGATGCCGGGCTGGGCGCCCCGCTCGCGAGCATCGCCGCGCCTCGATCCTCGCACAGCCGGATGATCCGAACGGCCGCCTCGGCGGCGAGGATCGGGAACGCCCCGACGGCCGTCTCCCCGGAGAGCATGATCGCGTCGGTCCCGTCGAAGACGGCGTTGGCCACGTCGCTCGCCTCCGCCCGGGTCGGTCGCGGCGAGACGATCATCGATTCGAGCATCTGGGTCGCGACGATCGAGGGGATCCCCCGGTCCAGGGCGCGGCGCACGAGCTGCTTCTGGATGATCGGCACCTCCTCGTACGGCAACTCGACGCCCATGTCGCCGCGCGCGATCATCACCGCGTCGACGACGTCGAGGATGGCGTCGAATCGGTCGATCGCCTGGCGCGTCTCGATCTTGGCGACGATCGGTGGCCCGGCGGCGCCGAGCAGGGCACGGAGGGCCAGGACGTCGTCGGGTGAGCGGACGAACGATTGGGCGACGTAGTCGACGCCGAGGGCCAGCGCCCGCGGGACGTCCGCCCGGTCCTTGCGGGTCAGCGCCGGCGTGGAGACGCGTTCGGACGGGATGCTCACGCCCTGTCGCGATCGCACGGTGCCACCCCGGACCACCTCGGTGACGACCCCATCGGTCACGGATACCACGCGGAGCTGGGCCGCCCCGTCGGCGAGCAGGATCGCGTCACCGGGGCGGACGTCCTGATCGAGCCGTGGGTAGGTCACCGACGCGCCGCGCTGATCGCCACGGACCCCGGGCGCGCCCGAGCGCAGGACGAAGCGGCCGCCGGCCACGAGCGTCACCGACCCGCCGACCAGATCGCCGAGACGGATCTTGGGTCCGGACAAGTCCGCGAGGAGCGCGACCGGACGCCCCGCGGCCTCCGCAGCGCGCCGGACATTCGTCGCGCTGGCCCCCCGGGTCGCCGGCGTCCCGTGGGAGAAGTTCAGTCGCGCGACGTCCATCCCGGCCGCCACCAGGGCATCCGCCTGCCCGGTGGATGCCGGGCCGATCGTGCAGACCAACTTGGTCCTGCGCTGGGGGGTCGTCCGTGGGTCGTCGCTCACGGGACCAATGTACCGCCCGGGTCCTGTGCGCGGACGCGCCAGGTTCGTCGCAGCTGGCGGCCCGTGGACGACGCCGCGAGTTGCGGCAGGTCACCGCGGGCGACTATGGTGTGCGCCAGATCCCCAGGTCCTCGTGGCGCCCCATCACCAGCGTGCGGACCCCCATCCGACCAAGGCCACGGAGCCACCTTGGTCCCGCCGCCTCATTGATCCCGCCGCGGTTTGCAGGGCGCCACCCCTGTATCGGAGGAGAACCGTTGAGGAAGCTGTTGGTCGCGGGTGCGACCATCGCGATCTTGTTGGCGTCGGTCGGGAGCGCATCGGCCGCCAAGCCCCGTGAAGCGCCGCGCGAGCCTGACGCATCGCCGGTCGACAACCTGCCGCATCCACTGGGCGCGGAGCAGGCCGCCCTTCGCCAGGAAGGGCTGCAGATGGTCCTCAGTGGCGAGCGCATGAAGCGCGCGAACGGGACGGTCCGGGTCAAGAAGGGCCATTTCGTCGAGCTCGACCGTGAAGGCGAGGACACGATCTGGACCGTGCTCGGCGAGTTCGGTGACGGCGTGAATCCCACCTACGGTGGGGCCGTCGGGCCGCTCCACAACGAGATCCCCAAGCCGAATCGGAAGTACGACAACACGACGATCTGGACCAGCGACTTCAGCCAGGCGTACTTCGACACGCTGCTCTTCTCGGAGAAGAAGAACGCGATCTCGATGCGCAACTTCTACCTGGAACAGTCCTCGGGGCGGTACACGGTGAACGGCACCGTCGAGGATTGGGTCCAGGTCGCGGGCAACGCCGCGAATTACGGCGCCAACTACTGCGGGGACATCGTCTGTGCTCGCACCTGGCTCTTCGTCCAGGACTCGGTCAACGCCTGGTATGACGCGCAGATCGCCGCGGGAAAGACACCCGCGGACATCGACGCCTACCTCGCGCAGTTCGACGTGTGGGACCGCTACGACTTCGACGGCGACGGCAATTTCGATGAGCCGGACGGCTACATCGATCACTTCCAGTCGGTCCATGCCGGTGAAGGCGAGGAGACCGGGGGCGGCGCCCAGGGCACCGATGCCATCTGGAGCCACCGCTGGTACGCGTTCTTCAGCGATATCGGCAGCACCGGCCCGACCGGCAACCTGCTCGGCGGCATCCAGGTCGGCGATTCCGGCAAGTGGATCGGCGACTACACCATCGAACCGGAGAACGGCGGCGTCGGCGTCTTCGCCCACGAGTTCGGCCACGACCTCGGGCTGCCCGACCTGTACGACACCAGCGGCAACACCGGTGGTGCGGAGAACTCCACGGGCTTCTGGACGCTGTACTCGAGTGGCTCCTACGGCAACTCGGGCAAGGCGAAGGACGGCATCGGCTCCAAGCCGATCCACATGAGCGCCTACGAGAAGATCTTCCTGGGCTGGTCCAACTACGAGGTCGTCCCCTACGGCGAGCGGATGCGCGTCGACATGGGACCCGCCGAGTACAACACCACCAGGGCCCAGCAGCTGCTCGTCCTGCTCCCCGACAA
Source organism: uncultured Anaerolineaceae bacterium (assembly GCA_964451745.1). Classification (GTDB taxonomy): domain Bacteria; phylum Chloroflexota; class Limnocylindria; order Limnocylindrales; family CSP1-4; genus SPCO01. The sequence goes on along the minus strand of CAYVJP010000165.1, from coordinate 2,431 downwards.
GGAAGTCCAGACGGTCGTCGGCGCCCCGTACGCCGGGACCCAGTTCTACCACTCGGGCTCCGGGAACGACCTCGACAACTCGATGACGCGATCGATCACCCTGCCGGCCGGCTCACCGAGCCTCGCCGCAAAGGTCGAGTACGACATCGAAGAGGATTGGGACTACGCCTACCTGACGGTGGACGGCAACCCCGTCGCCACCAACCTCTCCACGGCCGCCAATCCCAACGGCCAGAACTTCGGGAACGGCATCACCGGCTCCAGCGCCGGCTACGTGGACCTGACCGCGGATCTGTCGGCGTTCGCCGGACAGACCGTGGAGATCGGGTTCCGGTACTGGACGGACGGCGCGGTGGTCGGGAACGGCATCGCGATCGACGACATCGACATCACCGGCCAGGCCCTCGACGGCGCCGAAGCCGATGCTGGCTGGACGTTCGCCGGGTTCCTCGCGACGACCGGGACCATCACCCAGTCCTTCTTCAACATGTACATCGCGGAGAACCGCGTCTACTGGGGCTACGACAAGGGCCTCAAGACCGGTCCGTACAACTTCGGCCGGCTCGACAATGCCAAGCGCCAGAACTGGGTCGAGCACTTCCCGTATCAGGACGGCCTGCTGATCTGGTACTACGACACGTCCTTCGCCGACAACAACGTCGGTGACAACTGCCTGGCCGGGCGTTGCGGTGGGCTCTTCCTGCCGATCGATGCCCATCCCAAGCTGCTCATCCGTCCGGACGGCCAGGTCTGGCGCCCGCGCGTCCAGTCCTATGACGCCACGTTCGGGCTGCAGCGGACCGACCGGATCCGCCTGCACTACAACTCCGTCGGCAAGTCCTACGGTGGCCTGAAGGCGAACCCCAAGTTCGACGACTCGAAGAGCTACTGGGTCGCGCCGAACCCGGCCATCGGGAACTTCGGCTGGTCCAGTGTTCCGGTACCGAACACCGGCACGACCATCCGCGTCCTCGCCCAGAAGGGCGTCTGGATGACCGTCCGGGTCAACTGACGTCCGCCCGGGATCGGCGCCGCCGGTCCCGGCACCCCGAACCGAAACGAACGGCCCGCCGGGACACCGGCGGGCCGTTCGGATCTTCCCGTGCCTATCGCCGGCGGGTCGGCCGTTGCCCGGTGCGCTTGCGGATGTTCGGCGTCACGGTCCGATCCCACGTCGGCCGATCCAACCAGCGTGCCTGCCAGCCGCCGGCGTCCTCGTGTTCGTCGCGGATGCCGGGCAGCCAATCGGAGGCGGTCCCCTCCCCGTCCCCACCATGCTCGTCGAGGTCGCCGCCCGGCTCCTCATCCGCGGGCAGGACCGTCACGTTCGTCACCTCCATGACCGGTCCGGCGGCGATCGCCGCGTCCGCTGCCCGTCGGCCCCGCGCCCGATCCGCGGCGCCGGTCAACCCGCTGCGCCCGGTACCTGCAGCCGCGCCGGCCGCGCGTTCGGCGGCGCGCGCGACCGTCACGGACGCGTCCTGCTCCAGGACCCGCAGGCGGATCTGCTGGATCTCGTCGCGCAGGGCCGCCGCGCGCTCGAATTCGAGCTCCCGCGCCGCGGCGCGCATCTCGGTCTCCATCCGGCCGACCAGGGCCTCGACCTTGGCCCGATCGGCGTCGCTGAACTCCCCGCCCCGCTCCGAGCTGTACATCGCGGTCGACTCCGCGACGGCCCGCAGCCGCTGGTTCAGGTCGTGGATGCCCTTCACGATCGTCGTCGGCTCGATCCCGCGTTCGGTGTTGTAGGCCACCTGGATCGCCCGCCGCCGGTCCGTCTCGTCGATCGCCACCTGCATCGATTCGGTGATGCGGTCGGCGTACATGATCACCTCGCCGCCGGTGTTCCGGGCGGCCCGGCCGATCATCTGGATCAGCGACCAGGCCGACCGCAGGAACCCTTCCTTGTCGGCGTCGAGGATCGCCACCAGGGTGACCTCGGGGAGATCGATCCCCTCGCGCAGGAGATTGATCCCGACCAGGACATCGAAGACCCCGAGGCGCAGGTCCCGCAGGATCGCCACGCGTTCCAGGGTGTCCACCTCGCTGTGGAGGTATTGGACCTTCACGCCGAGCTCGCGCAGGTAGTCGGTCAGGTCCTCCGCCATCTTCTTGGTCAGCGTCGTGACCAGGGCGCGCTCGCCACGTTCGACGCGCGTGCGCACCTGCTCGAGCAGATCGTCGATCTGCCCGTCGGTCGGGCGGACGGTGATCGGCGGGTCCACGATCCCTGTGGGCCGGATGAGCTGCTGCGCGATCTGGCCACCGCTCCGCTCCAGCTCGTAGGGACCCGGCGTGGCGCTCATGTAGATCGCCTGGTTGACGGTCGCCTCGAACTCCTCGAACGTCAGCGGCCGATTGTCGAGCGCGGAGGGCAGCCGGAACCCGAAGTCGACGAGGATCTCCTTGCGCGTCCGGTCGTTCTTGTACA
>CAYVJP010000164.1:850-6224 GCA_964451745.1 uncultured Anaerolineaceae bacterium | reverse complement strand
GTACGCGACCGGGTCCTTGAGCAGCGTCGTGATGTCGTAGAAGAGGATCCCGGGCTTCGGGAAGTCGGGGATCTCACGGATCCGCTCGCGCAGCTCCTCGGCGGACATCGATGGGACCTCCAGGGTCATGGGGACGGGCAGGCAATTCGGTCGGGTCGAACCGCCCTGAAGTCTACCGCAGGCGAGTCACCCCGCCGACGTCGCAACCGTGTGCCGCGCGGCGTGGCGCGGGGAGTGGCGGACGCTCGTGCGCGCTCTGGGTCGCCGGTGCCGGCTCCCGGGCGGCTGTAACGCTGCACGTCCCCATCCCGCCGTTGGCGACGGTCGGCCGAGCCGCCGGGGTCCGCTCATCGGTCGATCGGCACGCCCGGCGGCTCCATCTGACCGTCGGCGGACGTGTCGTGGCACCCAAGGCCTGATCCGCCGGTCCGATGGGGACCTCCAGCGTTCCACGATCCGCAGTGGCGGGAACCGCAGTGGCGTGAACCGCGGGGGCGTGAACCGCGGGGGCGTGAACCGCCCCAAGCAGCAGGGGTGGGCTGGCACGGTCGCCAGTGCCGCCCTTACGATCCCGAGACAGCCACTGCGCCAGCGGTCGCCGGCTCCGTGGCGACGCGTCCCGTTCGGAGCTGGCCGCTGAGGGCGAGTCCGATCAGCCCGACCCCGATCGCCACCGCGAACCCGATCGCCAGACCGATCCCCGGCTCACCCGTCTGGCGGACGGACGCGGCCACGATCGCGCCGGTGACCCCGGTCCCGAGCGCCGTCCCGAGCGCATCGGTGAGCGACAGCGCCGACGATGCCGAGCCCTGCTCCTGGGGCGCCGCCTCGCGCAGGACGATCAGCGTGAGCGGGGCATAGGCCAGGCCCATGCCCAGACCGGCGAGCCCGAAGATCGGGATCGACACCCACGGGTTCACCTGGGGCACCAGGACGACCAGGAACGCGGCCAGCCCGGCGAGGACGACGATGAGCCCGGCCCGGACGAATCGATCCGGCGGCCAGCGGTGCGAGTAGTGGGCCTGGATCCACGACCCCGCGGTCCAGGTGAGGGTCGCCGCGGTCAGGCTGAGCCCGGCCTGGATCGCCGTCTGGCCACGCCATTCCACGAGGGCGAGCGCCACATACGCGTCCACGCCGAAGAACGTGAAGGTCAGGATGCCGCGCATGAGGACCGCCGCCGGCAGGCCCCGGGCCGCGCGCAAGGTCCCGGGCGGCGTGAGGCGTCGAAGGGCGGCGATCCCCAGGGCAGCCCCGATCGTTCCCAGCAGCAGGAGCGGAACGAGTTCACCGCTGGTCAGACCGGCGAGGAAGATACCGGTGCCGACAGCCACGACCAGGGCGAGGGGCACGCGCCGACGCATGGAAGCTGCGGCCGCGGCTTCGTGGTCGGCCGCCTCGACGGGCGGGCCGACGCGGTTGACCGACGAGAAGGAGATCGCCGCCGCCAACCCGATCAGCGGCAGCAGGCCAAGGAAGACCCAGCGCCAGCCGATGGTCTCCCCCACCACCCCGGCGATGGCCGGTCCGATGACGCCCGGCAGCACCCAGGCGGTGGAGAGCGTCGCGAACATCTGCGGTCGGAGCCGTTCCGGCAGGCTCCGTCCGATGGCCACGTACGCGATCGGCGGGATCGCCCCGGCGCCCAACCCCTGGACGAAGCGGGCGAGGACGAGGACCTGCATGTTGGGCGCAAGACCGCCGACGACCAGGCCGATCGTGAACAGCCCGATCCCGGCGATGAACGGGATGCCGAGGCCCCGCCGGTCGATGAGCCCGCCGATCACGACGATCCCGATCAGCGAACCGAGCATGAAGGCGGTGAAGACCCAGCCGTAGAGCTCGATGTCGCCGAGCTCGCGGGCCACGATCGGCATGACCGTGGAGACCGCGAGCGCCTCGAAGGCGACGAGGGTGATGGTCAGGATGAGCCCGACCGTGAGCGTGCGGCGCTGCGGCGACCAGAGGCCGCCCCCGTCGTCCGCTTGGCTGAGTGTCATGGTCCAAGTCTGCGATATCGCGTCCAGAGCCGCCTCGGCCGAGTGACGGGACTCGGCCACGACGAACGACGTAGCTCGCGGCGGCCCGTCGATCCCGATGGCGGCTCGAGCCCCTGGCGAACGCCGTTCACCGGCGGCGCCGGGTCCTCATGATTCGATGCGTCCGCCCTTGAACTCGCGGATCGGCTCGATCAGCAGGTCCGGAACGATCTTGAGCAGTCGACGGACGTGCGGCGTGTCCAGATGGGCTCGGTGATGGTCTGCGGACTCCCACGTTTCGTGGAAGAAGAACAACCCAGGGTCGTCAACGGCCTGGTGCAGGTCATAGTTCACGCAGCCGACCTCGTTGCGTGTCGGGTCGAGCATCGCCTGTAACGCAACCTTGAGGGCCGGCGCGTCCACGGGCCGGGTGCGGAAGACCGCAACCACGGTCAGCTGACTTGGCTCCACGTCGCCTCCGATGAATGTACGTGCCGCCCGACCGGTCCGAGCGTCGCTATCCGGAGCGCACGAGTCCGCGCGCTCGACCCTTGCCGGACGCCCGCCGACGCGACGCGGATCGGTCCGAGTCCGTGCACCCTCCAGCGCCTTCGCAGTCCCTGGTCACGATGCGTGCAGCCGCGCATCGGGCGGCCCGAGCCGGACGGGCTCGAAGCGGACCCGCAGGCCGCCGCGGCTGGGCGAGCAACAGGTGACCCCGGCGACCAGTTTTGCATTCGGGGGCAGGTAGGCGACGCGGAGCATATTGAAGTCGCCGTCACCACCGACACGGTATCGCACCGTGACACCATCCCGGGCGCGGCTCGCTCGGATGGTGATCGGCTCCGCGCCTGACGCTGCGGGCAGAGGGGCCACCGACCAGTCCGACGCCCCTCGGGTGACCACGGCGCTTGCGAACAGGACACCGTCGCTCAACTCGACGCCGGCCTTGATCCACAGGTCGGGACCGGCCCGGAGCATGAGCCCTGCCTGATCGAATTGCTCAACGAATTCGCCGGTGAACGTGACCTCGATCGCTCGATCGCCTGCCAGGGGCGTCCCAAGGAAGTGCCCGTCGTCGTGCACAAAACCGTAGGCCGTCGTCCGCCAGAAATCCGTCATCGGCCGGGTGACGACTTCGAGGGCCTCTCCTCGAATGTATGCACGCTCGGGCGGGTTCAGCCACGTCATCTCAGGCCACGGGATCGTCGACATGGATCTTGGGTCCTCTCCGGCGAGTTCGGCGCTCGTGTCGAGCGCCCCTGCCCATCCCGGAGGAGTCGGGTGGGCAGGGGCGGACACGCGCGCGCGACGGGGCACCCGCCTGATCAGGCGGCCGGGACGGCCGCCGCCAGTCCGGCGGGCAGGCGACTGGCGACGAGTGCGCCACGCGCCGCGATCCCGGCGAGCGCGGCCGCCTTGTCGGTGCTGCGGAGAAGCACCCGTGCGCCCTCGAGGTCGACGAAGAGCCCGATCGAACAGCGGCCGAACTTCGACTCCACCCACGAGACCACCTCGGACGCCACGGCATCACGGCCGGTCGCCGTTAGCTCGGTCGGGTCGACCGTCGTCACCACGTCAGCACGGTGATCGCCATCGAATCGGAGGACGAGGGTGGCCCACAGGGCGTCACCGTCGAAGACCCCGAGGACGACACACGTCTCTGGTTCCACGAAGGCGCGGATCGCGTTCGTGCCTTCCTCGTACGTCGTGCCGAGTCGCCATTGGAGGCCGAGCGTGTCTCGGGCGGCACCAGGGTAGGTGACGATGGCGTCTCGGTACTCGTCCATCATGGCGTACGTCCGCTGGACGTAGACGTCGAGGTCCTCGTCCGCCCGCCACGTATCCTGGAACGCGCCGACGTAGTGGTCGAAGCCGCGGCGCTCGAAGACGGCGACGAAGTCGCACGCGCCCGGGTTGGCCTCGTAGATCTGCCTGGCCGCCGCGTGCGGGTCGTCGATCCGGTCGACCGGCTTGATGATGTCGACCCTCCTCGAGTGAACGAACTTGAGGATCCTGCCCTCCTCGTGGATGACGATGATGCGGCGTTTGCCCTTGGCCGATTCAAGGATCAGGGACTGGAGGTTTCGCCAGTGGTCGACGTTTGCATCGACCATGAGTGGGTTCTCGTGCAACATGGATCGTCCTCCGGCTCTACAGGGCGCAATCGAAGATCTTGATGGAGTACGCGGGCATGGCCACCGCGAGAACCGACCCTCGCGGCGTCACCCTCTCGCCGGTCCACAGCTCGGTCACCGAGCCGAGGTCGACGCCGATGCTCACCTCTGCCTCGATCGGATCGGCGACTGGATTGCAGACGAACACGACGACACGAGACGCGTCGCCCGGAACGCTGTGGATCGCCACGTCCAGCCGCGGATCATTGCGCGTAAACGATGTCGCCCTGACGTCGGCGAGGGCGGCCGTGATGGTCGCCTTGGCATCCGCCATGTCGGGCACGAGGACGATCCGGCCGGCGCCGACCGCGAACGACGTGCCCCGTTGGACCCCGTCGGCGACGACCGGTGCGCCCGGCCCGGTGCAGGCGTCGGCCAGCGTCCGGTTCGGCTGCATCGCCTCGTCGAGCGACGGGAGCTGCGGGCCGAGGACCACGGTGCCGCCGCCGGTCGCGAATGCCAGGAGATCGCGCTGGAGGTCACCGCTCATGTACTCGAAGGAGCTGACCACGAGCGCCTTGTACCGGCCGGCCCGCTTGGCAAGGAGCCGCGTATCGGAGATCAGGAACGCGTACCCGGCGTCCGACAGCCCGCGGTAGGCCGCCGTGAAGCGGTCCGTCTTGGCCACCTGGATCGGCTCCGCGAAGCCAAGCGTCGACTCTGCGACGGTCATGAACGAGGGGTATTCGGAGAAGCCGCTGGGGGTCTCGAGGAAGTCACCGGGGAAGGAGACGAGGACGCTCGCGGCCTCCAGGCGGTCGTACTCCCGGTTCGCGAGGAGGAGGACGTCGGCCTGGCGGCGGAGTTGCTTGAAGCCATGCTCGAGGGAGACCTCGTTCGCCCGCCCGAACATCTCGGCGTGGTCCTCGCGGACGCGGCCGTCGCGGCGGATCGGCGAGTCCAGCCACCGGTCGCGCTCGACGAGCATGTACCGGCTGAACCCCTTGATGCCCTGCATCAGGGCCGCCTTCGTGACGAACTCCTCGTCGTACAGGTCACCCGGGTTCAGGTACCACGACCAGACCCCCGCGATGAACTCCGGGATGTACGGGTAGCGGCTTGTCCCGACGACGTAGGAGCCGACGGTCTTGACGTGGTCGTAGAGCTCACGCCAGAGCCTGTTGTTGCGGAGGAAGTCGTAATAGAGATGGGGGTTGTTGACCTCGGAGAGAGAGTATTTCTTCCCCAGGTTCGGCATGTGCTTGAACAGTTCGGAAG
>CAYVJP010000164.1:0-840 GCA_964451745.1 uncultured Anaerolineaceae bacterium | reverse complement strand
CTCCTTGCGGGAGTAGATGTCGAAGCCGACGAAGTCGAGCTTCTCCTCCAGGCCCATCAGGTCGAACGGCGTGGTGAAGCCGCTGACGGCGCCGCCCGGGCCCAGCGGGTGCGGGTAGTTGTGGAACAGCGCGATGTCGGCCAGGCCGCGGTCGCGCATCATCCCGGCGAGGCGGTCGATGCACGAGACGAGGTAGAACTCCCGGTAGGCGACCCAGTCGGTGTAGTAGGGGATGTCCTCCATCGTCGCGTCGGCCTCGAACCGGCGCGGCGGGTCGACCTCGGCGAACGAGCCGTAGTTCCGGCGGTAGGACGCGTTCAGGGCAGCGACGGTCTCGTACTTCCTGGCCAGGAAGTCCTGGTAGCGGGCGATCGACGCCGGGTGGTAGTCGCACGCATAGGCGTTCACGTGGAAGAAGAACGCCATCTCGTTGTCGACCTGCGCGGCGACCAGGCGTCCCTTCGGGTAGGCATGCTTCGCCAGGATCGGCATGATCGCGTCGTACCACAGCGCCGTCTCGTCGAAGAACTTGTCGACCGCGTAGCTCACGGCCGGGATCGGCCGCGGCACCTGCGTGAGCACCGCCCTCGTCCCCTGGCCGTTGAGCGCCTGGAGGTCAGGGTCTGCGAGGATGCGGCCCGGATAGCCGAACCAGGTCAGCTCCGAGTTGATCTGCGGCCCGGGCCGGGCGACGATGTTGAGACCCTTGGACTCGATGAGGGTCAGGAATGCGTCGATATCCTTGCTGCCCGTGAAGTCGAACTTGCCGCGTTCGATCTCGTGGACTTCCCACGGAATGTAGATAGACACCATGGTGAAGCCCATCGCCTTGACGGACTC
>CAYVJP010000163.1:0-6259 GCA_964451745.1 uncultured Anaerolineaceae bacterium | reverse complement strand
TCGGGCAGACCATGCCGACCGGGGCCGCGTTGTACGCCATGGAGCCGTCGGGCGCGGTGCCGACCCATTTGACCTCACCGGCGCCGACACTGAACGGCGTCGGGACGACCGCGATCTCGGTGGTCGCCGTGGCGGGATCCCCGCCACCGCTGGGACCGGATGACGCCTGACCGGTCACCGGCACGTCCGGGGCGACGCCGTTGAAAAGCCCGCCCGAGACCGCACTGACACCGACGACCACGGCGATGACCGCGATCCCTGAGAGCGCCCCCACGGGGACGCGTCGCTGACGGGTCGCAGGCGACGCGGGCCGCCGGCCGCGTGCCGCCGATTCCGCCTCGATCGCCGCCGCGGTCCGCGCCCAGAGGTCGCGCGGTGGCTCAGGCGGGAGATCGCGCAATCCCCGCAGCGCCTCCCGATCGGCCTCGTAGGACGCTGCGACCGTGGCGCAGGCCGCGCAGGCCGCGAGATGCTCGTCGAGCCACGTCGCTTCGCTGAGTCCGAGCGGACCGTCGAAACGCTCCGCGGCGCGCGCCCGGGCGCGCTCGTGCGGGGAGGACCAGTGGTCGGGACGCCGACGGATCCTCCCGAACCGCGTCATCGCTCGGAGCTCGCGGCGCGGGCGGCGTCCCGAGCAGCCTCGGCCGCGGCCTCGTCGGCGCGCTCGACCGCCAGCGCCTGCCGGAGGCTCTCGCGGGCCCGAGTCAGGAGGGCTCGCGCGGCGACGTGGCTGACGCCGAGGGCGGCGGCCAGTTCGAGGCCGGTGAGGTCATGGAGTTCCGCGAGGAGCAGCGCAGCTCGCTGGCGCTCGGGGATCCGGGCCAGGGCGCGCTGCATGTCACCGGAGAGGCGCGCGTCCATCACGAGGTGTTCCGCCGATGGGGCGGATCCGCGTGACTCGCCGGTCCACGGCAGGAAGCGGATGATCTTGCGCCGCCGGATCTCGTCGAGGGCCACGCGATGCGCGATCTGGTAGAGCCACGCGCGCGCGTTCTCCGGCTTCTCCAGCGTGTCGTAGTTCTTGTACGCCTTGATAAAGGCGTCCTGGGCCATGTCGGCGGCGACCTCCGGGTCGCGCATCATGCGCAGGAGGTAGGCGTAGATCTCGCCGTGGTGCTTCGCGAAGAGGGTCTCGACGAACGCAGCGGCCTCGTCGTGATCCCACGTGCCGCTCATGACGCGTGCACTCGACGGCGCGACGGCGGTCGGGCGGCCGAGCGGATCGCGGAGGTCGGCGAGGGATCGGTCGATGGCCACGGGTGCTCCGTGCGAGGATGGAAGACGCGGAGCGCGGTGGATGGGCTACGCACGCTCGCTGGGCCAGAGACGAGGCGCGCGACCCGCATGTGACGCCCGTCGGCCGCGGGCACGGCGAAGATCAACCGGTCCCACCTCCCTCCGCGTCGGCGCGGCCCAGGAGCTCCTCCACCGCGTCCTCGGGCGAGACGGGGTTCACCGGCAGCCCGGTTCCCAGCTCCAGCCCGGCGATCTCACGCAGGCGCGGGTGGATCTCCCAGTGCCAGTGATACGTCCCGTCCACCTGCTCCCGCAGTGGCGCGGTATGGAGGACGAGGTTGTACGGGGGTCCGTCGAGCGTCGTCGCGAGCGTGCCGAGGACCTGGCGGAGCGCCTCGGCGGTGGCCCGGATCGCCTGGGCGTCCGCGCGGGCGAAGTCCGCATCGTGGCGCCGCGGGACGATCCAGATCTCGAAGGGAGACCGCGAGGCGTAGGGGGCGAAGGCCACGCTGTCCGCGTCCTCCCACACCAGTCGATCCGGACGTCGGACCTCGTCGCGGACCAGCCGACAGAACGGGCACTCCCCCTCGCGGATGACGAAGCGGGCCGCGCCACCGAGTTCCTCGGCGATCCGATGGGGGATCTGGGGCAGGTCGTAGAGGTCCAGGCAGAGGTGGTTCGTGCGGGCCCCGGCCTGGGCGCCCCAGTTCTGGACGACCGTCAGGTATGCGGTCTGACCGGTCGTCTGGGCCGCGGCGAGCGCATCACGGGCGCCGCTGACCAATCCCTCGATGAGGTCGGTGCCCACGGCGTGCAAGGCGCGATGCTCGCCGGGCGGCGCCACGACGGTCCGCCAGCTGCCGGTCGCGCGGGCCTGCGCAAGCGACACCTGCGCGATGCCGTGATCGCGATCGAGGACGCGCGCCTCTTCATCGGTGCCGACGACATGGAACGCGAAGTCCTTGAGCATCCTGGTCCGGACCCCGTCGCCGGGCGGCGTCGTGCAGTTGGCGCATCCCCACATCCGGTCATCGATCGTATCGGCAGCCCGCGCGAACCGATCTCGATGGAAGGCGCGGTCCACGACCGTGGCCACCCACCAGCCCGTGATGGGGTCCTTGCGCAGTTCGAAGAGCCCGCCCGCCACCGCGGTCAGGTCTCGATCTCGAGCGGGGCATCGATGGCCTCGGCGAATGCGCGCGCGAACAGCCACGCCGCGCCCTCGACCGACGCCGTCGACGGCGGCTGCTCGGGATCGCCACGCTCGATCGCGATCGAGGTCGAGACGACGCCGGGCATCCCGCACGGGTCGATGAGTTCGAACTCGCCGACGTCGACGGTGACGTTGAGAGCGATCCCGTGATAACTCACGCCGCGTTCCACGCGGAGTCCGAGCGCCCCGATCTTGCGCGGCGTCGCGCCATCGGGCTCGCACCAGCAGCCGGGGTGGCCGTCGCGCCGGGCGGCCGCGACGCCATGGGCCGCACACGTCGCGACGAGCGCGGTCTCGAGGGCGCGGACGAACGGCCGAAGGAGCAGGCCGCGCTCGTGGAGCTTGACGATCGGATAGGCGACCAGCTGTCCGGGACCGTGGTAGGTCACCTCGCCACCGCGCTCGATGCGGACGACCTCGATGGCCCGCGCGGCCAGCTCCGCCGGCGTCGCCCGGATGTGGGCCGGGTCCGAGTGCTTGCCCAGCGTCAGCACGGGTGGGTGTTCCAGCAGGAGCACCTGGTCGCCGATGGCGCCTGCCGCGCGGGCGTCGACGAGGCGCTTCTGGAGGGCATGCGCCGCGCCATAGTCCACGCGACCGAGCCAGCGCGCACGCAACGGCGCACCGCCTGTCGGGCGCTCGGAGTGGATGTCGACGAGCGTGGTCTCCACCCTCGCACGATAGCAGGGACGTCCGCTCAGACCCGTTTCCGATGACCCGAGGGTACTGGGGTCGATGCCCTTCCGGGCAGGTGCCATGGCCGGATCCAGCCGATATGGTCGTGAGGTCGAACGTCAGTCCTGCCGGTGATCGCCCCATGTCCTCCGACCATCCCGAGCCACGCATCCGGCCGCGTTCCGCGATCGCCGATGCGGCGCTCGCACGAGCGGCCGTCACGGACCTGCCGGGGTCGCACCTCGCGGCCCTTCGCGAGCGCGGTCCGAGCCTCTCGACGATCAAGCGATCGGTCCGGTCCCTGGGCCGGCCGCTGGAGCCGGAACGAGTGATGGTCATCCCGATCGCGGTGCTGGCGACGACCCTGCGGGAGCGCTGGCGCTAGCCGAAGGCCCGCTCGATGGCGGCGATGATCGCCCGCCCGCTTTCGCCGCCCGGATCCTTCTCCGGGTTGTAGCACGAGAGCGACCAGCCGACGAGTTCGGGCGCCCGAACGACCGGGCTGATGAGGTCGACCAGCTGGTCCCAATCGAGGCCGCCCGAGATCAGGTAGTCCGTCGCCGGGAAGACGTCCTGGTCCAGGACATCGAGGTCCACGTGGAACCAGACGGGACGAGCCGTCCGCTGCACGTGGTCCAGGGCTCGGCCCCCCACCGATGCCGCCCCGTCGCGGCGGATCGTGTCCGCGTCGGCGTCGTAGATGCCGGCGGCGCGCCTGGCAGGAAGCTGGTCGCCGATGTCGGCGAGCTCCTCCTCGTCGTGGTACCCGAGGATGGCGATCGCGGGCGGCGCGATGACCGGGACCGGTGTGACCCGCTCGACCCATGGCGCCGGACCCTCGCCCAGCACGACCGCGATCGGCATGTCCGCGGCCTCGCCCGTCGGCGACGTCACGCCGTCGTAGAAGTCGAGGTGGCCGTCGATGTAGACGAGACCGAGCTCGCCGATGGCGTCACGGGCCCCGGCAAGCGCGCCGGGGAGCAGCGCGCAGCAGCCGCCCAGGACGAACGGCCGCTGACCCGCGGTGATCAGGGCGGACACTGCCGTTCGAATGCCGTCCGTCGTGGACAGCACGCCATCGATGCCGACGAGGCCGGTCGCCGGATCCCGGTCGTGATCGGGGATGCGCACGTCGAGGTCGCCGGCGTCCGACCAGCCAAGCCGGTCCAGCCCGGCAGCGCGCAGGGCCGCCGGCGAGAGCTCGGTCCCGTGCGGATCTGCGCGCCCCAGACCCACCGAATCGATGGGGACGCCGATGGTCGTGAACGTCATGGGCGCAAGCGTAGCCGCCGCGTGCGGCCGGGGTCGCGCGCCGTGGGGCGGGGCGGCGAGGCGGGGCCGTGGGGCGGGGCGGCGAGGCCGGGCGCCTCGGGCACGCACCGAGGCCCTCCAACGTCCGCCCTAGTCTCCCTGCGAATCCTGTGGACGACCCTGCGCCCGATCCACGGCTCCAGCGTCCGCCTCAGTCAGCACACGACCAGGCGGGACGCTGCGGGGTCGATCGACGTGCCGGCGATTCGCCACGGCACTAGGCGGGACGTTGACCCGCGGGCGGGACGTTGAGCGTGCACGGTCGGGTCCCGTCGGCCGAAGGGGCACGGGTGGCCGGCACCGGCGGTCGCACCGGGTGGCGCGCCCGCGGTGGCCGGCACGGGTGGCCGGCACTCCAGGCGACGGCGCAATCTGCGACCGGCCTGTATCGTCGAACGCATGCCCACGGACTACGTCGCTCTGCTGCGCGGCATCAACGTCGGGGGGAACAACCCCGTCCCGATGGCGGCGCTCCGGGAGTGCTTCGCGGACCTGGGCGCGAGCCACGTGGCGACGTACATCCAGAGCGGGAACGTCCTGTTCGACGGCGGGAAGCGCGGTGCGTCGTGGTGGACGCCGCGCATCGAGACGGCCCTGACCGAACGCTTCGGGTACGACGCGACCGTGGTCGTCCGCAGCCACGCCGAGCTGCAGGGCATCGTTCGGGACGCACCTCGTGGCTTCGGGAGCGAGCCGGACGCGTTCCGCTACGACGTCCTCTTCCTGAAGGAGCCGCTGCGGGCCGCCGACGCACTCGCGCAGGTGCCCGTCCGCGAGGGCGTGGACACGGCGCATGCCGGGGACGGCGTCCTGTACCACTCGCGGCTGGTCGCGCGAGCCACGCAGAGCCAACTCGGCAGGATCGTCGGAACGCCGCTCTACCGGCAGATGACGATCCGCAACTGGCGCACGACCACGAAGGTCCTGGCCATGCTCGATGCGCGCGCGGCGGAGCGCGCCTCCTAGCCCATCCGCAGGCCGGGCGTGCTCCACGAGTGCAGGGTCTTCATGTAGTTCGCGCGTTCGTACGCGGCCGGGTCGGCGACCGATCCCTGGCTCGCGCTGCCCCGCAACTGCGCGACCGATTCGTACTGGCGGTCGGCCATCCACGTGCGAAGTTCGGCCTCGACCACGCGGACGTGGTCCGTCCCCGATCGGAGCAGCGCCGAGGTCATCATCGCGACGTCGGCGCCCACCATCAGGGCCTTGAGCGCGTCGGTGCCGGCATGGATCCCCGACGATGCGGCCAGCGACACGCCGGGTCCGAGCTGGGGGCGCAGGACGGCGATCCAGAGCAGCGGTAGCCGAAGCTCCCACGACTGGCTCAGTTCGACGCGATTGACGACGTCGAGCGCGTCGAGGTCCAGATCCGGCTGATAGAACCGGTTGAACAGCACGAGTCCGTCCGCCCCGGCGTCCACCGCGCGGGCCGCGAACCCGGCCATCGCCGTGTAGTACGGGCTGAGCTTGACCGCCAAGGGGATCGTGACCGCGGCCCGGACCGCGGCGATCAGGGCCAGGTCGGCGGCCTCCATCTCGGCGGCCGTCCGGGCCGTGTCGGTCGCGACGCGGTACACGTTGAGCTCCAGCGCGTCCGCCCCGGCATCCTGCAGCCGCGACGCATAGCGGACCCAGCCGCCTTCGGACGTCGCGTTGAGACTGGCGATCACCGGGACCGTCGCCGCCAGCCGGATCGCCTCGAGGCGCTGGATGTACCGATCGCCGGCCCCGGCGAAGGCCTCGACGTCGGGGAAGTAGCGCAGGGCCTCGGCGAACTGCTCCGTCCCCGCATCCAGGGCACGACTGAATTCGATCTCCTCGTTG